>QBMP01000158.1 GCA_003242115.1 Phormidesmis priestleyi
CTGATTGCCAAATGTCATATTGCTAGCCGAAATGCTATTGACCAACTGCCGTCGCTCTAGCAAATCGTCAATCAACCTTGCCGTCCGGCCTCGACTCAAAATAGAGGCCACAACATCTAGCGGATAGGTTTGCGCTAGGTCACACATACCGGGCACTCGCCAGCCCATCACCAAACGGGCCTGCTGCAAAGCCTCATCAATATAGTCAGAACGATGAATGCCCGTAAACGGCTGTTCGGGCTGGGTAGTAGGAACCTGTGAAACTAAGTCTGGATTCGCATATTGCCGATCACTGCGGTTAAGAGCTTGTTCAAAGCTCTCTTCCACTACTCGTATCAGCGTTTCAACCGGGAGGTTGCCCACCGCCACTGCTGTCATATTTTGCGGCTGATACCAGGTGTGATGAAACGCGCGCATCTGCTCAGCGGTGAGCTCTTCAACTACACTAGCTGGGCCTAACACGGGCCTGCGGTAAGGCAGCGTCTCAAAGCTCATTTCCATTGAGCGATAGAAGGTGCGTCTACGAGGACTGTCTTGCGCCCGCCGAATTTCTTCTAAAATAACGGGTCGCTCTTTGTCAAAATGATCGCCTTGCAGGCTGGGATTCATCACTAGCTCAATTTGCAGCGGGGCTAGCGTCTCAAAATCTGCCGGTGCGGTCGTGATGTAGTAGTGAGTGTAGTCCTGACTGGTGGCGGCATTGGTCACGGCCCCACGCTCTTCAATGAGGCGCTCAAATTCACCGCAGTCGATTTGAGGAGTGCCTTTGAATATCATGTGCTCTAAAAAGTGAGCCATGCCGTTGATGGCATCGGATTCAACGCTAGAGCCAATGTTGAGCCACAGGCTGAGATTGACTGCCTCAATCGGCATCTGCTCAGCAATGATGGTCAAGCCGTTAGCTAATCGGCGGACGGTTGGCGCGATGGTTGGCGCGACTGACTGAGTGACTGACTGAGCGATGACAGCGCTGTCTGCTTTTGCCTCGCTGGAGAGGGTAGGAGTTGCCATAGACAATTGTTTTTTCTTTTTATTGTAAGCTGCGAATCAATGGTGGGTAAGGTGAAAAGCCCTTGAAGGCAGATCTAGGCAGATATCAAATTTAATGGGGACAGATTACATCAAGAAATTTGGTGTAATCCCAGTACCCGGATTAAAAAATTGCCAAAATGGGGTATACATAGCGACTATAGCAGGATGACTATAGGCAGGCTTGCTTCGAGTATGCGATACGCATTATTGTATTTTCTAGGAATGGCAGATCATGGGAACGTGGATTAAAGAGACCGGTACCGCGTTTTATTTGATGGAAGGCGGCTACTACCTTTCAAAGATTTCTAAATATCCCTCTCAAAACAATCCCAATGAGCAAGTGGTGAACATCTCTGGGATGAAAAGCTGGTTTGCCCGCGCTGATTTTCCGGGTGGCATGACCATTTCTACGCAAGAAGATGCCCCTGAACCGCTGCCGAAGCCAGAAGCGATCGCTCCTTCGCCTGCTCCTCAGCCAGAGCCAATTAAAGTGCCTACACCGCCAGCACCTGTGGCTCCTAAGCGAATTAACACGAACGGTCTTTTGCTGATTAAATCATTTGAGGGTTTGCGCTTGAATGCCTATCGCGACGCAGTTGGGATCTGGACAATTGGCTATGGTACGACTCGCGGGGTAAAGCCAGGAATGCGAATTTCAGAAGCGGAAGCAGAAAAGTTTTTGCAGGAAGATCTGACTCGATTTGAGCAGGCAATTCACGAGGCTTTGAGTGTCTCGATCAATGATAATCAGTTTTCATCGCTGGTGTCGTTTACTTACAACATCGGTTCAGGCGCATTTCGCAGCTCTACGCTATTGCGATTGCTAAATCAGGGCGAGGATGTGCGCAGTGTCGGGGCTCAGTTTTTGCGGTGGGATAAAGCCGGTGGCAAGGTGCTAGCAGGGCTGACTCGGCGGCGCAATGCGGAGCGATCGCTCTTTCTCGGTGAAAATTTTCGGAGCTTTTTGTCAGCATGAGCGGTCGGCTTAAAGCGTCACTAACGCCTTATCTATTTTTAGCCCCAGCGCTGTTGGTGTTAGTGCTAGTGGTGTTTTGGCCTGCGCTTCAGGCTTTCCGCCTGAGCTTTATGGAGTATGGCTACGATGTGACGCAGCCGCCGGAGTGGGTGGGGTTTGAGAATTTTCAGCGGTTGATGAGGGATAAAACCTTTTGGCAAACGCTGAAAAATACGGTGCTGTATTTGGTCTGTGTGGTGCCGGTGCTGACTATAGCTCCACTTTTTCTCGCGATTTTAGTCAATCAAGCGCTCAAAGGCATGCATTGGTTTCGAGTTGCTTACTACACCCCGGTAGTAGTTTCGATGGTGGTGGCTGGCATTGCTTGGCGCTGGCTCTATGCTGAAAATGGGCTGCTGAATCAAATGCTGTCTGGCCTAGCAGCAGCGGCGAAAAACATGCCTGTTATCGGTCAATTTCTACCACAGGCTTTCTCTGAACCAATCGCTATTCCCTGGCTGACTAGCCCTGACTGGGTGCTATTTAGCGTGATGGCGGTGACGATTTGGAAAGGGCTGGGCTACTACATGGTGATTTATTTGGCGGGGCTGCAAGGGCTCCCGGCTGATCTGTACGAGGCGGCGGCCATTGATGGCTCGGATGGCTGGCGCAGGCATTGGGATATTACGCTGCCTTTGATGAAGCCTTACCTTTTTTTGGTGGCAGTGATTAGCGCTATAGCCGCCACCAAGGTTTTTGAAGAAGTCTTTATCATGACCCAAGGCGGCCCTCGTAACGCCTCCAAAACCGTGGTTTACTACGTATACGAATCCGCTTTCAAAGATTTGGATATGAGCTATGCCTGTACGATTGGTCTGGTGCTGTTTCTCATCATTTTGGCACTGTCATTTGTGCGATTAGCGCTTGCCCATCCAGCAGAGTCAGGGACTCATCTGTAGGAAGTTTTATTAATTGAGCAGCGCATAGAGACGATAAAGCTTGTCGCAAATCAGCAGACGTCGCCTTTGTCAAAGCCTGCTATTGCAAACCACGCTTTGGCCAGTGAGCCAGTCAATGGATCGAATGAATCAGCCCATCATTCGGAGCAGACCCTGCTGACCCACTAGAATTTCTCTTAAAAAGCTAACGATGCCGACCCAGATAATCGGGGAGATGTCTACGCCGCCAATGGGCGGGACAATCTTGCGAACCGGAATCAGGAATGGCTCGGTAGGCCAAGCAGCGACAGCAAAGGGAAACTTATTGAGATTGGCTTCAGGGTACCAGGTCAAAATAATCCGAAATAGAAATAGCAAGGTGTAAAGGCTCAGCAGCGGGCCAATAATCCAGGAAGCGATCGCAGCGTTAGACATCTGTAAAAAAAGAAATGAATTTTATCAGCACTCTAGCTTTAGCTTAGTACGTTCGAGAGTAATCCGTTTGGCCTAATTGCATTCGGCTTTTCAAGGGTGGCGATTGTCGATATCATAGAAAGTAATTAGAACCTATTTTCTTTCGCCCCTTGCGCTCAGCCAAGGCAACGATCCATGACGCCCTCTTTGACTAATTTTATGCTCAGCCTGCTGGCAGGTCTTTTGATTTTGGTAGTCCCTGCTACTATTGCTTTGATTTTTATCAGTCAGCGCGACCAAGTAACCCGTAACTAGCACCAAACTCTCAATCTCACCGGAATATCCCAATTTCTATTTGAGAATAGGCCATTTGAGATGAGCGGCTGTGAGACTGTATAACCGGCTTATCTCTGGCATATGAATGGAAGAGCGAAAAGTTAGCTCTTCCATTTTTTTATGTCGTTTTTTGCCGCAGGGTTCTATCTTAAGGTTTAAGGCAGTCTGAGTGAGACGCATCTGAACACTCTCACTCTGTCAAGGTTAGAATAATTAAAAGCTGCGTTTTTATCTGCTTTGGCTTAGAGGATCTGCTAACAGATCGGTTACGGGTCTGTCATGGGAGCTTTCTGATGAAAGCTTCTATAAAACCAGCGGTGTACTCAGTTGAGTCATCAACTCTGCTATGGTGCTGCTAATTGGCGCCTGCAAGCACTGACTGATGCGGTTTGTTCAGCGTATTTTTGTTTAGGCAGCAAGCGGCTGTTATTTAAGAGGATTCGGTTGTGAATTTCGGTACCCCCGTTCCACTGCTAATCGGCATTATTTTGATTCTGAGCGCACTGGCGCTGTTCTTTTTAGAAAAGTTCAGGCCGGGCTACGAGCGGGATTCTGATAAGGTGTATGCCGTTTTGCTGCTGGTTTCTGGCCTTTTTCTGCTGGCGCATTTGGACATGGAGCTGTTGGCGTCATTTCAGCAGCTGCTAATGGCCGGAATGCTCACAGCCCTTGTGATTGAACGCATTCGCAGCCGGTTGCCTCGCGTCGAACCGCAGCTACCGCTAGATAATCGTGCACCTCGGCCCCGCTACAATGAGCGACCACCGGCTCGGCGAGTGTATCGGGCTGAGTTAGATGATCGCGGTAATGCTTTTCGTGAGCCTGCGCGTACGCCAAGAATGGCTCCTGCCCAAGAAGAATATTGGCGCAACGATCAGTATGCCAATGAGCAAGCTCGTCAGCCCCGTCAGCCTTACGAAGAATATCGCGGGCCTGCCGGTCGGTTGCAGCCTAGCGAAGAGCGTGGCCGCTACGCCGATGAAGCACGCTACAACGATAACAATGGTCGCTATGGCGATCGCCCTCCCGCGCGTGAGCCCATGAACTCACCTACCAATTCACCGGGCAATCCATCGGGCAATCCCTCAACAGAACGCCCACCGATGCGTCCAGGCCAGAACAATCCTGATTGGCCAAACGAACGGCCAAATAATGGGCAGCGGCCCAGTAATCGCCCTAGCGAACGACCCAATGAGCAGCGGCTCAACGAACAGCCAACTAGCAGACCCAATAGACGATCAGACGGACAACCTGGGAACGGCGATCGCGCGCTGAATGTGCGCCCTTACAGCGAAGCCCCCAAAAGCGATTCACCCAGAGATTTACCGATAGACGAAAATTAGCTTTAAGGCCGCTTGTAAGACCGTACATTTTCAGGTACTTCACTCTCTGCCGCGAATGCCGGATCGTCTTTATTTTCGGCTTTGGAGCAATTGATGAAGCCACGATAGAGACGGCGATTGCAAAGCTTCAGCGATTTTTTAGCGGATTTTAAGGGCTAACAGCGCATGAGCCGACGCGGCATCGACCGCCTGCCCAAAAAGATTGCCTTGCCCGTAGTGACAGTTCATTTTCTTGAGCTGAGAGTGCTGGTAAGGTTGTTCAATGCCCTCAGCAACAACGCTAAGGTTGAGTCCTTTGGCTAAATCCAAAATGGCTTGAACAATTACCTGATGACGATCCGGGAAAGCCGCACCGTGATCGCGATTGTGAGCGTGACTGCCATTGCCCTGATCGCCCAGATAGCGCACAAAGGTTTTATCTATTTTGAGCACATCGACCGGAAACTGGTGAAGATAGCTGAGCGAAGAGTAGCCAGTGCCAAAGTCATCTAAGCTCACCTTGAGGCCCATTTCCCTGAGCTGACGAAGTGTTTCTATTGTCTGCTCTGGATCGGTGATCATCACACTTTCAGTGATTTCTAAGTTGAGCTGCTGAGGCGCGATTGAGTCATGAGTGAGCAGCGATCGCACATAATCTACCAGCCCATTGTCTAGTCCCGTCACATCCGAACCGGGCTGAGAGAGATAAGCCGCTGACAGATTAATGCTGAGGCGAGGCTGAATATTGAGACGCTGAAAGTCAAGATCGGCTTGCCAAATGCTGAGCTGCTGGCACACCGCTTTCAGCATCCAGCGATCAATCGCTGCAATCAGGTTCATTTCTGCCGCCAAAGGCAGAAAATCAGCGGGTCGAAGGAGCCCTCGCTGCGGATGCTGCCATCGTACTAGCGCCTCAAAACCCACAATTTCAGCCGTCTGCAATTCTACAATCGGCTGATAGTAAACTCGAAATTCTTCTCGATGTAGGGCTAGTCGCAGCGCTTGTTGGCGGTTGAAAAGATCCTGCTGACACTGAGCCTGTTGCGATTGAGCCTGTTGCGATTGAGTAAGGGCGGCCGAGCGCGCAGCAGAGGTAGCTGGTCTTGTCTGGACTGAAGCGGCTGCTAAGTTTTTTGTGAGTTGGCGATCGCGCTGACGAACTAAGTGTGTTAATTGTCTAACCCGCCGCAACAAGAACGCAAACACAAAAAACAGCGATCCGATCAGTATTCCTAAGCTAATCAATGAATACTCCGCGACTGTCAGCATTTTTGCCTGCCGAGAATCAGAAACAGCAGAATGAGCAAGTATTCGCTGAGAAAAAGAAGACTTAGAAAAAAACGATGACATGCTCACAAAGCAGTTCGAGTAAAAAACTGGAAAACGACAGATTCGCTGGCTCTTTTAAGTCAAAGAAGTCAAACGGTGCAATCGTTCTACCCACTTTGATATATACCAGTCTGGGGGCACCCTAAAGTGTTGCAGTAATCACGTAAGACTCTGTAAAAAATCCATAGTTCTTACAAAAAGAAAGCCTAACGGTAAACTTTACGTAGAGAAAATGCTGAGATTTGCCCTCTCAGCCTACGCGAGAACCGGATTAACCCTAAGGCTGAGCGGAAGGTTTAGACCACACTCGGTTCACAAGAGCGATATCCTGATACAGTATCTAACCTTTCGACGCGGGTCGCTTTCGGCTTTTCTTCCAGCCTTTTTCAGCCAGTTTTTTCTCTATGCAAATTTATCTGGACTACAGTGCGACGACCCCGCCCCGACCTGAGGCGATCGCGGCGATGCAAACCGCCATGATGCAGCAATGGGGCAATGCGTCGAGCCTGCATGAATGGGGCAATCGGGCCGCGACGATGTTAGAGCGATCGCGTCTCCAAGTCGCTAGCTTAATCAACGCTGCTACTGCCGAATCGATTATTTTTACAGCGGGCGGCAGCGAAGCTAACAATTTGGCCATTTTCGGTGTGGCTAATCAAGTAGAGGCGCAGGCCAATCAGGTTCATCGATCGCATCGGCAAGCCGCCCCTTTTCACCTGATCATCTCAGCCGTTGAGCATTCGGCGATTTCTGAACCCGCGCGGCAGCTTCAAGCCCGCGGCTGGCAAATTACCCAGCTACCCGTCAATGCTCAGGGTGCAGTCGATCCACAGCAGTTAAGGGCTGCATTACAGCCCAACACAGCGCTGGTTTCAATTATTTACGGTCAAAGCGAAGTCGGTACGCTTCAGCCGATTGTCGAACTCGGGGCGATTGTGCAAGCTCATGGCGCGCGCTTTCACACCGATGCGGTTCAAGTCGCAGGCCGTTTGCCGATAGATGTGCAGCAGCTGCCGGTGGATTTACTTTCACTGTCTAGTCACAAAATCTACGGGCCTCAAGGTGCAGGTGCACTTTATATTCGGCCCGGTGTGGCTTTACCTTCAGCGATTGTTTTTGGCGGCGGTCAAGAACAAGGCTTGCGCTCAGGCACTCAAGCTATTCCTAGCGTTGTCGGCTTCGGTGTTGCCGCCGAACTCGCGGCCATTGAGATGCCGACTGAAACCCTACGGCTAATTCAGTTACGTGATCGCCTCTTTGCCCTGCTTGCAGACACCCCAGAACTTTTGCCCACAGGCGATCTGCGCCACCGCCTGCCGCATCACGTTAGCTTTTGCTTGCCTAGCACTGACATTACCGGCAAAGCCCTCGTGCGCCAAATGAACCTAGCCGGTATTGGCATCAGCGCTGGATCGGCTTGCCACAGCGGTCAGCTCAACCCTAGCCCAATTTTGCAGGCGATGGGGTATGGCGATCGCACCGCCAAAACCGGCATTCGCCTCCCCCTGGGCAAACACACGACCGCCGCTGACATTGACTGGAGCGCGCTTGCCCTTAAGCAAATTCTTGCCCGCACTTCGGCTCATCGTCTTCCTTGCTTAGAAGGCGCAGTATAATCCTTCTTACTTTCTCTCACCGCCTTCCTTTATGCCGCCTACTATTCCAACCACGCTTCCTGAAGCCACAGAACAGGCCAAAACTGCCGTCCAAGCTGCCATCAAAGCCGGAAAAACCCGCCTTCAGGTAGAGATGGCTATCCCTGAACTCAAGCATCAGCCGATTGCTCAGCAATTTTTAGACCTCTTTGGTACTCAGCAGTTCAAAGTTCTTTTCCCCGATGCCGGAGCTGCGGCGCTAGCTCGTCGCGATTGGCAAAATCCTGACTTTATAATCCGAGGGCTGAATGAGCTAGCCGATCCGGTAGAAGCCGATGACGATCTGTATTTGGTCGTCAACCCTTCCTCCATTGAAGTAGCTGCTGTCGAGTCGCTGTGCAATGCAGCAGGCGATCGCCCCGTTGTCTTGCTTAACCCCGCCCTTGAAGACGTTGCCATCGTGGGCATTGGCTATGCGGCGCGGCAGCTGCGCGATCGCTTCCTCAGCCAAATTGAATCTTGCTATTACCTGAAGCCGATAGAAAACGCCGCCATTTATCGCTGCTATCCCGGCCCCTGGCAAGTTTGGCGCGAAACTGCCCCGGACACTTACGAATGGGTCTGCGATTTTCCCAAACTTCCTTCTGGCGAAGACGTTGATCGCGTTCTCTACGGCGATCTTGCCGCCTCAGACACTCCTTCTAATCCCAACAATTCTTCAGCCCCTCGCAAAAAAGGCTTCCTCGCCGAACTTCAACAATTCCTCCGAGCCCTCACCCAATAGCCTTGACTCTCTTCTCCTTGCCTTATTACCCCTTACTTCATCCCGCCCACTCCCCATGTCTCTCACCGTTCTCTACTGTTTCCTGCTTGTCCTCATGCTGGTCGGCCTAATCGGGGCTTTTGTTCCCGTCCTGCCTGGAATTGGCCTAATTGTCGTCGCCATCTTAGTCTGGACAATTGCAGTTCCGATGACAACGAGCACTGCATTGATTACGGCGATCGCAGCGCTGATTTTGAGCCTTGGTATCAATTATTTGGCGGCTTATCTGGGTGCTAAAAGCGTTGGAGCCAGTAGCTGGGGCCAAACGGGATCTATTATTGGCCTGATTATTGGGTTCCTGGGTTTGCTGCCTGCTTTACCAGTCGGAGGGCCGCTATTAGGTATTTTGTTCGGCACGATGCTAGGCGCTTTTGTGGGTGAATTTCTCTATCGAAAAGAATTAGACCTCTCAAAAAGGCTGGCGTTTTCAGGCAAAGTGAGTTTGGCCGTGGTGGTTAGCTCACTGCTCGGTACGCTCCTAGAGGGGCTCTTAGCGCTGACGGCGATTGTTGTATTTGTTATGACAACTTGGTCAACGGTTCAATGGCCGATTGGTCAGTAATTCTATTGACCTAAACTTCCGGGAGTAACCAGATTTTTGTGGAATGGGGGTTCCTATCTGGAGTCAGTGGCGCGCTAGCGAACCCATCACCTCGCCGGACTTACAAAAGAGCCGATCTCGGAAGGCTAGGGCTGCACTGAGAAAATATCAATCTCTGTCGGGCTAACCTGCGCTTGTTGTTAGGTGAATCTAGTGCAGATAGCGGATATTGGCTTTTCTAAGACGCTCGACGGCTTCTGCAAGGCGATCGCAATCTGCAATTAAGCTAATGCGCACATAGCCTTCTCCGCCTTCGCCAAAAGCAGTTCCTGGCGTGACGACAATGCCCGTCTTTTGCAGCAGCAAAAAGGCAAAATCAGCCGACTTCATTCCCAGCGGACAGTCCACCCACAAATACATTGCTGCGCTGGGCCTGGCAACTTGCCAGCCCAAAGTAGCTAGCGCCTCAATCAAAAAGTCTCGGCGAATGCGATAGCGCTGCTGGACGTCTTCTAAATAGCAATCGGGCAACTGTAGGGCGGTTTCTGCCGCTGTTTGCAGGGCGGAAAAAATGCCGTAATCGAGATTGGTTTTGAGTGTGCGCAAGCCCTGAATGACGTGACGATTCCCGACGACAAAGCCAACTCGCCAGCCCGCCATATTGTAAGTTTTAGACAGGGTGTGAAACTCTACGCTAACGTCTTTGGCACCCGGAATTTCTAGCAAGCTGGTGGGCTGATAGCCATCGAAGGCAAGCTCCGCGTAGCAAAGATCATGGATTAGCAAGATTTGGTGCCGACGAGCAAACGCTACGGCTTCTTCAAAGAATTCGCGAGGGGCAACTGCGCCGGTAGGATTGTTGGGATAGTTAAAATAGAGAACCTTCGCGCGTTC
>QBMP01000159.1:0-3043 GCA_003242115.1 Phormidesmis priestleyi
GGGGTAATTCGCGATGCCGTAGGTACGCTTTACTTTCCCACCGCTGGCGACGATTTTAGCTCTCCTGTGGAGCGGCGGTTTTTGCCGGGAGGTAGCACGGCCACAGGGCGAGCTTATGATCCGCTCAGCCCAAATGCACCTTTGCAGGTCACGAGCGATGGCAGCATTCAAATTGTGTCGAGCCCTGAGGCGCGGTTGACGGGTGGCACAGACGGCAGTCTGCGGCAGCTGCGGTTTGAAACGGACGAACTGCGCTTTGATGTGGAAGGCTGGCGCGCGGAGTCAGCAAGAATTACAAACGATCCGTTTTCGCCGCCAGAGCTAGAGCTGCGGGTAGATAATTTGCTGTTGCGTAATCTGTCGGTGACGCAAGATGAGCTGCTGTTTCAACGGCCTCGGCTGGTGTTTGATCAGGGCTTGGCGCTGCCGCTGTTTCGATCGCGCCTTTTGCTGAATCGCGGCCAAGTCGATCCAGAAGAGCTAAGTCCTTTGCCGGTGCAAGTGGGGGTCGATGGTCGCGATCGCGGCGGCTTTTTCATTGGCCGAAAAATCCCGATTATCAAAAATGGCCGCACTCAGTTTTCGATTACGCCCCAATATTCTGTAGCCAGAGCCCTCAGCGGCCAAAACGGATCGCCGCTTGACCTTAACAATTTTGGCGCGACGGCAGATTTGTCTAGTCAGCTAACTCCTCGCCTGACGCTCAGCGGCCGCGCCGATCTCACTGGTTTGGGCCTATCGAATCTGACTGAAAATTTGCGAGCCAACCTCCGAGCCGAGCAGTTAATCGGCAA
The DNA here is from genome assembly GCA_003242115.1 of Phormidesmis priestleyi. Classification (GTDB taxonomy): domain Bacteria; phylum Cyanobacteriota; class Cyanobacteriia; order Phormidesmidales; family Phormidesmidaceae; genus Phormidesmis; species Phormidesmis priestleyi_A. Next base: position 795 of record QBMP01000159.1, read on the forward strand.
TCATACGTTGGCGGTGGACTACAGCTATCGCGATCGCCTCTTCAACGGCTCATTAGGCTTTCAAGATGTGCAGTACAGCTTAGGAGTCGTGCTGCTATCGCCCACCATTAACCTCAACCCTAATCTTCAGCTCACCTATCAGGGCAGTGCTCAGCTGATCAATGCGGCTAGCGATCGCGCCGATTTACTCGCGGCTAGCGGCTCCAATACGGGCCGTATCACCCTCGGTCGCTATCAAGCCAGCGCTGCTTTGCGGCAAAGTATCAACCTCTGGACAGGAGAACCTAAACCGGCCACTCAAGCTGAAGGGCTAAGGTTTACACCCACACCTGTTGTGCCCTATCTAAACCTCTCTACGGGTCTGCGGCTCACGACAACGGCCTACTCTAGCGGCGATCAGCAAAACAGTGCGATCGCTGACATCGGCATCTCCGGCCAAATTGGCCACTTTGCCCGCAACTTTGGCGACTACACCAGCTTCAACCTCGGCTACGCCCAGTCTTTTCTAGGCGTAGCCGATTCTCCCTTTTTATTCGACCGTGAGGTAGATCGCAGCATTCTCTACTACGGCATCAACCAGCAGATCTATGGCCCTTTCCTATTGGGGTTTCAATCTGCCTACAGCTTCAGCCAAAACCGTGCGATCAGCAGCATTTTTACCTTAGAATACAGTCGCCGTACCTACGGCATCTTGATTCGCTACGACGCCACCCAAAGTTCGGCTGCCATCGGCTTCCGGCTCAGCAACTTTAGCTGGCTAGGAGACACCGATCCGTTTGATACCCCCCGTGTACGCCAGGTTCGAGGCGGCGTGCTTGAGCAAAGGAATTAGGCTACTCTTAAAGTCAAATTAAAGCTAAAAAAGCTAAAAATCAAAAAAAGCTGACACTGCAAGCAAGTAGCAGCAGGCCAGATCTCGCTTTAACTGGGGCACCTAGAATCTAAGGAGACAGCGACTTATGGCTTCGGCCACATTCTCTACATCACTCGAAGCGCAACAGGCAGCAGCTTTGCTCGAAAACTATCATTTTGAGCTAGGCCATCACGATGCTCGTCAGTGGGTGTCGCTGTGGCTAGAATTCTATCGCCCCAGTTGGATTCGCGAAGCCGTCATTGAGGCGCTGTATCAAGGCCGGTATAAGTCGGTGTCGGTGCGGCAAATATTAGAGCTATGGCAGCGGCGCGAGCAGCCCATTCGTCACGCTAGCCACGAATTTGAAGCCGCCGTCTGTCGAGAATTTGAAAATGCCAAAGCCCTACCTAATGAAGTGACCACGCTACCTCATATGCAGCGTCGTCGTTCAGTGGCCTCACGCTCAATCAAAAAGACTCGACGCTTGCCTGTAGATAAAGTTTCGTTTAACTTGTCGGCGCTACCACCGATGCCAGCAGAGATGCTCCTAGAGATGCCAGAAGAGGAGATGCCAAAAAAGCAGCCAGAACAGCCTTTTGCCGGCGGGCAACCTGCAAAAAACGAGTCATTATCTGCGCTTGCCGCTGCTGCTAATGGTTCTGAACCCGATCCCATGAGTCTGATCAACCGTCCTTTCTCACTAGACAATAAAGCTTGGCGTCAATTTCCCGCCTATGCGCCGGTTTATTCTGCGCCGAGTGCTAGCGAAGTCATCAATGCCCAAGCAGAGCTTAACGGCAACGGCTCCGAGCGAGCGATCCAGCCCTTCAAGCCAGCGCTACCCTTTTCCCCTCAAACCCTACAGTTAGCTAAGCAAAAAACGCTTGCATAGTGACTTGCTCGGCGAATTTTGCGTCTAATAGGCGCTCTGTAGTTCTATTGCTGCTGTGTGCTAATCCGCTTTAGGCGGCTTCACGCCTAGTCGAATCTCTGAGCAAAACGAGGCAATCCGCAGACCGTTTGTAAGTTCGCTCATGCTGGTGCGCATTCGTAAATTTTCATTGATAAACCACAGCCGCTCTTCCGAACGTGCCTCTGAGGTTTTGCCGGTAATGGTCAAGACGTCATCGGCTAGGGTGTAAGTGGTGACGTACGCGGGCGTCTGAGGATTCTGAGGCGTCTGGCGCAGCAGTATGCCGCTGCCCTCAATCGGTGTGAGCGGCACTAGCAGCGTGGTTAGCAACGTCGGCTTGGAATCGCCTTCAAGGGTGCTGCTTTGCTGAATTTTGAGACCGCAAACGGGTTTTGCCTCTGCTGCCTGACCCTGCAGATCCGCTGTTTGATAAAGCTGCTGGACTTCGGCGGCATCGGCTGCTAAAAATGCGCCTTCTAAATC
>QBMP01000159.1:3053-3377 GCA_003242115.1 Phormidesmis priestleyi
ACTTGCCTGCTTTGGATTGTTGGGTAGAAAGGGCATGGGTGGTTCGTTGGGAAAACCAGCGTCCGGCCATTTTTTCAAAAAAGTTCACAATTTCCATAACGTTTTTTTAGAGGGGTGCAAACAAGTCTACAGTTCTTTACTTCCGTTAATTTTACGGGTAAGCGGTCTCAAAGTGAGGCGGATAAAACTGCTGCCAAAAGCGCCTATCCCTTACCAATAGCCTTCTAATCGGTAGTACGCCGCTCAGCGAATGATAAGCTTACAAGAGAAAATAAAACAGACATTAAGAGCGTTCTCTCATGACCGGATCTAACTCCACCCCGC
>QBMP01000159.1:3392-3990 GCA_003242115.1 Phormidesmis priestleyi
GTCGAGCGCCCGCCGGTCTGGATGATGCGCCAAGCGGGTCGGTACATGAAAGCTTACCGAGATCTCAGGGATAAGTATCCTTCATTTCGCGATCGCTCCGAAATCCCCGAAGTCGCCATCGAAGTTTCCTTGCAGCCCTGGAAAGCCTTTGCGCCCGACGGTGTGATTCTCTTTTCAGATATTGTCACCCCGCTTCCCGGCATGGGCGTGGCGATGGATGTCGCTGAAGGCAAAGGGCCCATCATTCACTCTCCCGTGCGCTCTCAGGCTCAAATTGACGCGCTCACCACACTCAACCCTGATGAGTCGATGCCCTACATTCGCGAAATTCTAGGGGCGCTGCGCCAAGAAGTCGGCAATCAGTCTACGGTGCTAGGCTTTGTCGGTGCGCCCTGGACGCTGGCTGCCTACATCGTCGAAGGCAAAGGTTCTAAAACCTATTCGATCATCAAAAAGATGGCCTTTTCGCAGCCCGAAATGCTGCACGGTCTGCTGAGCAAAATCGCCGACAATATCGCCATTTATGTGCGCCATCAAATTGACTGCGGCGCTCAGGTGGTGCAGCTTTTTGATTCTTGGGCCGGTCAGCTCAGCCCGC
>QBMP01000159.1:4058-12921 GCA_003242115.1 Phormidesmis priestleyi
GCCTTACCCTATCAGCAGCAAATTGTGCGCCAAGTCAAAGCAACTCACCCCGATACGCCCCTAATTTTGCTAGTGAGCGGCAGCGCTGGCGTACTGGAGATGATGGGTGAATCGGGCGTTGACATTATCAGCGTCGATTGGTCAGTCGATATGGCCGATGCGCGGCGGCGGTTAGGCCAAAGCATGATGGTGCAGGGCAATATGGATCCGGGTGTGCTGTTTGGTTCTAAGGCGGTGATTCGCGATCGCATCATCGACACTGTGAAAAAAGCAGGCAGCAAAGGCCACATTCTCAACCTCGGCCACGGCATTCTACCCGGCACCCCCGAAGAAAACGGCGCTTACTTCTTTGAAGTGGGCAAACAGGTGAACGAATTTATCGGTGCTACAGTTTAGGCGGGCCGTTGGTATGGGTATTGGGTAAGGCAAAAAACATGCGCATCTTCATCACTGGGGCAAGTGGCTGTATTGGCCATTACCTCGTAGAAACACTGATTCAAAACACCGATCACGAGCTGTTTTTGATGATGCGCAATCCCGATAAGCTGAAGGTGCCAACCGATCAGCGACCCGGGATCAAACTGCTCAAAGGGGACATGCGCGATGTCAGTCAGTTTGCAGATTTGCTGAAAACGATGGATACGGCGATTTTAGTGGCCACTTCCTGGGGCGATCCGCAGGAAAGCTACGAAATCAATGTCGAGAAAACCTTAGAAATCATGTCTTTGCTCTCTTCGGAGCGCTGTCAGCAGGTGATTTATTTTTCGACGGCTAGCATTTTAGACACCGACAATACGCCGCTCAAAGCGGCAGGCGAAATCGGCACTGACTACGTGCGCACCAAGTATATTTGCCACGAAAAGATGCGTGACTTGGCCATTTTCCCGCGCATTACCACCGTATTTCCCACTCTGGTTTTTGGCGGCAGCGACACCAAGCCCTACTCTCACATCTCCGGCGGGCTTGGCGAAGTGGCCAAATACATAGGCATCATTCGCTTTCTCTCAGCCGATGGCAGCTTGCACTACATCCACGCGCAAGACATTGCCGAAGTTGTGCGTCATTTAGTCAATAATCCCCCTGGCCCGAATGAGTCTAAAGAAATTGTGATCGGCAATCCGGCCAAAACGGCGGATGAAGTCGTGAGCGAAATCAGCGCCTATCTGGGTAAAAAGCAGTACTTTCAGATTCCGCTCTCAGTCGGTCTTGCCAAAGCGATTATTAAAATATTCAATATCCAAATGGCCGACTGGGATAGGTTTTGTATGGACTATCGCCATTTCACCTATCAAAATGCGGTGACCCCTTCTAGCTTTGGCTTGACTGACAGCTATCCCACAGTGCCCGATGTCTTTCGATCAGCGGGGGTAGTGCCTAAGCGCTAGCCAATATAGTACATTTGTCTGATAAGGTCTATCTATATAAGCTTTATCTATTATAGATCTATCGTCTATCACTGAGCGGATCATCATGGCGATTATTTCTTCTAAGCAATCTGACGCCGATGAGGGTGCTGATAAGCCCGTTCAGGAGGCTGTTCACAAAAAGGCTGCTGCGGCTAAAAAAGCAGAGCTTTCTGCCAAAAAAACGGATCTGCTTCAGAGCGAGGCCAAGCCTGCTGAGCTATCGCGCCATGAAGAAGGGCTCAGACCTTCGGCCATCAGTGACTACATTGGCCAAAAGGCGCTCAAAGAAGTGCTGCTGATCGCTATTCAAGCTGCCAAATCTCGCCAAGAACCCTTGGATCATCTGCTGCTCTATGGCCCGCCAGGACTGGGTAAAACGACGATGGCGCTGATTTTGGCGCAGGAGATGGAGGTAGATTGCAAAATTACGACTGCCCCAGCGCTAGAGCGGCCTCGTGACATTGCCGGACTGCTGGTGAACCTGAAGGCGGGCGATGTGCTGTTTATTGATGAAATTCATCGGCTCTCGCGGGTGACCGAAGAAATTTTGTATCCGGCGATGGAAGATGCCCGCCTGGATATCACCATTGGTAAAGGCCAAAGTGCCCGTACTCGCAGCATTCCGCTACAGCCTTTTACTTTAGTGGGTGCAACGACTCGGGTGGGGGCTTTGGCTTCGCCTTTGCGCGATCGCTTTGGCCTCGTCCAGCGTCTCCGCTTTTACGAAATCGACGAACTCACTCAAATTGTGCTGCGTACTGCCGATGTGCTTAAAACCGAAGTCGCAATTGATGGCGCTGAAGAAATTGCTCGTCGCGCCAGAGGCACACCCCGGATTGCGAATCGGCTGCTGAGGCGTGTGCGCGACTATGTGCAGGTAAAGCAACTGGGGGCGATTGATCAAGCGATCGCCGCCGAAGCCCTGACCCTCTTCAGCGTTGATCCTTGCGGCCTAGATTGGACAGATCGCCGCCTGCTGACACTGATGATTGAAAACTTTAACGGCGGACCAGTCGGCCTGGATACGATGGCGGCTTCTACCGGCGAAGATCCGCAAACCATTGAGGAAGTCTATGAGCCGTATCTGCTGCAAATTGGCTATTTACAGCGCACGCCCAGAGGCCGAATTGTCACGCCAGCCGCCTGCCGCCATCTGGGTTACGAAGCTATTCACAGTCGGTTTGCGCTGCCCGATGCGCCTTTGTTTAATCTAATGAGTTCGGCAGAAGATCGTTAACTGTGCTTTCTAACGAGATTTGCCTTTACGCTGTAAGAACAATGGTTAGATTCTTTAAAGTGCAGAGGCAGGAACGATGCAGTCGTTGGTAAAGTGGACAGTCTCAGTTGTCTTGGTGATGGTGCTGGGTCTGACCAGTTTTGCCGCAGACGGTTTGGCATTAGGACTCGCTGCTATCAGCCCGGTCATTGGCCAAGCCTCGGTCAGCACCATTGCTCAATCCATTACTCAACCCATTACTCAACTGCGCAAAGCGGCCTTTGAAGCGACTCGCGCGGGTCAGTTTGATCTGGCTGAAACTCAGTGGTCTGCGCTGATTGATCAGCTGCCGACAGAAGCGGCGGTATGGAGTAACCGGGGCAATGTGCGGGTGCGCCAAAACAATTTGACCGGCGCTATAGCTGACTACACTCAAGCTATAGCGCTAGCTCCTCGTGAGGCTGATCCTTACCTGAATCGCGGCGCGGTGCTAGAAGCGATAGGCGAATGGCAACGGGCGATGGATGACTATAACCAAGTGCTGAGCCTGAATCCAGATGATCCGGCTGCCTACAACAATCGGGGAAATGCCGAAGCGGGGATCGGTGAGTGGGAGCTAGCTATAGCCGACTATCAAGCTGCAATTAACCTTCAGCCTAGCTTTTCATTGGCCTATGGTAACTACGCACTTGCTCTGTACCAAGTTGGCGATACGCCAAAAGCCATTCAGATTATGAAAAGCCTAGTGCGCAAGCATCCGAGCTTTGCCGATATGCGCGCCGCTCTGACCGCAGCGCTATGGGAACAAGGCCAGGGCGGTGAAGCCGAAAGCAACTGGGTAGCTGTCGTCGGTTTAGACAGCCGCTATAAAGATCTCAATTGGGTCAAAAACGTCCGGCGCTGGCCGCCAGCTATGGTCAGCGCTTTGGAACATTTTCTAACTTTGTAAAGTTTCTTTAAAAATTGGCCGAAAGCGATCGCAAGTAGATGAAAGGTTTGATGTAGGCTCTGTCACAAATTCTGTCACAGTTGCTGCCATCCTAAATCACACCCAGAGGCAACATCAAATGCATCGATCACATTGCAGCTCATCATAGTAATTCAAAGCGGTCTGAGTATGTCTTTGGATAGGTGCAAGGAGGTGTGCTTTCGCACTAAGTTTTTGCTTATCTTGGGTGCAGACAAAACTTTAAAGATTCAAAAATCCATCTTATGGATGTGGTAATTACCAGATAGAGGAGGGCTAATTAAGTGCTAAATTATACCTTCATAAGGCTTTTGTCTTGATAAGGTGTTTCTACTAATAGGTGTCAGGGTATACACGGATTTGAGTAAATACGGATCGGCCTAACATGGTTCAATGGCGAGGTATTTACTTAAGAGTTATCTACTTATTATCTACTTAAGAGCTATCTATTTAAGAGCTATGAGCAGGTGTGTACTGCTCATGTGCGGTGTGTGAGGTTTCTATTTTATTCATCCCGTCCATTTCACAGCATCTCTGGCTCGTCTGGGCAGAGAGTACGCCATGTTTGATTCAAAGTTTGATTCAAAAATACTGCCAAGCTTCGATGGTTATGGTTCTCCTTACAGCTTAGGTTCTCCTTACAGCTTAGATAGAGCGGCTACTAAAATGGCTGTAGAGCCTGTGACCTTTACAGGGCTACCTAGGCCAGAAGCATCTCCAGAACTATCTGGGCACACAGAGCCAGCCGCAGAGGTAGTGACACATACAGGCCATACTGGGCTTTTAACAACTGAGCCTTTAACAACTGTGTCTTTAACAACTGTGCCTTTAGGAAAAAGCTTTGGCGCTGGTCATTTCTACGACGACTGCCTTGCGAGCGGTGACTTGGCTAGCTGTCGTCGATCTCACCACTCCATCGCTAGCCCAATGGCTGATTTTCATTTGAACCGCTTCGATCAGCCCGATTACTGTTCTTCGAGTGAACCTTCGCAGTTCCAGCAGCTTCAGCAATATGTCCAACAGCAAGAACGGTTGCGTACAGTGGAGCGATCGCTGCGTCAATCACTGCGCCTTTCTACCATTCTTAGAACAGCCGTCATCGAATCAGCGGCCTTGTTCAAGGCAAGACAAGTCAGCCTATTTCGCTGTGTGCCCAACTCTGACGGCCTCCTAGACGGGGCAGAAAAGGGTGTCGCTAGCTGGAATCAAGTTGCTCAGTATTGCCAAAATCAAACACTTGCTTGGCAGCAACCCCTTTCAATTACGCAGACAGAATTTCCCGATCTAATCCGGCAGCTACAGCAGGGTAAGACGCTGCAAATGTTTCCGGGGTCATCATCGCCGATTACCTCTGAAAGAGACGAGAGCGCAGACTCGCTTTCAAACAGCAACACGTTTAGTAAGTGGGTTTCTCAGAGTTTGACCACCGAAACCAGGCAGTGGCTAGCCTACTGGCCAGGAAGCTGGCTGCTGCTACCTATTAAGGATGAGGGCTCAATTAGCCAGTCGGGTGAAGCGTTAGGCAGCCAGCCCAGCGCTCCCAGCGGCCAGTGGGGGGTGATGGCATTAGCGCTATCTGCCGACGAAACCTGGACCGAAGCGGCGATTGTTCAAGCTCAAAGCATCGGGGCAGAATTGGCGATCGCGATTCGCCAAGCCCAGCAACATCAAGCCTTAGCCGTCGCTAACCAGGGGCTGCAAAAGCTAGCCCTTTCAGATGGCCTGACCTCGCTGGCGAATCGACGCTGCTTTGATGATCACCTTGCCCACGAGTGGCAGCGTTTGGCCAGAGATCAGCAGCCGCTATCAATGATTCTGTGCGATTTGGATCACTTCAAGCGCTACAACGATGCCTTTGGTCATCCGGCGGGCGATCGCTGCCTCATCCGCATTGCCAAAGCCCTGTTCCAAGGCCCCCAGCGCCCCGCTGACTTGGTTGCCCGCTATGGCGGTGAAGAATTTGCCATCATTTTGCCCAACACCGACACGCACGGCGCTTGGCGAATTGCCCAAAAAATCCACGACAGCATTCGCGATCTTAAAATTGCTCATGCCCCCAATGCCGACGAAGACTATGTGACCGTGACAATGGGCGTTTCTACCGTGATTCCAGGTCACGACACCACGGCTCAAATGTTGATTCAAGCTTCCGACTTAGCGCTATATCACGCCAAGCAGCAAGGGCGCAACCGCACCTATGTCCACGCCTATTACAACACGGTAGAGACGGAAAATACGGCTGAACCCAACAACCTCGAATCATCCCCTGCGATGACGCCGACTGAAGACGGTTTAGAGGATTGAGCCACTGGCTATGCATCAATCTAATCCGATCTAACCCCATTCAGTTCAACCCCATCAATCTGCTCTGGACGGCGGGCGGCGGGCGGCAGCCACCATCTGAAAAGGAGTAGCTTATGCTACCATTTAGACTCGTATAGAAGAATTTGTTACGCACTGATTATAAAGGCATTCCAGCAAATGATCTGGTGCATATGCTCAGGGCATTCGCCAGGATAAACCCATCAAAACGGCATTAGTCTACTGTGAGCAACAGTTCGGCCAAGTAGACGGCAAAACCGCTCACGGACTGGTACGCCACTCCGAACGCTACAAAATTGTGGGGGTTTTGGATAGCTCACTCGCAGGTCAAGATGCCGGAGAAGCGCTGGGCGAGCAAACGCAAAATATTCCTATTTTTGCCAATCTAGACGATGCCCTAAGCCATCTGCCGAATACGCCAGACTGCTACATCTACGGAAAAGCCCCTTTAGAAGCCACCATCCTGCCCGAAGAAAGGATACTGATTCTGGCAGCCATGAAAAAAGGCATGGATATTATCAATGGCCTGCATCAGTTTTTCTCAGAAGACGCTGAATTTGCTGCTGCTGCCGCCCAATACAACGTTCAAATCAGAGACATTCGCAAGCCGCCCAGTTTAGCTAATTTGCATGTTTTTACGGGTGCGATCGCCAAAGTCACCATCCCTGTTATCGCTCTGCTCGGCACAGACTGCGCCTGCGGGAAAATGACCACCGCCATAGAACTCAACAAAGCGCTAAATGCAGTAGGCATCCGTTCAATCCTGGTCGCTACGGGACAGACCGGCCTGATGCAGGGAGCAAAATATGGCGTGTCGATGGATGCACTGGTATCTCAGTTTGTCATTGGCGAAGTAGAAAACGCTGTGGTGACTGCCTTCGAGCAGGAAAGTCCCGATATTATCCTGGTGGAGGGGCAAAGCGCCGTCAGTCACCCTGCCTTCATGAGTTCTGTCGGTATCTTGAAAGGGAGTTTGCCGGATGGGGTGATTCTTCAGCATCCGCCCGCGAGAAAGGTGCGCTGCGATTTTCCCAACCTGCCAATGCCAACCGTAGAGCACGAGATTCAGCTGATTGAAGCTATTTCGTCGGCGCAGGTGTTGGCGATCGCGCTCAGCCACGAAGGTCTTTCAGCTAGTGAAGTTCCGGCCATTGTAGAGCGCTACGAAAAACAGTTTAAATTGCCCACCACAGACGTCCTGAGCGACGGTTGCCAGAAACTTGTTCAGGCACTCGTCGATCACTTTCCAACCCTGGCTTTGACACTGACCCAAAATCTTCATAACAAGATCCCATCATAGTAAGTAAGACTGCCATCTTTGTGTTGGCAACCTATCAGACTTTTTGTCTGAAAACAAAATGAAGCTGTGTTTGCCAAGAATAGAGATTTCTCTCTCTAAAATTCAAGAGAACGCTCGCATACTGTGTGAGTTCTACGGCCAAAAGGGCATTTCTCTCATGGGCGTTTCTAAAGCGGTGTTGGGAGAACCTGCGATCGCCAGAGCGATGATCGCAGGCGGTGTCCAATTTATCGCCGACTCACGCATTGAAAATATCCAAAAAATGAGAGAAGCCGGTATATCCGCTCAGCTCGTGCTGTTGCGCACCGCGCCCAGTCAAGCTGAGGCTATTGTCAAAAGCGCAGACATTAGCCTCAATACAGAGCTTCAAACGCTAGAACAGCTTTCTTTCTACGCAAAAACTCAGGGTAAAATCCATCAAGTCATCGTTATGGTCGAGCTAGGTGATTTGCGCGAAGGCGTACTCCCCTGCGATCTAGTCGCATTTGTGAGAAAAACGCTGACGCTCTCGCATATTCAAATAGCCGGTATCGGCTGCAATCTAGCCTGCTACGGCGGTGTAAAGCCAAATAAAAGAAACATGGGAATGCTATCCGAGCTAGTACGCATCGTTCAAAACGAACTAGGAATTTCGCTAACTATTGTCTCTGGCGGTAACTCAGCCAACTACGAATGGGCAAATTCTGGTCAGGCGGTTGGAGAGATCAACAATCTTCGGATTGGAGAATCTATTCTCTTGGGCTGTGAATCAACTAGCAGGCGAGCCATTCCAGGACTCCACACAAATACCTTTCAGCTCGTTGCCGAAGTCATCGAGTCCAAACAAAAAGCCTCGCTTCCCTATGGCGAGATTTGCCAAGACGCCTTTGGAGATATCCCTAAGTTTAAAGACCGAGGCATCAGGCAGCGATCAATCATTGCGCTGGGCCGACAGGATGTTTTGACGGCTGGGCTAAAGTCTGAACGTCGCCTAGAGATTTTAGGATCTAGCAGCGATCATATTATTCTCGACAGCGAGAACTGCCGCCTACAAATTGGTGATGAGGTGAGCTTTGGACTCGACTATGGTGGACTGCTCTCGTCAATGACATCTCCTTTTGTCGGCAAGGAATTTGTGGGCGGTGAACATCGAGAAATTGTGCGAACAAACCCCATGCCTATAGGCGCAGAACTCAACTAATCACTTAAAGAATGAGTAACGGGCTTAGGTCACTAAGGATCAGTAAGCAATCAAACCAACAATGATAGGGCGCCACGGACTTCCCGATAGAGTGATCTGTGAAGATGTCTAAGCAACTCAAATCTCAACACCTAAAACGTATAGCACCCGCCTAAAACTTTCTACACACTCGTCTATTGTCAGCAGATAGAACGGAACCATGTCGCCTGTATTAGCGCGCTCTAAAGCGTCTATATACTGCGATCGCTTAGCCACCGGAATTACGATGTGCGGGTAACCAGCTCGCAATAGCAGTAGATTCATAAGCAGTCGTCCTACGCGCCCATTACCGTCCATAAATGGATGAATGGCTACAAAGCGATAGTGAGCTTCAGCTGCGTAAAGCACAGGGTGCAGATCGCCTCTGTCTGCAATCAACCAAGTCTCGAACTCATCCATCAAGTCTTTGACTTGTAGCGCATCAGGATATTTA
>QBMP01000159.1:12931-13560 GCA_003242115.1 Phormidesmis priestleyi
GCTAATACCAGCGAGTGAATTTGCCTCATTTCCCACTGCGTAAGATTGCTATCGAACTGTGCAAAATACTCAACATAGTCAATTGCTTGTTTGTGCCCAATGATTTCTAAATGCTCTGAAAGCTTTTTGCCGCCGATAGTCAGCCCGTGCGCAATCACCATCTCAGTCTCACTCTGTGTCAGCGTGTTCCCTTCGATGGCCGTTGAGTTGTAGCTGAGGCGTACATCGTTCTGCTTTTTGAGTTCGGCTACTGCATCAGCAGGAAGCGGCCTGAGACCATCGAGCAATGCCTTAAACTCAGATACTTTTCTTAATATTCGCTCAATGTCTGGCTGTAGTTCGTGTTTCATCACACTGCTCTTAACTTGACCCTGGGCCGAGATATATGTAAAGACTACCCCTGTTAAGGTGAACAAATGAACTACCGTTGATTTATGGGCGTTTCAGCAATCAGTCTTCTGAAATCAGAAATTTATACCTGCTTTCTATTTTTCTTTTCAGAAAAATAGAAAGAGCCGAAGCTGCAAAGCCTCATTGTTTCGTTGGTCATTGCCCTAAATCATTAGTACAAATGGTCACCTTAACAGGGGTAATGTAAAGACCTATCATATTGCGCTGTAACTATTGAT
>QBMP01000015.1:0-805 GCA_003242115.1 Phormidesmis priestleyi
ATTCGCCCAGAACACATCGAAACTGGCCAAAAACCCGGCGCGATTCCAGCCACCGTTACTCATCTCGAAGCGCTCGGCAGCGAAACGTTTGTCATCGCCACCCTAGCAGACGGGCATTCACTGCAAATTCGCGTCGCTGCCGATCAGCCCGTAGAAATTGGCAGCACCCTGCAAATTAGCTTTCCGCTGCCGCTCATCCATCTGTTTGATCCGGTCACAGAGCTGGCCATTCGCCCCTGAAATGGTTTGAAGATCGCGCGTGGACTGATACCTTAGCCCTCTTCTTCATCCACCATATTCGGACTGATTAGCGTAATGTCAAACTCATCGGGTACTACCCCCGAAAACGTATCGCGCTCTAGCTGATAAAAAATCGCCCGCGCCTGAGGGCCAAACACAATCTCATCTTCGTTGCACAGATCGTGAGCTTGAAGCTTACGCCCATTGATCAACATGCCATTTGCGCTCGGCTTTCCTTTTAAGTTGCCATCGACAATCCGGTAATAGTCAGTCGTATTATCTTTCGGCAACTGCACCAGCGTCGCATGATGACGCGATACAAACTGCGAGGCCAAGCAAATATCACACTTAGGATCGCGCCCAATCGAATACACCGAACCCTCTAGCTCAACTTCTCGTCGCCCTTGGCTATCTTCAACGATCAAAATGTTGGTGAGCTGAGAATTTGAAGACATAGCGCAATGCCAGTATTAAAAGGCGGTAGAAAAATGAACCTGAAATTAGAAGCGAACTCAGAAACGAGCCCTGACTAAATGCTGCCCGCCCAACTCAGAATACATTACAA
>QBMP01000015.1:815-3899 GCA_003242115.1 Phormidesmis priestleyi
ATTACAACTTTTTTAGATGCATTCTTTAAATGTAGCCTTGTTCTTTTACGCGCAGCCATGATCCCATCTCCTGCGAATACTTCACCAAAAAAACAAAAAAGAGGTAGCTCATCTGAGCTACCTCTTAAAGCTATAACCTTTAGTCAGCCAATCTTATCGGCTAAGTCTTATTCAAGCACCTACCTGAGCAGGTACTTTAGCGCTGGCTGTTAGCGTCTCGTAAGTTGCCCGCATCTTCAGGCCGACCAATACCTGAAACAGGCCGCTGCCGTTTTTAGAACCCGGATAGTCTCTATGCTTTAGCAGTAGCTCAGTCATTTCACCATAGCGCTTAGTCGAGGTGTTGCTGAGGTGACTTTCCACATAAATCAGCTCTTCCAATCGGTCAAACTCACCATCTAGCTCCAGTACAGACACCTCATTGCCGTAGTAGCTATCTGGGCCATAGTTCATTCGGAGCCCAGGGTAAGAACAGGTTAGCTTACGTCCACACGGAATCCAGCTGATTGTCGAGCCCTCATCAAAGAGGTACACAGGCTCAAAACCAGGAATGCCTTCTCTCTGAATCAAGCGAACGCGCAGAATTTTATTTTCCTTGTCATCTGGAATTAGCTCAGTTGGCAAAATCTGGATGACGACATCGGCATACTGCTTTTGTACATCGATGTAAGCTTCAAAATCGGGCTTGCGGGAGTTGATTGCTGCTAGTACGTCTTCATAGGTATGGCCGCGCTCAGCCATATCGCGCTGAATTTTCCAGTTGATTTTTACCTCATCGCTGATGTCGAGGTAAACGCTAAAGTCGAGCAAACTACGCACCCGCTCATCGTACAGAGGATGTAGCCCTTCAATCACCACAATCTTATTGGGATGAACTTTTTCCGGCGGATCAAGTTCGCCCGTCTCATGGTTATAAATGGGCTTGTCAATAGTTTGGCCTTCTTTCAGCGCTTTAATCTGCTCGTACATCAGATCAAAGTTATTTGCCTTTGGGTTGAGAGCCGTTACTCGCTGGGCTTTGCGCTGCTTGCGATCCAAGCTGTGATAGTCATCCAAACAGATAACCGTCATAAACTCTTCACCGAAGAGGTCCGCCAATCGGCGCAAAAAGGTGGACTTACCGCAGCCTGAGTCCCCAGCTACCCCGATTAACACTACTTGGTCTGCTTTACTGGTCATAGCGTCCTCTACAACAAAGTTAAAATCATTTTTAAAGAGTTTCTAAAGGTAAGCGATCGCCCACCGACAGCCGCCCTTTGCCCCACTCACCGACAAAGCCTTTGAACCCAAAGACTCCACTCATTACACAATCACAAAATTTTACGATTTGAAACTTTTGATTACGTATATGAATGTTATCAGAGACTACGACTCACGAACAAGCCGCTCTGTCGATCAATGATCCCAGAGCAGCGATCTTCGGATTTGGGCTGAGCGTCATCCCCAACTCAAGCCATTCTCACTGGCTATTTATTTGGTCTTTTCCCAGTCTTTTCCCAGTCTTTTTCCGGTCTTTTCCCGGTCTTTTCCCGGTTCTTTTTGGCCCTTAGCGTTAGCTAACCCTGACTTAATTACACCGCCTAGCTTCACCCAAACCCAAAAGAGTAAGTACCATATTGGGTGTTGGCATCAAGTGCAGGCATCCTTGGTTAAGTAGACCATATTTCTTTGCCATATACTTCGAATCGCTGAGTTCAAGGCCGACCGTTCAGACAGTTAGCTCAGAATGATAATCTAATAGCCATAAAGAAATATCAAGCCACTCAAGGCTATTACTAAGGATGTATAACCCCAGCACAACTGGCAGCATGATCAGCACTTCAGCCAATAGGCTCTATGTCTATGAAGTTGAAGGTTTAGGTCAAAGTGGTCAAGCAAGTAAAATGGTCGCCCCACTTCGACGTAGTGGTACGCGTCTTATTACCGTGCCCTACAGTCGTATGCAGCAAGAAACACAGCGGATTATGCAGCTAGGCGGCAAAATTGTCAGCATTCGCCCAGCTAACGAGGGTGCAACGATCACTCAAGCTTCTGCTGAGCAGTCCGCTAGTCAACATGCACAGAAATCTGTTGACAAGTCCGTTGAGAACTCTACAAGCAAGCCCATGACTCCAGCAAAAGAAAAGCAAAAAGTCCCCGTCAATATCTACAAGCCTAAAGAGCCCTACCTAGGCGCTTGCCTTTCCAATGACGAACTCGTTGGTGAAGGCGGCATTGGTACCGTGAGGCATCTGAAGTTCGACCTGTCTGAAGGTGACTTACACTATCTTGAAGGCCAGAGCATTGGCATCATTCCCGATGGCACTGACGACAAGGGCAAGCCTCACAAAATCCGCCTCTACTCTATTGCCTCTACCCAGCATGGTGACGATGTAGATGATAAAACCGTCTCACTTTGTGTTCGCCAGCTAGAGTACAAAGATCCCGAAAGCGGCGAAACTATTACAGGCGTTTGTTCTTCTTTTCTCTGCGGACTAGAGCCGGGTAAAAAAGTTCAAATCACCGGCCCAGTCGGTAAAGAGATGCTGCTATCTGACGACCCGGAAGCCAACATTGTAATGATGGGCACCGGCACAGGAATTGCGCCTTTTCGCGCTTACCTCTGGCGCATGTTTAAAGATCGTGAGCGGGCTGCCAACCCTGACTATCAGTTCAAGGGTAAAGCTTGGCTTATTTTCGGGATTCCGATGACGGCTAATATCCTCTACAAAGAGGAGCTAGAGACCATGCAGGATGAGTATCCTGACAACTTTGAAATCACTTATGCCATTAGCCGTGAGCAGCAGAACTCAGCGGGCGGTCGGATGTACATCCAGCACCGGGTTGCTGAAAATGCCGAAAAGCTCTGGAAAATGGTTCAAGATGAGAAAACCTATGTCTATATCTGTGGCCTCAAGGGTATGGAAGATGGCATTGATGAAGCGATGGCAGCAGAATCTGCTAAAGATGGCGTCGATTGGAGCGAGTATCGCCGGACGCTGAAGAAAGCGCACCGTTGGAATGTAGAGACTTACTAAGGCCGTACTGGCGCTGTACTGGGCTAAATTTTATTAATCCCGGTAAATCCTAAAGGAGGGGCATTCT
>QBMP01000015.1:3909-7929 GCA_003242115.1 Phormidesmis priestleyi
GGGCTATTAGGGTTGGGCACCGTAGGCACGGGCGTTGCCAAAATTCTCTTAGATACCCAAGGCCGTCATCCGCTGCTACAGACGTTAGAGATTGCCAAAGTGGGGGTGCGATCGCGCAAGCCCCGCCGCATCGATCTACCCGAATCCCTTTTTACCACTGACTTAGCCAGCATTGTCACCGATCCTGATATTGACATCATCGTTGAAGTCATCGGTGGATTAGAACCGGCTCGCAGCCTGATTTTGCAGGCAATTGATCACGGTAAGCATGTCGTTACTGCCAACAAAGCCGTCATCTCGCGCTATGGCGAAGAAATTTATGAAGCGGCGACGGCAGCGAGCGTCTATGTGATGATTGAGGCTGCTGTGGGTGGCGGCATTCCGGTGATTGCTCCGCTTAAACAGGCGCTGAGCGTCAACCGACTGCAAGCGGTCATGGGCATTATCAACGGCACTACTAACTACATTCTCACTCGGATGCAGAACGAGGGTGGCGATTTTGAGCCGATTTTGACTGACGCTCAGGCTCTGGGCTACGCTGAAGCTGACCCGACGGCTGATGTGGATGGCCTCGATGCGGCTGATAAGATTGCGATATTAGCGGCGTTGGCTTTTGGAGGCCGGATTAAGCGCGACGATATTTACTGTGAGGGTATTCGCAATGTCAGCGCCGCTGATATTACCTATGCAGAGACGCTGGGGTTTGTGATTAAGCTGTTGGCTATTGCCAAACTCCCTGATAGCAGCGATCCCGACTGCATTCAAGTGAGAGTTCATCCCACGCTCGTTCCGGTTAGCCATCCTTTGTCCAGCGTTAACGGCGTTAATAATGCCGTGCTGATTGAGGGCGATCCCATTGGTCAGGTGATGTTTTATGGCCCCGGTGCGGGAGAAGGCCCCACTGCTAGCGCCGTTGTTTCCGACTTATTGAGCATTGCGGCAAGTCTTGCTACGGGCCAAAATCCTGACCCATTGCTCACCTGCTCTCACAGCCATATGCTCAGCATTTTGCCGAACTCAGAAGTCGTCACCCGCCTATACGTGCGCCTGCTGGTAAAAGATACGTCTGGCGTGATTGGCAAGCTCGGCACCTGTTTTGGCCAGCACAACGTCAGTTTAGAATCAATTGTGCAAATTGGCATTCAAGATGGCTTAGTAGAGCTAGTGGTGGTGACTCACGAAGTGCGGGAGGGCGCGTTCCAAAAAGCGCTGAGTGAAATTCGTCAGTTTCCTGAGGTCAAAGACATTCCTAGCCTGCTGCACGTCCTGTAGCTGGGCTAATAGCTGTTCCAATAGGCTGTGCCAACTGACTTTTCTTCTATGTCCGAACTAGCCTCAGGCGAAGACCTTTATCAGTGGCGGCAGTGGGCGATTCATTTGGCTCAAGCTCACAGCATCGACACAGAAGAAGTGGACTGGCTTTTGCAGGGGCTGACGCCGCTGAGCAGTTTGTCGCTACGGTTAGGCGATTATCGCGATCGCCTCAGCATTTTGAGCAAAGCTGACCTTACGAGCCTAACTGCTAAGTGGCAGCAGCGAATCAGTCATCGGGTTCCGGTGCAGTATTTGGCGGGCGCAACGCCTTGGCGCAACTTTTCTATCGCGGTTTCACCAGCGGTTTTAATTCCTCGCCCTGAAACGGAACTTATTATTGATATCGCTAAAGCTTTAGCCGCGCGAAATCCGCTGGCTGAGCAGCTAAAGCAAGGGCATTGGGCAGATATTGGTACGGGGAGCGGGGCGATCGCGCTCGGCCTTGCCCAACAATTCCCGACTGCCATCATTCACGCTACTGATATCAGCCCCGCCGCATTAGCAGTCGCCCAACTCAACGCTCAGCAAAACCAGCTAGCCGAGCGCATCACCTTCTATCAAGGCAGTTGGCTATCGCCACTCGCCTCACTACGAGGTCAGCTATCGGCCATTATTTCCAACCCGCCCTACATTCCGACGCAAACAGTACTTACCCTTCAGCCTGAAGTAGCTGAGCATGAACCTCACCTCGCTTTAGATGGTGGCCCTGATGGGCTAGCCTGTATCAGAACTCTAATTGCGGATAGTACCGACTACCTACAGTCAGGCGGCATCTGGCTTATAGAACTCATGGCCGGACAAGCCGAAACTGTTGCTGATTTACTAAAGAAGCACAGCAGCTACACCGACATCACCATCCACCGAGACCTATCAGGCATTCACAGATTCGTCTCCGCCCGCAAAGCCCTATAATCGGCTACACAGCCCACTCGCCCCTTAGATACTATGGAAAGCACAGCCTCTTACGATTGGATACTTGGCGTCACGGCGATCGCCATCTTCCTCGGCGGCCTCTTCCTCCTCTTCGATGGCATCAACGGCTCAAATGATTAGGCACGTAGAAGAGCACAGATGTAAGGGAACTGTCCTAATGACATAATGCATAATAATTGAACTTCTTAAAAAGTTATGCTCGAAACGGTCACCCTCAGACTACCTGAACGATTGCATCAAAGATTAATCAATACGGCTCAAGCCACTCACCGACCCTTAGAAGCCGTGATTTTGCACGCTCTAACCGTTGGCAGTCCACCTGACTGGACTGATGTTCCTGAAGAATATCAATCAGACCTAGCGGCCTTAGACCGTTTGGAAGATGAGGCTCTATGGCAGATTGCTCGCGCTCGAAAATCCCGCGCAGACATGATTCGTTACGATGAATTGTTAGAAAAGAATCAAGAACACGTCTTAGATGAATCTGAGCAAGTAGAACTTCTTAATCTTCGCAAAGAGTCTGAGCGGTTTATGCTAAGCAAGGCTCATGCAGCTTCTATTTTACAATGGCGAGGAAATCGGGTGCCTGTTGCCTAATTCAACATGTCTTCATACATTCCAACCCGCTTGCGGGAACAGATAGAACAGGCTGATTGCGGTCAATGCGGCTACTGCCAAACACAGGAAGCCAACAGTGGTATTCCGTTATCTTTTGAGCATATATTGCCCCGATCAAAAGGCGGCGGCACGATATTTGAAAACGTTTGTCTTGCGTGTCGCTCTTGCAATGAATTTAAGTCTGCTTCTACAGATGGAATAGATTCATTAACAGAAAAAAAAGTTGCTCTGTTTAATCCTCGCTTGTACGTATGGGCGAACCACTTCTCTTGGAGTGAAGACGGCACAAAAGTAGAAGGTATCACGGCTACAGGCCGAGTTGCTGTGGTAGTGCTGCGTATGAATCATGTGGCAATTGTCGTAGCCCGGAGACGTTGGGTATCTAGCGGTTGGCACCCACCAGTTTAATATTCGTTCTGTGTGGAAAGTACAGCATCCTACGACTAGAGCCTCGGCATCATCGCGATCGCCATCTTCCTCGGTGGCCTCTTCCTCCTCTTCGATGGCCTCAACGGCACTGACGACAAAAAATAGCCAATCTGTCTCCCAAGTCAAACAGGTAAACTTAGGTTATGTACTTGGAAGGCTTAACTATGCTCATTCAAAAGATTATCAAAGAGCTACAAGACATCCCTGAAGACAAACTAGCCGAACTATATGATTTAATTCATTACTTCCGCCTTGGCCTAGATACGGTAAAGCCGCAGCCTCGTAAACCGGGCCTTCTCTCTGGCAAACTCGGTAATGCCTTCTTTGAGCCGTTGACCGAGGAGGAGCTTCAGCAGTGGAAATGAGATCCTTTCGACCAAATTCTCATGGCCCAAGCAGAAATCGAAAACTTACCTATCCTCACCTATGACACAGCCTTTAAGACTGGACTAATTCAGACAATTCCTTCATGAACAGCCTATGCTCTAAGCCCTTGATATGCAGGAATATTGTGAGGAACCAGCTCCTATACAATTACCTCAGCGCGCTATCGACTACTCAAATGGAATTGACATCTTCCTTGGCGGTCTCTTCCTCTTTGATGGCATCAACGGCTCTAATGACTAAAAGTGCCCAACGCAAAGACGACCAACTGAAGGACGACGCTAGATTTTTTCAATGTCCTCTATTGCTTTACTAATAGCAAAGTTTTCCATCGCTCAGTAC
>QBMP01000015.1:7939-38853 GCA_003242115.1 Phormidesmis priestleyi
TGCTGTACGGGTCGCGCCTATTAGTGTAGAGACAATCACACAGCGCTTAATGCTTGGGAATTGTTTGCTAGAAACAGTCACTCGCCCGAGTCGATAGTGCACGTTGCCCTTTTCATCGAACTGAACGTAATAGATGCTGCCAGAGGTCGCAAAGTTAGTTTCGTCATCAAGCTGTACAGCAGAATTCATCGATTCCCAGTGCGACAGGCTTGCTAGTGACGTAGCGGGATGAACGCTCATTTCTACTCTGCCTGCATTTTCTCGAACGCTGAACTGCCAAGAAACGCTTTCTTGCTGAGATTTTCTTTGGGCTTGCTGAATGCCCTCACGCAAAAATCCTTGAGTGGTAATGACTCGATGCTCTGCAATAAATCTGAGCCAAGCGGGAATAGCGATCGCCGCCACAATCCCAACCATCACAACAACAACCAGCATCTCTATCAAAGTAAATCCTGACTGAGCGCTTTTCCTATTGAGCTGAGTATTTTTCACGACTTATTAAACTTATTTAGAATAGATGAGAATGGCAAGTAAAATACTGAAATTTATTCTTCAATGATGAGAGTTTTAGATCTGCGATCTGATTTTTACAGGCCCAGGTTAGGGTTGTTGCAGGTGGTACCTTTAGCATCGACAATACTGCCTAATAAGCTACTGACTATCAAGCATTGTTGAGTAGTACTGTTGTTGTTGGCAGTGATTTTAACGACAAAAGGAACCGAACTGGTGAGTACACCGCCCCGGTGATCAAAAGTCAGGCTACTGGCAGAAGCTGTTGAGGCGAATGCAGAGAGTTGAATATTTTTGGTATTGGAGCCTAGGATGTTGGCAGTAGCTGTGCTGCCGAATTGTCCTACGGCGGCTGTGGGGCCATTAGCGGTAGAGCCAAGGGTCACACTATACGCGATAGATCTTTGCTGAGCTTTTGTTTGGGCGTCTTTCAAAACGGCTTTCAAGTCATTGCGAACAGCGGTGACTCTTTGTCTATTCAGTAAGCTTAGCCAACCAGGGGCCGAAATGCTTCCTAACACGCCGACAATTACCACGACTACTAGCAGCTCAATGAGCGTGAATCCGGAAGATTGAGACTTTTTGAGTTGCATGAATCGATATCCTTGAAAGACCTATTAGTTTGCAGGATTTTTATTAATAACACCGCGCATCAAAACCCTGGTTTCTAATGTGGGCAATGAACTCTCGCGGCCAAGTGGGCCAAGGGCTCCACCTGCGCCATCCGTGCTGCCTCTAAGATAAAGATAGGCATCTTGATTGCCACCTGCATTTGCTGCAGAACTTCGGATACAGCCAAAGAAACTGGTATGGATTGTATTAGATGTTGAAGCAGCGCGAGGGACGGTAGCATATGTAGCTGTTGAAGTAGGATCTAAAGTTTGGCAAGGGCGGGTACGAGTAAGAGGTGTGGTGGGATCATCAACAAAGTCAACCAGAACGGATTTTTGGCCAAGAGTAGAGCTACCTGATCGAGTCCAGGTATCAAAGCTCACGCCCTCGGAGGTTGGGTCTCTATAGCCTGGCGTACTAGCCAAGGTAGCTGAGTTACTGTACTTGTCTAATTCATATCGAATAATCCGTGATTCTCCAGGCCAATTAGCATTTGAGTCCCTTGGAGTTTGGAGATAAACCACTAAACTATAAGTTGCTTGCCTGATTCTCAAGACTTCACATTCTTGAAATGTAGTAGTAGTAGAAGGATAAGCCGAACAGGTTGGCAGCTGGGCGGCAGTATTAATTGGATCGGGTCGCCAGAACGCTAAAATTGGAACAGCACCCAATGGCAGGTCAGTAAGATGTGTAGATGCAGTAGACATAATAGAAGGATTTTCATAAAGAAAAACAGCTTCTCTAATATCGTCGCTGATGTAGTCCATTGCCCTTTGCATATCCCGCTGGGTTTGATCTAATACTGATTCTCGACGATCAGTTTTTAGTAGTTCCACGACTAGATACAGCAGTCCAGAGATTACGATACTAGAGATGATCATAGCAACCAAAAGCTCTAGCAAGGTAAAGCCAGAAGACTTTGAGCGATTAGTTAACGACAGTTGTTGGTATAGCCGAGAAATGATTTTTGGCAATGCCATAGCCTTAAAGAGAATAGATGAAGATTTAGTACTTTTAGCTCGGTGCTTGGAAATCCATACTTTTGATTAAGTTAAATTGACCAAGCTAGATGCAATTTAGACCATTTGTTACAGTTGAAGCAGTCGATAAATACTGCCTGTATTTACACAAAGCATCGTCTCGATCACCTTTAAAGATGTTTGTATAAATCACGCTTAAGGGCCGCTTGCTTCTTTGTCCATCACCGCTAGTAAAGCTCAGTGAGGCAGCCTTTGTTTCTACGGCACCACCACCAATACGCTGCCAAGCTTGGTAATCGTAAACTCTTACACCTAGCTCAAATGCCACTGGTGATGGAGAACCAGAAGAAGTCGGAGAACCCGGAGAACGAAATACTTGGACTGCGAACTCGCTGTCTGCATCATCATCAATATTAACTAGCTTGGCAACTGTCGTGGTTGTGCTGTTAAAAGCTGTAGAAGCTGAAGCTAAAGTCGGTGCTCCTGCAGCCGCAACAGAAGTTGTAGAAGGGTAAGCAGATAGCTCACTGCTAAAGTCACCACCTCGCTCTACCATTAAGCGAACCTTATCAATTTCGCCTTGAGCAATTTGTAAGGCTTGTTCGGCTCGCTGATTTTGGATTCGGGTTGCTACCGAGAACACCATAACGGGTGCCATGACAGCTGCTGTGAGGCCAATGACAGCAATGGCCACTAAACATTCAATTAAGGTGAGGCCGTTGTTATTAGCGGTCTTGCTAGACAACTGCATCCGAGTTTTTTGTTGATGACTCATTTGTCACGATCTCAGTAGAAAATATTTTACGCAGGGTTTTATCAAAGGCTGTAAATGCAGAGAGATTTATACCCCATTGCCTATGCCTTGAGCTAAGAGCTTTGAGAGCAAAAACAACGAGGTATAGACACTATGTAGATGTTAGCAAGACTCATTCGGATAAATTCGGGTGCCACCAGAGGTTGCGCAGCGAAGATTTTTTACATAGTGGTCATCAACCGGTAGCTCACGGTAGAACTCACTGCGAGGACGACCAATCGTTATGAATCTACGAGCGATAGGGCCTGCGGGGGCATATTGCAGGCCGACATCGTAGCCCCAGATGCGGTTAGGTGCTCCATAGAATCGG
This sequence comes from Phormidesmis priestleyi, assembly GCA_003242115.1. Lineage (GTDB taxonomy): Bacteria > Cyanobacteriota > Cyanobacteriia > Phormidesmidales > Phormidesmidaceae > Phormidesmis > Phormidesmis priestleyi_A. The sequence goes on from QBMP01000015.1 coordinate 11,166, forward strand.
GTTCTAAAATGAGCGATCCTTGCATCACCATTAGGAGCGGCATTGGTCGATGCAGCAGTAATAGCTGGATCGTATGGCTCCCAAGCATCTTGGTCAAAAGGAGCGGTGGCCGAGGTGCTGAAATTTAGTTGAAATAGTCCTCCTGAAAGATGGAGATCTACACCATCCCAATGTTCTATGAACCTTGGGAAATTGTGCATACCACCGTATGTTTGCCCTGCCTGAGAAGGAACGATCCCGCTAATAAACACTGCATTTACTATTGTACGAGTTGCCCTTTCCATATCTTGACCTCGTTTGTCGCTGAAGACAGTACTAGCACTATCTAAACCATCAACATCGAATCGTAAGTATTCGTTGGTCGTGGGAGTAGTGGCAAGATCATTAGCTCCCAGAACTAATCCATCAGATTTGACTACACCGCCATTACGATCTATCAATATTGGAACGGTATTGTCGCTCACAAGAGCATTTGGATTTATCCGCGTCCAATTAGCCACCGTAGTGTCCGCGAGCCGACGATTTTGATTTTGATAAGAACTTGTTCCTGCGCCGAGATCCTTATTCCCAGTGCGGGATAGCACAAAGCCATCTGCAATATTGCCATCTCTGAAAGATCCTGATAAGATCCCTACCGCATCGCCGACAATCTCGACAGGTCGCCACTTATCTGAAGCAGCTTTAGCAAAACTATTGTTGCGCTCGGCTATAGTCCGATCCGTATAAAAGTCAATGTTGGTTCTGAGGCTACAGTTACTAGCGATGAGCTTATCTGTGAATTCTTCAAGGAGATTGCTGCAAGCAGTGGCTGCTATCGGATCTAGTGCTCCAGTAGAAGTATGTAGGTTAAAGTCTCCTTTGGTATAAACCATGTTGTCTGAAACAAATGTCATACCTGATGTCACACCAGTATCTCGGTTTAGGGTAGCACCGTTAACTAATCTAAATCCATAAGGGCGGCGATCAGGATCGGCGTAGAAATCAATTGGCTTCGTACTGATTTTTGTACCGGTCATCAAGGGTGGATCTTGCAAATAAGGCGAACTCGAAAGCTTTTTCAAACGGCAATCTCTTTGGTTACCAGTGACTTGGAATGGAGTACTGGTTGAATGGGTATATACCTCACTCCAGGTGTCACAACCTTCCCAAGCAACAGTACTCGCTTTTGGTCTGACAATAGCATCTTCGCGAATAGCGTCTTCTCTAAAGGCGTAGACAATACCGTCTGTTATCGAGATCAAGCGATCTGTAGAAATCACCTTGTCCGCGAGCTTTCTAATGTCGAGATCTAGCATACGAAGGTTCAACATCTCACGACCATCGTACATGCCCTTGTCTAACATTGACACTTCCGTCAAAGCACCGTTTGCAGAGATTTGCAGAGATTCAGGATTAAAAGAGCCTGTAGTAATAGGTGCTGTGGGTAACTTCCAATCTGAATCTGGCACAAGGCGAGGTGACAATTTGATGGAAGCAATGCCAGTGTCACCAGTGTCAGCTATGCCTGAAGAGTTGCTATCTCCAACAACTTTATAGGTCACATTGCGATTGACACCATTGATCGCATCAATGAGATACGTCTGGTTAATGTACTCTTCAGCAAGGGGCTGAGCGTATGTTCCAGAACCGACTTGAGAATGATCCCTTTCAGGGAACAGATAATACAACGATGGATACTTTGGCCCTGCTGGTGTGCACATCAATGCCATACCAGCTCTGCTCTCGTCAAGTCCGCCTGCAACCCCATAACTTGTAAATACCCGTTGAATTTCGCTAGTTTTATTTGGGCTGCATTCATCGGGAATACGAACCAGATACTTAGTATTACCGCTGCTAGCTTTAACTATGTAGTTTGAAAAGTTAGTAGAATTGGAAGGCAGAAAACCATAGGTGCGGTCTCGTTGAATTTGTCCTAGATTTGACAAAAGTCTCGCAGATGTTCGAGCAGTAGCCGGTGACAATCCGCCAGTAGGATTCAACGCACTTATGACTGTCTCTTTATTAATCACCAAATTTCTACAATCATATTCGTATGCGCTACTTACACTAGAGACACCATCATCAATATTCGTCACTGTAACGGGTTGAACTACAGAAGTGCATCCAGAGGGTGGAGCGGACGGGTTGCCTATCAATCCCAAAGCGTTGAAAATACTTTGGCCTAAATTATTAGCATCAGCAGACTGAGGAAGATAGCTTTTTAACACATTGGGACCGGATAATAGTTGAGTATCCATGCTGTAAGCTAACAATCCTATTGTGCAGGCAGCGGTATGCAAAGTTGACTTGTCTGCTGGACTTAGGTTTGTGTAGGTAGTGCCTGAATCTAAAACGCGTCGTAAATTTGAGAAGTCTCCCCACATGGCTTGGTGTGGGTAAGGGTGGACAACAGAGGCTGACTGATCGGGTGTAAAGGAAGGGGCTCCACCTTGCGGATCACCCGCAAAGTACGCTAGGTTTCTCAAAGCAACTCCCAGTGGCTCAGTTGCAGCAATCTTGCTAGAAAACGAACTGTAGAAATCAAACTCCCATCCATTAGTGCCGTTGCCGGTTAAAAAATCGACTTGGAGATTAGTTGTTCCAGGATACTCAGTAAAGGTGCGACTTTTTGTTATGGTACTTAGTGTCCCTGGATGAGCTGTTGAAGCCATGCAAGCTAGAGGTAGCTCACCACCATCAGTATGTTTGTAGTGATAAACAACCATACCTTGAACAGCAGCTAAGTTGTCATATAGGGATCTTCTTTGCAGAGCTTCTGTCGAAACCTTAGCGTTTGGTGGATATAGCGGTTCTTGGTTAGTCGCTGTAGATGCAGAGGAACCCTTCCAACCAAAGGTATTTCCTAGCTCCAGACGCTGTCCTACAATTATTCTCAAGCCTTGGCCGATAGCTCGTCTTTCCCAGTAACCATCTAAGCCATAAATCTTGCTGGCAGCATTCAAATCTGTCAATGCCGCATTACCTGTAATAGCAGTACCTATTGATGAGCCACTTGGGATTTTGTGGTTTCTGTCATAAACAGCTTTTGGCCCGTAGCGATCATCAGCTCTGTAGGTATCATCTAGATAGGGCGTCGCAGACTGGTCATTATAAATTCTCTTATTTTTAGCAAACAAACCACCTTCCCACGAAGGATCGCGAATCCAATCAGCGCTGCTACGATGAGCTAAAACATCTGCTGTAAATAACTGAATAGGATCTAGCAATATGTTTCTTAATGCTTTATTCTCCGTTTCATTAGTCGAGTTCTTTTTAACTGAGTCCTTCCTAAGTCTCATACTGCCGTTAGTCGATTGATCTGGCGCTTGAGCGTCATATGTAAAGAGGTGAAATGTAGGATCGTCATCGACTGTAGGTGCACCTGAGGGGCTATCTCCGAAAGCATTAGTACCGGTTTTAGCTGATAGCACCTGACCTTGATAATCACCTGAAGGATCAGCCAACGTAATTTCTGAAGAATCTTGAGTATATAGGCAGGAATTGTGAGAGCTAATCATTCGGGCAATAGACTTTTCATCTTGAGTGAGAAAATTGCCCTCTGTATGCATAGCACCATTCCAGTAGAACGTTTTGGCAGCACCTGGAAAAAGCTCTAAGTCATACTTAAACCAAGCACCCCACTTATTACCCCTGTTGGCTTGTCGTACCTGCTGTAATTCAATAGCAGTAGCCGTACGATTAACATTGCTACGGTTAGCAACAAAAGCAGTAATCTGAAAGTTTTTCTGTAATGTAGCTGCGTTGACTACCTGCCATCCATCTTCAGGAGCTAGTTCAGAGCCGCATCCTGCCTTAGCCTCCTTAGTGCTGATAGGGCCGTTGCGGGTCACTAAAGCGCCTGCCTTGGTAGAACTTAAAGGAGCTGCCAGAGTAATATCAGCACCACCACCTGCTGGCGTTTTTGCATCGTCCATCAAAATCGAATAGACAACGAGTTCATCCCCGTCTTGGCTGCCATTGCCATCAACATCAGAAGGAAAAGACCACGCATTATCAGGAACATTATCTCCATTAATATCTAGTCTTAATTCCAGAGGAAAAGTGTAAGGATCATTTGTCCCAGGGACTCTTGGAACATTAACATTGTCATTTAGCATCATGCTAGCGATAACATCACTAGAAGGGATACCACCAGGAAAGCGAGTATCTTTAGAAAATAAGTACTCAAGCTTTGCCTTTGCCCTATCGATAGCGGGTGCTGCTGCACTATCGACCACTTGCTGCTCGCGCAGAGCTATGACACTTGATGAGCGGCTGAAGGTGCGAAAGCTGAGCGTGCCGACTGTCAGCGTGAGAACTAAAAGCAGCAGCACAGTTGTCGGTAAAACAAAGCCAGCTTGGCCTGCACGAGCAGGTTTGTGAATTAGCAACAGACTTCTTAAAAGGCCGCTCATAAAGCGCCGGCCCAGGCGCTGTAAGTCTGAGGGTTTCTTTCGAGGGTGGGTGTGGCGAGTCTGCTTGTCGGCGGACATGGCTAGCTTCCTAACTGAGGTGGGAGATGGGTATGAGAGATGCCAAAAAAACGATATCCGGATACTTTTGGCAATGTTATCTGATTCAGATTACCCAATATATGAGGGTGAAATAATCAGTAGGGCTACCCATCTAAAAGTCAGGAAAGATAATGGTTTCAGCCATTGATGCAAATTGATGTGGAGCGCATAGCGATAATGCGCAGACGCGACAAGCTACCGCATACAAAATGAGATACTTAAAAAAATAACCCCCCGTAAAATTACGGGAGGTTGGAGGTTAGCTACGAGTAGCTTTATTTACAGCTTACTGGCTGGCCTAGTACTTATTGAGATCAATGCCTGCTTCACGAGCCATTGCCTCAAGACCTTTTTTCTCTAATGTCTTGAGGGCTTTAGTCGAAACGCGAAGCTTGACAAAACGCTTGGCCTGGGGCCACCAAATGCGCTTATCTTGCAGGTTGGCTTCTTGCAGCCGCTTGGTACGGCGATGGGAGTGGGAGACAGCAAAGGCGTTATTGGCCTTTTTCCCAGTGAGGTCACAAACTTTGGACATTGGTTATTACGCTAGCTTAAGGTTACTTATTATAGACAGCAATGGCCATAAAGCACAAAGTAGTTAATTAAGCTTTCAGGGCATAAAGCCACTTATGATACTAATGTTCGCCTCAGTCGAGTTATCCAACGTATGACGTCGGAGCAGCAGTCCGCCAGAATCATCACGATCTACAAAGCTCCCCAAAAGGGCAAGGGTCAAAAGCTACTGAAAGAAGGATTTCAAACCGTCGATTTTCCCTATAATCCTCCTTACATCGACGGAAACTGCTACTTCGCTGGCCCCAATGACAGAAGCATTGCTGAGGAATTCAACCAAAGCTATCGCGAAGGTATTCTTGAGATAGTGATCGACCAGCTCAGCTACGATCACTATTTCAGGCAATTTGAATATCGCTATGATGAGAAAGACAATCGAGAAAGGATTGAGCTAATTGTCCCTTGGAACCTATTTCCAATCCTCAATCAATTTCCACGAATCCTCAAGCTAAGGTAAATGGCATGGATAGCAAAAATTGGGAGCAAATAAAGTCACAATACAAGCTAGGTCAATTTGTGCAAGGAAAAGTTGAATTTTGTCGGCCTTTCGGAGTTTTTGTGGAGATCGACGAACCCTCAGTCAAAGGATTGATTAAAATCCCTGACTTTCTAGACGAAGGAACGATGAATGAAGAAATGTACCCCGAAATCGGCACAGTGATAGGGGCTGTTGTGGTCGGGTACAACGAAAGCAATTGTCGTGAAATATATCTCAACGCAAAACCTAGCGTGTTGCACAGAGCGCTTGTTCCTCTAAAGCTTCCAGTTTTGGCTAGCTAGGGAGCCTTCTCTCTACAAAGCGGTACAAACTAGAGCGATCGCTAAGCAATGGCTCTAGTTCAGGGAATTGTACGCAAGGTTCCTTACCGTTCAGTCAACTGAGTAAGCAAGTCAGTAGAGCGCTCGGTGAACGCTTTCATACCGTCAGCATCGAAGCCCTTTTGAGCCATCAGGGCAAGATCGTACACCTGCTCGCAGATCATCGTGGCTAGCTGAGCAGAAGGCGACTGGCCACCATCCGCTTGAATGATTGCGCCCTGACCCAGCTTAGCGACGTTTTTAATCAAGGGGTGAGAAGTATTTACGAGCAGCGTGTGCGAATCGGGAAATTCTACCCCCTGCTGCTGCAAAAAGGCGCTCATTTCCTGCATTCGCCGTACCTCTTCGGGCACGAGCACCATAGCTGGCGGAGCTGAATTATCGGCTGACTTGAGGGCTTCAGTGCGAATTTTGATGCTGGGTCGGTTGAGCGCCTTTTCAAACACCTCTTTGATTTGCTCACTGCGCGTTTTATTCGTAGTGGCATCGACGATTTCATTTTCTTGATCGCTGTCGATCAGGGTATTGTCGAGATCGGCATCGACCCTTGAGAATTTTACGTCTGAGTATTCTTGCTCTAGGAAAGAAACGAAGTGAGTGTCGATGAATGAATCCATGAACAGCACTTCGAGCCCCTGGTTTTTGAGCAGGCTGATGTAGGTCGCTTGAGAAACTTCATCGGTGGCGTAGTAGATGCGATTTTCGTGCTTGGTTTGGTTGCGCTCTAGGTATTCTTTGATGGTGGTGTAGAAGGCTCCTTTAGCGTCAGTGGCCGCTTTTTCGCCTTTCTCGCTGACTTCGGCCCAGGCATCTTCGCCGTCGGCTTGGCCTGCAATTTCGACTTCGACTTTGGGCTTATCGGGGGCTTCGTCAGTGGCTTCGTCGGGGGCTTCGTCGGCTTTGGCTAAGTCGGCTGTAGAACGGAAGATGACGTAGTTTTGAACCTGCTTTTTGAATTTTTCGTCGTTGAGAGAGCCAAATTTGACGAAGGTGCCGAGATCTTGCCAGGTGCGAATATATTCGGAAATGTCGTCGCGGTAGAGTTCTTTGAGGCGATCGCCCACCTTCTTGGCCACATAGTCTGCAATCCGCCGCACCGTGCGATCAGCCTGCAAAAAGCTGCGCGACACGTTGAGGGGAATATCGGTGCTGTCGATGACGCCGCGTAAGGGCGTGAGGAACTTAGGAATAATTTCTTCGCAGTTATCGCTGACAAAGACCTGATTGCAAAATAGCTTGATTTGGCCTTTGTTTAGCTCTACATCGGGCTTGAGCTTAGGAAAATACAGAATGCCGTTGACGACGAACGGATAGTCGGTATTGAGGTGCACCCACAGTAAGGGCTCTTCTTCAAAGGGATAGAGGTAGCGATAGAGATTCAGGTAGTCTTCATCCGTCAAATCGCTAGGTGATTTTTTCCAAAGCGCGTCTTGCTTATTAATGACCTCATCGCCCAACTTGATGGGCACGGGCATAAAGTCGCAGTAGGTTTTGACGAGCTGCTTAATGCGAACATCTTCTAAGTATTCGTGCTCGTCGTCATTGAGGTGCAGGGTGATGGTGGTGCCGCGCGTGGTGCGATCGCTCTCACTCAATTCAAACGAGGTGCTGCCATCACAAGACCAGTGCACTGCCTGCGCGCCTTCTTGCCAAGAGAGCGTATCAATATCTACCCGGTCGGCCACCATAAAAGAAGAATAAAAGCCCAAACCAAAGTGACCGATAATCTGCTGATCGGTGTCGTCTTTGTATTTGGTGATGAATTCTTCAGCGCTAGAGAAAGCGACCTGATTGATGTATTTTTTAATCTCATCGGCGCTCATGCCAATACCGCTGTCGCTGATACTGAGCGTTTTGGCGTCTTTATCTACGGCAATTGTAATTTCTGCGGTAGTTTCGCCTTTGTATTCACCTGAGCGTGACAGCATACTGAGCTTACTAATCGCATCGACGCCGTTAGAAATCAGCTCACGGATAAAAATTTCATGGTCGGAATATAGCCACTTTTTGATAATGGGGAAAATATTCTCGGTATGGATACTGATATTGCCCTGTTCCAAAACCGTTGCTGTCATAAAAATACGCTCCGCTGCTTGAATGCAACATAAAAACCTAGACCTATTTTGTTCTATTTCCGCCATAACGCAATAGAGGAAAGCCGAACTCGATATGATCAGCTATCTCTACAATTACCGTTACAGCTATCTTCACAGTGGCCTATGGGCTTGAGATAACGCGCTTAGATCGACGGCTAACGTGCGTTGCAGAATGTATTGCTGCTGCTGCTGGTCAAATAGCTCACAAAACTTAGTGGCACTAGTATTGTGAATCGGGGCACCAACCGCTGCCTTCCAAGGTTCGCGCGCGAGGCTCACCTGCTGAGCAGCGGCAGTGTAGCCTGCCTGCATCGTCGGGATAAAATCTATTTCAATGAATTGGCAGATCTGCGCTAGGGTGGCCTGCGTGTGTGCTACGAGAGCTTCATAGCTGACTAACAGATGCCTCGGTGAATGAGCATATTTCAAGCTAATAGAAACATCCTTAAGCCACCTATTGACTGAAAGCTCAACGCTGGCAGGTTCATTGGGCCACTGGGCGGGGTATTTTTTGCGAACATCGTAGAGAGAGGCTACGGTGTCTTTACCTTCTCTAATAATGTGGATAAATTTGGGCTGGGCGATGCGCTGCGTAATGTAGTCGAGATGATAGAGGTGAGTGGGCGTTTTTTCGAGCCAAGTGGTTTTGTTTTGCTGGATTGCGAGCTGATCAAGGGTTGCTGAAAAATGGGCCGTGAACTGACGCGGAAATAGGATGAGCCGGGAAGGGCGATGGCCGCTGTGGCCGCTTTCTTGCAAGAACTGAGCGAACTTGGGCTTCGCTCGACGGGAGATGATGCCTAAGCGTCGGCGCTTGGGTTCGCTGTGAGGAAATAGGTGATTGAAAAATTCGGACTCTGGGAAAGAGGCCACTTCTGGATGAGCGGCGAGTAAGCTTTGCAATAGCGTGGTGCCGGAGCGAGGGCAACCTACAAGAAAAAGTCTTTGCATAACATCAAGTTAAGTTCAGATTTCAGTGAAAGTGATGACGACCTTCACTTTGACAATCTGTACATTAACATTGTGTTTATAGATGCGCTTATGGATGTTCAGCAGCCACTGGTCTCAGTTATTATACCGGCATACAATCGTCGGCAATTTATAGAGAAAGCTATTCAAAGTGTTTCAGCTCAGACCTATCCAAATTATGAATTACTGGTAGTAGATGATGCCTCTACAGATGATACAGCTAACTGGATAGCCGCTAATTACTCCCAGGTGCAGCTAATCGGTTTAGCGCAGAATACGGGTGCCGCAGAGGCTCGCAATGTGGGAATTCGAGCCGCCCAAGGAGAGCTGATTGCGTTTTTAGATTCAGATGATTACTGGGATGAAACTTATTTGGCGGTTCAAGTGCGATCGCTTCAAGAACACACCAGCGCTAGCTTCGTATTTTCCAATCATCGCGAGATTCAACAAGACGGCACAATTAAATCCTGTGTGTATCAACCATCGCCAAACTATCAGGATTTGATCCATCGCTCTTTAGCAGATGTTTTTATCTACACGATGTCGGCGGTCGTTGTGCGTAAAAGCGCCTTAAATCGTTGCGGACTGCTGAACAGTCGGTTGATTATTTGTCATGATCGAGAGCTGTATATTCGGCTCTTGCAGGTAGGTTCATTAGCCCATACAGCCGAGCTTCTGGTGACGAGGGTGATGCACGAGAGAAATATTTCGACCGATTATTGGCGTTGGGCCAAGTATGCATTTATGCTGCTTGATATCTTTTTTGCGGATGCTAAAAACAAAGCTTATTTACCGATGGCACCCGCTATTCGTAGTGCTTGGGCCATGATCGTGGCGCGGCGAATGTGGCAGGTGGATAGAGCTTTTTGGAGCAGCAGCCAAATGCTATTAAAAGCAATCCAAGCCGCTCCGAAGCTAGTAACAGGCAAGCTATATCGGCGATTTTTGTCACAGTTTAGCTAGCGGATTTTGAGACTTTTTCCACCCAACATCTTTTCCACCTAACATCTTTTCTAACTAATATTTTTAGGTTCGGTGAGCAGTTGCTGATAAAGCTGCTGATATTGTTCAGCAATGCGGGCAAATGTGAATTGGTTTTCAATGGTTTGACGAGCATTTTGAGAGAGCGTATGGAGGCGATCGCTGCTTTCTAAAACCCAAGATATTCCATGTGCTAAATCAATAGCATCAAAGCACTGGGCTGTATAACCATTGTGCTGGTGTACCACACTGTCTTTAAGGCCAGTGCTATTAAAAGCGACAACGGGAGTAGCGCAAGCCATTGCTTCGATCACTGTTTTACCAAAGGCTTCTTGTGTAGAAGGCACGACCATAACATCTGCCGCAGAGTAGGCAAGAGCCAGTGTTGTGTCATCATGCAGGTGACCGAGAAAGGTTGTCGGCAGCTTTAGATCTAAGTCTTGGTCGGGCTTGTCGGTGCCAAAAATTACAGTTTGAAGCTGATTGTGATTAGGCTGGGCGGCTAAGTGGTGCAGGGCACTTTGGAGGTAGCTAAATCCCTTACGAGTGTCGGCGGTCGGCTGAAGTGCACCGAAGAGGATAAGTTTTTTGTCTTGGGGAAGGTTGAGAACGTGGCGGGCTATAGCGCGATCAATCGGTCGGTATTTATCTGTATCAATAGCGTTAGGAATCACCTGAATAGGCTGATGAGCAAACAATTTGCTCTGTCTGGCGCAATCGGCTAGCCATTCACTGAGGGGCGCTAGGGTAATGGTGAGATCTTTCCAGGCGGCGTGCTTGCGCTGCCAAACTTGGTACGACAAGTCGTGGAGCCGGGACGAGCCTAATAGCGGGCACTGGCCACAGCCGGTTTGGTAGCCGCTGCAATCGCCAGAATAGTGGCAGCCGCCGGTAAAGGCCCACATGTCTCTGAGCGTCCAGACCAAGTGACGAGGGCGTTGGCGCTGAAATTTTTGCAGATCTGATGGGCGCAGTAAGCCTTTGGCGACCCAGTGAAGATTAATGATATCTGGATCGATGGCTTCGACTTGGGCGGCGATACGGCTCGGATAGACGGCTGCGGAAAAGGCTCCGGGGCGTTTGTTTTTGTAGCGTCTCAATGGCCAGTATTCGAGGGTCTGGCAGAGTCCTTTTTGAACTTTTTGGGAGCCAGTGATGCCGGTCGAGCCGGTGACGGTGCGATCGCTGGTGAATTTGTCCGCGACGAGCATGTGAGAATCCACCCCGGCTGCGCAGAGCGCTTTGTGCATGGAGTAGGCTCCTTTGGCCGCGCCGCCATTGGCATCGGCGGTGCTGAGGTGGAGGATTTTCATGAGGAGGGTTTCGCAGTTGGGTTGAGGATGGCTTGAGCGATGTCGGGCGGAATGTTTTGGCGCTGAAAGTAGGCTTGAATGCGGCGCTTTTTGACAGTAGCGGGAATGAATTCAGTGCCGATGATTTTGATTAGCTTGCGGCAGTAAAAGGCGGCATATTTCCAGCGGGGCACAGATGGCTGGGCGCGGTGAATGCTGTTGACCATATGCTCGACGTTGTGGGGCGATCGCCGACTCGAAAGCTTCTGCAATACCTGCCATTTATCGGCTAAGCGTGAGCTGGTAACCCACTGAATCCACAGCGGCATGTAGCGAATCACGTCCGCTGCTTGGTAATCAGTCGTGGCCCGCAGCTGACTCGATAGCTGAGCGCTGTAACCATTTGCTTTGGCTCTGCAAATATACTCAAAGTCGCCGCCGTAGTGCCGAAACCGTTTGGTATCTGGAAGGCCAATATCGGCAACGATGCGGGCGGGCAAAATTGCCAGGTTGCCGTTGAGCGTATCGACTGGCAGCACGGGCTGCGTAAACTGGCTGATGTTGTTGATCAGCTGGCTAGCAATCACGCCGCCAAAGACGATCCAATCAGGATGCTGCTGATCGCAGATAATGCCGCCAGTCAGGGTTTTTGCTGTGGGCTGCTGGCAGTAAGCCAGCACTTGGGTAATGAAGTCATCGGCTAGCGTAATGTCGTCATTGAGCCAAATGATGTAGTCGGCGTTGAGCGTTTGGGTGGCGTAGGTCATGGCTTTGGCAATAGCGCCTGTCCACCATAGATCGCCATCGCCGTGAAGCAAGTGCACCTGTGGAAAATGCAGGGCGATCGCTTCGGCGGTACCGTCTGTTGAGGCGTCATCGACCACAATAATTTGAATATTAATTTCAATAATTTCAATATTGGTGCTCTTGGCAGATTGAGCAGATTGAGCAGCGATTTGTTCGCTGATCTGCTGCAAAATTGCGAGGGTAAGCGCTTTTCGATTGCGCACTGGGATAGTAATCCCAAGGGTAAGCATAGTAATTTTGGGGGTTTTACAGGGAGGATTTATTTATTACTTCCCAGTAAAGGTTCGTTAGCGCGCAAATTCAAGCGCGATTGATTACCTTCATCTGTCATAGCCGCTATTGAAAAGCCAATGAAAAGCCAAAAAACAAAGAAAAACCCCCAGATGTAGCGTTAGCTAATTTGTGAAGACACTAGAAAAATAATGCTGAAGGTGCTAGGCTCTATAATCCCTATTCTTATATCTATATCAGCTATGGTTCAAGAACTCGAACGTACCCTGTCTAAGCGGCCTTTCCCAGAGACAGCGCCAGCGGCCTATCCGGTGTTTTACCGTACCTATAGCCGTCGCTCGGTAGATGGCAAACGAGAGTCTTGGCAGGAAGTCTGCGATCGCACGCTCAAAGGCTTAGTAGAACTCGGTAAGCTCACCGACCAAGAGCGCGATCTGGTGGCGAAAATGCAGCGCGAACTCAAAGCCATGCCCTCTGGCCGCTGGATGTGGGTTGGTGGCACCGAGTGGAGCAAAAATCCTAAAAACTTTTCAGGGGCTTACAACTGCACCAGCACCAACGTCGTTGACTGGCGCGCCTTTGGTCTGATGATGGATTTGGCGATGATGGGCTGCGGTACGGGCGCAGTGCTAGAGCCTAAGTACATTAACCAACTGCCCAAAATCCGCAACAAAATTACGGTAACAATGCGTGGCGATGTGGGTACGACCCCAGCCGGTCAGCGCCGAGAAGAAGCTGAAATCAAAGTCGATGCGGCCAATAATCGAGTTGAAATTATCGCAGGCGATAGCCGTCAGGGCTGGGTAAAGTCGTATCAAACGCTGCTAGAGCTTTCTACCGATGAGCGCTTTGACAGCGAAGTCGAAGCGATTGTAAATCTCAGCGATATTCGTCCGGCGGGAGAGCGGCTAAAAGGCTTTGGTGGCATGGCTAACCCGGTGAAGCTGCCTGAGCTATATGAGCGCTGCGCCAAAATTTTGAATAATGCGCACGGTCGTCAGCTCAATTCGATTGAATGCTGCTTGCTGATTGATGAGGCGGCAGCTTGCGTCGTGGCCGGAAATATCCGAAGGTCCGCTGGGATGAGGCAGTTTGACAGCAATGATGAGGTTGCGGCTGGGGCGAAAGAGAATCTGTGGCAGCAGGATGAAGCGGGAAACTGGCGAATTGACCCGACTCGCGACGTGCTGCGAATGGCAAATCATACGAGAGTGTTTCATGAGCCGCTTTCGGCTGAAGATGTTGAAACTGCGGTGCGGAAGCAGTTTCACTCTGGAGAAGGGGCTATTCAATGGGCGGGTGAGGCTATAGCCCGCTCTAATATAGATTTGCTTGATACGCCTGAGAGAAAGAACCGCTTCTTAGCGCTGTATCGGGCATCGGAAAGCTCTGCTAGAGCCTACCTAAAAGAGCGCTTGCTAGAGGTGCGAGGAGCCTCCGGCAAATAAAGTTTGACCAACACATGACAGGAGAGACCAGCAAACGATGACGACTACTGTTGACCTAAAAAATAAGGAGATTGAATTAGAGCTAGATCAGAGGATGTCCCAATATGGGCTGAATCCGTGTGGTAAGTGATTTTGCCTCACGTAAAAAACCCGGCAAAAACGGGGAAGGCTGCGATGCTAATCCCGTGGTAACTAGATGGAGTAACGCCCTCTAGCACCGTACAGAGTAGAAGATGAAACTTTTTGCACGGTAGTTCTGACATACTATTTAAGTAAAAAGAATATAAGCTTCCAAGAGTGTCGGGCTATCAGGTTTTCGTAAGTAAACAGGCGAATGGTAAAAAGAAAGAAATAGCTGCTTTACTTTCGTGATTTGGTAGAAAAGGTACTCGGAACTATGGGGAAGTGAATCCATAGAACCAAGGGATAAAGAGCCCTTGGGATAACAAATAACAAAAATTGGAAATCTTAGGTTCTGACTTTCACTGCAATCTAGCTGAAATTCATCTCAATCAAATTAGTCCGAATGACCATCGAGAGCAGGAGGAGGCTTTTAAGGCAGGCGCGATCGCGGTTGCGGCCTTACTCAATCATCAGTTCCTGGAACCGCGCTATCAGCGGTCTAGAAAGAGCGATCCAATTGTGGGCGTATCTTTCACGGGTTTTTTCGACTTCTGTGTGAAGGCGTTTGGCGTGGAGTGGCTGCAATGGTTTGAGGCTGGCCGCCCAGATACGATGCAGGGAATGGACTTTAAGAGTCGTGAACAGGCGTATTTGAGTCGGTGGAAGCAGGTGGTGCACGAAACCGTTTGGGAGTATTGCGATCGCCACAACATCCGCCGTCCTAACCGCTGCACTACGGTGCAACCGGCTGGTACCAAAAGTCTGCTGACGGGCGCATCTTCTGGCTGGCATCCGCCAAAGGCGCAGCGCTTTATTCGCCGGATTACCTTCCGCAAGGATGATCCGGTGGCGCTAGCCTGCATTGCCTACGGTTATTCGGTGATTCCATCGCAATCGGACAAAGATGAAAACGGAAACCTGCTGAACGATCCGTTTGATCCGCGCTGCACGGAGTGGCTGGTGGAATTGCCGGTAGAAGTTGACTGGGCAAATTTGCCAGGAGCCGATGAAGTGGCGATTGAGAGCTTTTCGGCGCTGGCTCAGTTTGATTTTTATATGCAGGTGCAGAAGCACTACACGGCGCACAATACCTCGGCAACGGTGGAACTGCGTGAGCATGAGATAGAGCCGTTGGCTGAGCGGATTTATGCGGCTATTGCCAACGATGAAGGCTACATTTCAGCGGCGCTACTAGCGCGGTTTGACGATGTGCAGACCTTCCCAAGGCTGCCGTTTGAGCCGATTAGCAAAGCGGAGTATGAGGAGATGCTGGCGGCAGTGCTAGAGCGCCGAACCACCGATGACTTCCACTTAGCGCTAGAAAGCCATGACGCAGGTGAACTGGTCGAAGCGGGCCCAGCGGGCTGTGATTCTGACAAGTGCCTGATGCCGGAGACGAAGCCCTAATTTAGGGTGTTAATCGCAATAACTTTACTTGATTAGTGAGATAGGGAATGCTCTAACCGGGCGTTCCCTATTTTTTGTCTGAATTTCTTTACAAATGAACCCTCAAGGGTACTTTGTAAAGATTCTCTGGAATTGAGACAATATTAGCGGTATTCATAGACCAAGATAAGAGGGGTTGTCTCTAGCCTCAGCCGTTTGCTTTTAAGCTTTTTCGAGCACAAATTCAAGCACAAACATTCAGAGTAAATACTGTGCAATCAGTTTATTGGTTTTGTTTCATCATTGGCGGTGCTTTTGTCGTTCTCTCGATTGCGGGCGGTGGCGACATCTTAGGCGATGCCGACGCGGACTTTGATATTGATGCTGACGCTGACTTTGATGCCGATTTCGACGCCGATGCGGATGTAGATGCCGATGCCGCAGTCGGGTCAGATCTTCAGGTTGATACGGATGTGGATTTGCTTAGATCCAATGCGCCGCGCCGAAAAGGCTTACCGGGCTGGCTGTCGATTTTGCTGAGCTTTAAGTTTTGGACGTTTGGCGGCTGCTTTTTTGGCCTGACCGGCTTGCTGATTACTTGGGTAGAACCTAGCAAGCCCGCTACGGCTGTGCTGATGGTCGCGATCGCGACCGGCGTGGTCTGTGGCGCTGTGCTGGTGAGCATTTTGCGCGCGCTGAAAGATCGTCAGGTGGATAGCCTGATGCGCAATGAGGATTTTGCCGGATTGCCTGGAATTGTCGAGCTGCCGTTTGATGCTAAGAGTAAGGGCAAGGTGGTTTTGGAAGTGGGCGGCAGTACGCTGCATTTGGTCGCCCAAACCGACGAGGAGAGGAGCTTTCATCCCGGCGATCCGGTGCTGGTGGTGGGTCGTAGCGAAAATCGGCTGTGGGTGGTTTCGGTGGATCATGCGATTGGCTAAGGGGAAGCTTCAGCTCATTTCTTCTAATTTTTCGATTGATCCAAGGGTTGACCTGATCTTTTTTGATTTCTTCTAATTCTGTCTTTTTTGATCTTACGGAGCGATTAGTCATGCGTTCAGCTCATTCACATCAATCTTTAGGGCTACAGGCGCAGGTGGCTCAGCCGGTCGCACCGCTGGCACCGATGGCACCGACGACAATGGGCTTAGTAGGCTTGGGCGGTGCGGTTGCGGTGACGTTTATTGTGCTAGGGAGTGCGATCGCGCTGCTCAAAACCTGCCTCAAAATCTGTCAGCCCAACGAAATTTTGATTATTTCTGGCCGTAAATATAAACAGGACAGCGGCAAGGAGGTGGGCTACCGGGTGGTGTTTGGCGGGCGGGCGTTCATTTTGCCGGTGGTTGAGCGGGTGGAAAAAATGGATATGACCACGATGCCGATTCCGGTAGAGGTGAATAACTCGTATGCCAAAGGAGGAACGCCGATAAATATTCAGGCGATCGCTACCGTCAAAATATCGAGCAAGCCCACGATTGTTGGCAATGCAATTGAGCGGTTTTTGGGGCGCGATCGCTCCGAAATTCGCCGCGTTGTGCGTGAAACCCTAGAAGGCAACCTGCGCGGCGTTGTGGCCAACCTCACTCCCGAACAGGTGAATGAAGACCGGCTGAACTTTGCCGAGCGAATTGCCGAAGATGTCGCCCGCGATTTGAATAAATTGGGGCTGCACCTCGATACGCTCAAAGTCCAAAGCGTCACCGACAACGTAGATTACCTCAGCTCAATTGGTCGCCGCCAAATTGCCAAAATTATCCGCGACGCCGAAATTGCTGAAGCGGTAGCGCTTGGTGAAGCTGAGCGGATAGAAGCCGACTGCCAAAAGCGGGCCGAAATGTTTAAATCACAAGCGCTGACCATAATTCAGGGCAAGCAAAACCAGCTCAGAAAAATTAAAGCCGAACTCGATCAGCGCTCCAAATCGGAAGAGGAGCGCACCGCCGCCGCTGCTAGAGAAGCCCGCGCCCGCGCCGAGCAGCAGCTGCAAACGGTGAGAGCAAGCCTAGAGCGTCTGCGTCTGCAAGCGGAGCAAGTGCTGCCAGCAGAAGCGCAAAAAGAAGCGCAAATTTTTAAAGCTAAGGGCGCAGCGGCTGAATTTGCTGAAAATGCTAAAGCGGCAGCGGCAGTGAACGAAATGCTGGCTCAGGTTTGGCAGCAGGCCGGAGCCGATGCAACCGAAATTTTCTTGCTTCAGCAAATTGACATGGTGCTCAAAGAAGCCGCGACCATTCCTCGCCGGATGCAGCTCGAAAATATCAATGTGATTGACAGCGGCGACGGTAAATCAATTGCTAGTCTGGCAAACGTGTATCCGGAAGTGGTAAGGCAGTTTTTGGTGCAGGTGGAGCAGACCCTTGGCATTGATGTGATTGGCACCTTGAGCAAGCGCAATTTGCAGGAGCGCAATCAGCGTGAGCTAACTTTAGCGGAAGGTCGCCTGAGCGGTTCAGACCAGTAAGGCGCTGATATTTTTTCGGTTCTGCTGATATTTTGATTCTTTTGATTTTCAACGTCCTTAATTTTTCAGGAGAAATGACGTATGCCGGTACTGCTATTAATCGCGGCTCTTGCTTCGGGATCGGGCTATTTCATCATCAAAAATCTCTACTACATTTGTCAGCCCAATGAAATTTTGATCTTTGCAGGCACTCAGCAGCGGCAGGGCGATCGCCTACTCGGCTATCGCTTGGTCAAAGGCGGCAGCAGCATTCGCACGCCCCTGCTAGAAAAAGTCATGCGGATGAA
This sequence comes from Phormidesmis priestleyi, assembly GCA_003242115.1. Classification (GTDB taxonomy): domain Bacteria; phylum Cyanobacteriota; class Cyanobacteriia; order Phormidesmidales; family Phormidesmidaceae; genus Phormidesmis; species Phormidesmis priestleyi_A. Next base: position 29,129 of record QBMP01000015.1, read on the forward strand.
CCTGACGAACATGATCATTGAGCTAAAGGTCTCGAACGCTTACTCCAAAGGCGGGATTCCCTTAAAAGTCGATGGCGTGGCCAATATTAAAATTGCGGGCGAAGAGCCAACCATTCACAATGCGATTGAGCGATTGCTGGGTAAGCCGCGCCAGGAAATTGAGAAAATTGCCAAAGAAACGCTCGAAGGCAACCTGCGCGGGGTGCTCGCTAGCCTAACGCCTGAGCAGGTGAACGAAGACAAAATTGCCTTTGCGAAAAGTCTGCTAGATGAAGCCGAAGAAGATCTCGAAAAGCTGGGCTTAGTGCTAGATACGCTGCAAATTCAAAATATCTCCGACGACGTGCGCTATCTTGATTCGATTGGTCGTAAGCAGCAGGCTGATTTGCAGCGAGATGCCCGAATTGCCGAAGCCGAAGCCAAGGCCGAATCAGAAGTGCAAACGGCTGAGAATCAGAAGATTACCTCCGTGCGCCGGTTAGAGCGCGATATCGGCATTGCCGAGGCGGCGGCTGAGCAAAAAACACAGGACGCGCTGACAATGCGAGCAGCGGTAGTGGCCGAAGCCGAAGCTGAAATTGCGGCGGAATTGGTTCGCATTCAGGCCGATGTGCCGGTGCAAGAAGAGCGCATTAAGCAGGTGATGCAGCAGCTCAAAGCGGATGTGATTGCCCCGGCTGAAGCCGATTATAAGCGGGCTATAGCCCAGGCCCAAGGTAACGCTGCCACCATTTTCGAAGAAGGCAAAGCTCAGGCTGAAGGTACCCTCAAGCTGGCCGAATCTTGGGCAAGTGCAGGCGATTCGGCCCGCGATATCTTTTTGCTGCAAAAGCTGGAAACCCTGCTCAAGACGCTGACTTCGACCGTACCCGACGTAACGGTGAATAACGTTACGATCATTAATACTCAGTCCGGCAATTTGGCGACGCAGGCAACCGCTTTTATGACTCAACTGAAGCAATCTGCTGGGGTGGATGTTGCAGGTGCGCTGAATCGATTGGCTAGCGGTTCGTCGGATAATAGTCCAGATAATAAATAGTCCAGATAATAGTCCAGAGTGATTTTATGAAGACTCAGACATTGAGCGCCGTCTTTTAGAGCTGTCTTTTGGCCCCGGCTTTCAGCTAAGTCTCTCATTTGACGAATATAGTTCCTGGCTAACCTTCGCTATACAATAGATCTGCTTTAAACCAGAGCAGCGCGTCGTTATTGAACTGAATCTATGAGACTTTCTCCTGCTGGTCAGCGCTTTTACCAAGAAGTGCAAAAAGCTAATGGGCGCATTAACCTCGCAGCGGCGGCGCTTTATATTGCTCAAGAGGAGTATTGGGATCTCGACTCGAAGCGGTACTTAGAGATTTTGGATGATATGGCAGCGGATGTGCGATCGCGCCTACCCAAACATCGCTATCCGCTCAAAGTCATTCAGAGCATTAACCACTACCTGTTTGATGAACTGAAGTTTTCGGGCAATGAGCGTGACTACTATAGCCCTGACAATAGCTGCCTCAACTGCGTGATAGATCGCAAGCTGGGGATTCCGATCACGCTGTCACTGGTCTATTTAGAAATTGCGCATCGGCTCAGATTTCCGATGGTAGGTGTGGGGATGCCGGGACACTTTTTGGTGCGTCCGGTAATCGACGAAATGGAGGTGTTTGTCGATCCGTTTAATCAGGGCGAGATTTTATTTGTGGCCGACTGTAAGGCCAAGTTTCATCAGCTACATGGGCCGCAAACTGAGTGGCGGCTAGAGTTTCTCAGTGGAATGTTGCCCAAGGCTTTTTTGGCCAGAATGCTGATCAATCTAAAGTGGGTTTATCTCAAGCTAGAGGCGCTTGATCAGGCTGTCGCAACGCTTGACAAGCTGCTGATTCTAGCGCCGGGGCAGTATCAGGAAGTGCGCGATCGCGGTCTATTGCACTACGAGTTGCAGAATTATGATCTGGCTAAGCAGGATTTGGAGGGATATTTGCGATCGCACCCGCGCGCGCCTGACAGCCCTAAAATTCAGCAAATTCTCAAGCGAATTGATCTGCCGAAGCGCTAGTTTTAGCTGAATACCCGTCAGCGTCGTCGCTCACTCACTCACTCAGCGCGAAGTGATGACGCACACCCACTTTGTCGATTGAACACCCTCATTTCTGCTACCGCCATAAAAAGACGATCAATGATGTCGCCTATCTCCTCGACTACCTCCTTAACTACTGTAGGCAACTGCTAACACCGATACAGCTTCCAGCTAGGCGTTGATGCGCCGACAGCAGATGCACCGACAGCAGAGTTAGGTTGAATTGCCTACAAAGCTATAAAGCTATTGACGGTTGCATGGGCACCCTGAAAAAGCACGTATGGCTGAAAGCGTAGGGGCGACTAAAGCTTATCCAAGGAGAATTTGTTGATGTCTGTTTTTGGGATAATTTTGCTGCTGTTGGTCGCAGCGATTGTGGTGATAGGGCTATTCATCTGGAAAAGCTACATGGCGCATGAACGCGAGACGCTAGATGCCGTGGTTACAGCACGCAACCAAGCCATGAGTTCGTCTCGGGCGGCGGCGGCGGCTCCAGGTGACCCACAGGCGATGCAGCAAGCGATCGCGGCTGAGGCCGGTCTTACGGGGATGCTGAGTCGACTGATGGTGGTGAGCGAGGCTTACCCCGACCTCAAAGCTGACCAGTCTATGCAGACAGTTATGGAGGAACTGCGAACGACTGAAAACAAAATCTCTTTTGCGCGGCAAGCCTTCAATGATGGCGTCACGCTCTATAACACCAGCCGTGAAGTGTTTCCTAATAACTTGGTCGCGACCACATTTAACTTTTCCTTGGCTGAACTCTGGCAGGAACTCACCTCGGAAGCGCGGCAACCGCCCCGAGTTTCCTTTTCGTAAGCTGCTATTAGTGACAGCAGGGGAATGACGGTCAATGAAGAACTTTTTTGAGCATCAGGACGAGGCTCGGCGCACCACCGGCTATCTCATTTTTCTATTTGGCTGTGCGATCGCCTTTACCATTTTGGCAATGTACGCAGCCTGCCTTTTGATTGTCAGTTGGGGTGGTGTAGCCCAAAGTTTTTGGCAACCTAGCTGGTTAGGAATAATCGCTCTGAGCGTCTGCTCGATTGTCGCACTCGGTAGCCTCCGTAAAATGTTTGCTTTGCGGGGGGGCGGTCGGGTCGTCGCCCAAAGCTTAGGCGGTCAGCTCGTTAGGCAAGATACCTCGAATCCGCAGGAGCGCGAGCTGCTGAACGTAGTGGAGGAAATGGCGATCGCCGCAGGCATCGCCGTCCCCGAAGTCTACCTGCTGCCGGAAACGAGTATCAATGCCTTTGCCGCTGGCCTCACCCCTAACACCGCTGTTATTGGTGTGACTCAGGGCAGCCTCACTCAGCTCAATCGCGACCAGCTACAGGGCGTTATCGGCCACGAATTTAGCCATATTGTCAATGGTGATATGGCACTCAACCTGAAGCTGATGGGCCTAGTGCATGGCCTGCTGTTTATCCATCTGCTGGGTCGCGGATTCCTATTTGGCAGGCATCGTCGCTACTTTTCTTCAGACCGTGACAGCAAAGGCGGCGGCGCTTGGCTAGCCTTTGCCTGCTCAATGATGGTGATTGGCGCGATTGGTTGGATTTTCGGTCAACTGATTAAAAGTGCCGTTTCTCGCCAGCGAGAATTTTTAGCCGATGCGTCTGCGGTGCAGTTTACTCGTAACCCTGAAGGAATTGCCGATGCCCTCAGATGCATTGCTAGGCAGTCTAATCATTTGCAGATGTCTTCTGATGAGGCTGAGGCCGCAAGTCACCTATTTTTCAATAACGTTTCTGCGCTTAGCTCTTTTGTAAGTGCTTTTTCGACTCATCCACCGCTCGCTGAACGTATCCGCCGGTTAGGAGGTAGTTCTGCTAGCTCACCTGCCCAAGCTCAGATGGCAAGTCACCCACTCGCGCAAGCTGAAGGAGATGCTTCCCCTATCGCGCTGAGTAGCCTTAATCCCATCAATCAGCTCAGCAGCGCAGTGGCTATCTCTAGCTTGACAGCAGCGGCTGAAGTACACCGTAGTCCAGGTAGTGCGGAAGGCAGTGCAGATCGATCTAAAGCAACTCACACCCTAGCGCCTGATGCCCTCGTTGCCGATATTGGCGTAGTGACGCCAGCCCATCTCACGCAGGCACAGTCTCTTCTCAATCATCTACCTCATCGTCTTTTGCAGACGGTGCGATCGCAGCCCGGTGCCGTCGCGGTCGTTTATGGCTTGCTGTTAGACACGAAAGTAGAGGTGCGATCGCGCCAGAAACAAATCATCGCTGACAGTTCGCAAAAAGCATACGACTCAATAGGGAATATAGAACCGCTGCTTGGCCAAGTACCTGTGCGGTCTCGTCTGCCACTGCTAGAACTGTGCATTCCCGTTCTAAAGCAGCTCAATCCCGAAGCGGCGGCTCAGCTTTTCATCTGCGTGAAAGCCTTAGTAAAAGCAGACGGCAAATTATCTCTGAGCGAATTTGCGCTCCAATCTGTTTTGCAATACCGTTTAGCGCCCTACTTCCTGCCTGAGCCGCCGTCGGCTGAAAGGGTCTCTCGCCTCACCGACATCTGGCCCGACAGTCTGTTGCTGATATCGGCCCTTGCAAAGGTAGGCCAGCGCGAACATGCTCAAGTAGACTATGCCTTTCGTTGTGGCATTCAGCAGCTGCCGGGTGCTACAAAGCAAACAATGCCCACAGAATTACCTACCTGTACCTTGCCCAATTTGGGTCAAGTCCTACGTCGGTTGAGACAAACAAACTCGAAGCTGAAGCAGTCGATTGCACAAGCCTGCGCTCACACAGTTCTGATAGATGGACAAACTACTGATCAAGAAGCCGAACTGCTGCGGGCTATCCTCATCGCTTTAGGCTGTCCGGTACCGCCTTTCATCGAAAATAGAACGCTTGCGGGTGAGTAGCTTGTTAGTCAGTCGCATCAGGTGGTTTTTCAGATTGCGCCGGAGTTTGGCAAAGAACTCAATATCAAAGGTTTCGAGTAATTGCTTTGCTAGCTTTGCGCTGACGTAGCCTTGGTCGGCAAAGACTTTGCCACTCAGGCCGCTGAGCAAGTCTACGGCGGGTTTGCGATCATCTATGTTGCCGTTGCCTGGTGTAATCGTGATCTCAAGTAGCTCACCGCATTCGCTGACGACTAGGTGAGGGTTGAAGCCGTAAAATCAGCTAACCGAGGTTTTACCACGAGCCGCCATCTGCTTGAATACCTTGTGCTAGGAGCTTCTCCGGTTGTGAAAAACTTTCAAACTCGCTGCAAGAGTTCTTCCAAGCTATACAGTTCTTCCAAGCTATACATAGGAGGGCTAGGGCTGATTGGTTTGTAATTCCAGCGTACTTAGCGCTCTTTTTTGCTTGCAACCTTTTTCTTACCCCAAACTGATTTCAAATACCCATTCCTAAAGACCTGCACTTTCGAGTCAGGTCTTCTTTTGTTGCTACAATTGCTACAGCTTTTAAGCTTTTTTTGGCCTTTTCCAGGGCCTTTTTTCTGGCTTTTTTTGGCCTTTTCTTTGGGACGAATAAATGGATGTTATCCCCGCTATTGACCTACTTGAAGGCCGCTGTGTGAGGCTGTTTCAGGGTGACTACGCGCAGTCACAAGTATTTAACCAAAACCCTGTAGAGGTGGCGCGTCAGTGGGAGGCTGAAGGAGCCACGCGGCTGCATTTGGTCGATTTGGATGGCGCTAAAGCCGGGAAGCCGCAGAATTGGCAGGCGATTGAGGCGATCGCGCAAGCCGTGAGTATCCCGATTCAGGTAGGGGGCGGATTAAGGGATCGCGATCGCGTCAGCGCCCTGTTTGACTTAGGCGTGCAGTACGCCATTCTCGGCACCATTGCCGTCGAAAATCCCGATCTGGTCGGTCAGCTCTGCGCCCAATTTCCAGGCCAAATCATGGTGGGTATTGACGCCCGTGAAGGCAAAGTCGCCACACGCGGCTGGTTAGAAACCTCCGAAGTGATGGCAGTCGATCTCGCTCAGCGGATGGCTGATCTGGGCGTAGCCGCCATCATTTACACCGACATCAAACGAGACGGCACCCTCACCGGCCCTAATTTAGAAGCGCTGAGAGAATTAGCCACTGCCATCAATACGCCGGTGATTGCTTCTGGTGGCGTCAGTGCAGTTTCAGATCTGCTAAAGCTGCTCAGCTTGGTGCCCTCTGGTGTCTCTGGCGTTATTGTCGGCAAAGCCCTTTACACGGGCGACGTCTCGCTCAAGCAGGCCATCCGCGCCGTCGGTCAAGGCCGCTGGCAAGACGTTCCACCCGATTTAGGCACCTCAGCACTGGCTTAGATGAGGGCTGGTTAGATAGGAGCCGATAAGAACTATATGTCTTTTTGTTTGAGATCTTCAATTTCTTTGCGAATGGCAATCAGTTCAGCCGTTAAAGCACTCACCTCAGCTTGAAGCTCCGTGTCCACAACGGGTATTGCCACTGTCGTCACGGTAGTTGGGGTTTCGGGTGCTGCTGAAAAGCTAGAAGAGACGCTGCGGAAAGGCTCCGGTAGCTGATTCATCATTCCTTCGACAAAATCACGCGCCTCTTTTTCGGTGAGTGCGCCCCGGACTTCAAGCCTGTCGGCAAGCTGCTGAAAGTCAGTGCCTACCGCCGAAAAATCATCCGCTGCCCGCTGCGGATCTCTTACCGCTTCAACCGCAGTAGAGGCCGCACCGAGCGTGACCCGGTAGCTTTTTTGAAATAATTCAATCAGAGTGTCAGGATTCATAAAGATACCTTGTCATAGGGCTTGTCATATATTGTGCCGCAAACTTCAGCAGGTCGCCATTAGCACCTTCCACCTTCCGCTTTCGGCCTTTTGCCTTTCTAGTTCTGCCGTCCGCGCTTAGTCTTTTTGCCTTATTCCCACTCAATCGTCCCTGGCGGCTTCGAGGTAATGTCGTATACCACCCGGTTCACGCCTTCGACCTCATTCACCACCCGATTAGAAATGCTTTCTAGCAGCTCATAAGGGGCTCTTGACCAGTCGGCGGTCATGCCGTCTTCACTGCTGACAAGGCGCAGCACAATCGGGTAGGCGTAGGTGCGCTGATCGCCCATCACGCCGACGCTGCGAACCGGGAGCAAAACGCCAAAGGCTTGCCAAAAGTCGTGATAGCTGTCGCTGCGGCGAATTTCTTGACGGATGATGTAGTCGGCTTCTCGCAGAATGTGCAGGCGCTCAGGGGTGACTTCGCCCAAAATGCGGATGGCTAAGCCAGGGCCAGGAAAGGGATGGCGGCGAACGATTTCGTCAGGCAGTTCGACGGCGATGCCGACTCTACGCACTTCGTCTTTGAATAGCTTGCGTAAAGGCTCAATCAGTTTGAATCTGAGATCTTTTGGTAGGCCGCCAACGTTGTGATGGCTTTTGATTTTGACCGCGACGCGCTCTCCGGTTTGCGGATCGACATTGGTGTCGGCAGATTCAATCACATCGGGGTAAAGGGTGCCTTGGGCAAGATAGTCAAAAGGGCCAAGGCGAGCAGATTCTTCTTCAAAGACGCGGATGAATTCGTGGCCAATGATTTTGCGCTTTTCCTCTGGGTCGGTGATGCCTTGAATTTTGGCTAAGAACCGCTCTCTAGCGTTGATGTATTCCACACTGATATGAAACTGATTTTTGAAAATCTCAATCAGCCGCTCGGGCTCGCGCTTACGCATGAAGCCCTGATCGATAAACATGCAGGTGAGCTGATCGCCAATGGCTCTGTGCAGCAAAAAGGCCAGGGTGGAAGAATCGACGCCGCCAGAAAGCGCGAGTAAAACGCGCTGATTGCCGACTTTGGCTCGGACTTCACGGATGGCTTCTTCGACAAAGGCTGCGGTTGTCCAGGTGGGCTGGCAGTTACAAATGCTGTAGACGAAGTTGCGAATCAGAGCGCTGCCTTCGGTGGAATGAACGACTTCGGGGTGAAACTGAACACCGTAAAATCGCTTTTGAGGGTGAGCGATCGCTGCTTGCGGCGTATTTTCAGTATGGGCTAAAACGCTGAAGCCTTCGGGCAATTGGGTGACTGAATCGCCGTGGCTCATCCACATCGTCGAAGCGTGGGTAACATCCGCTAGCAAGTCAGCCGACTGATCGATTAACAGCGCCGCTTTGCCATATTCGCCGCGATCAGCGCGCTCTACTTGACCGCCGAGCTGCTGCACCATCACCTGCATACCGTAACAGACGCCTAAAACGGGAATGCCAAGGTTCCAAATTTCGGGATCGCATACGGGTGCGCCTTTGTCGTACACAGAGCTAGGGCCACCTGAGAGAATGATGCCCTTGGGGTTGAGCTGACGAAGCTGTTCGGCGCTGGTGCGGTAAGAAAGCACTTCTGAATAGACTTCAGTTTCGCGGATGCGGCGGGCGATGAGTTCGGAATATTGAGAGCCGAAGTCCAGAATGGCCAGCATTTGACGGTTTAAAGCAGAGGACTCATCGGGAGCCGTCGAGGTGACGGTTTGGGCCTGTGAGGGTTGGGTTTGGGAGGTCACAATCGATCCTTTAGTTCAAGTAGATAGCTCAAACTAACGATGTAGCCAATTAAGCGGGTTAGAGGCACCGTTAGCGTTTGATTTAGACTGTAGTTTTGGACTGTGTTTGAAAAAGTTTGAGAAAAGTCTGAGAAAAACAGGCTGATTGAAGGCGATAGACGTTGAGTTTATTAGTTTATAAGGTGACGTTTGCAAGAGGGGTATCGAGGAGTGTCAAACGTCTCTGAAGCTGCTTTATTAATTTGCTTTTTAATTACAGTAGCAAACCTGGGGTAGCAAAATTTCGCTGGCTTTGCTTTTGACAATAATCTTTCGCTGGCGGTCAAATAGGATACTGCCAACTTGAGGTAACTGTGATCCCGGCGCTGAGATATGGGTTTGGATGTAGGCGCGCGATCGCCGATCAATTCGCTCCGCCACGCTTGCATACACCTGTTCTACCCAAGTAGATTGCGTTTGATGATCCAATTTTCTCAAGATTTCCAGCGCGGCTTCGGTCGTTTCACTCTTCAAAATTTGCCGCAGAGTGTGAAGCTCTAACCCGGCCTCAACACAGCAGGCGGTCATAATTTCCTGTCGCCCGTCGGCAACATGGTGATGGGTATGAAATATGCCGCCCGCCAGCTTCATGAGCTTGCCGTGGTAGCCAAAGAGCAAAATGGAGCGCACGCCCAATAGTCCTGCTTCGACTAGCAAAGGTCCAATCCAGTTAGCGGTTTTAAGCCGCCTGTTGGGCTCAATGCCGAGCTTTAAGGCCAAATCCAGCCCGTTTTCACCCAGACAAAAAACCAAATCGTCATAGTCAGCCGCTTTTTCTTTGAGCGTTTGCCGGTAAGCGTCTAGCTGCCCAGGCGCGCTGAGCGGCTTGGAAATGCCGCTAGTGCCTAAAAGCGATAGACCGTCTACAACGCCAAAAGCCGCATTAGACGTGCGCAGCGCTAGCCGTTTGCCTGCGGGTAAAACAATGCTGACCTGAATTTTTTGCTCAGGGGTGAGGGCATCCGCGAGGTTGGTTTGTAGCAGTTGGCGGGCGTAAGCATAGATGGCATCGCCGCCTGTATGATGGCCAATGCCTTCGCCGCCAATCAGCTGAATGGGCTCGATCTGATCGGCGCTGGCCCATCTGGCAATTGACCAGATGGGCGTGTCGCGGGTGAGATCTAAATTATCGCCGGGATCGCTGTAGGTG
>QBMP01000160.1 GCA_003242115.1 Phormidesmis priestleyi
ACTGGCCCGATTACTGGCCCGATTACTGGCCCGATTACTGGCCCGATTACTGGCCTGATGATTAGATTGGTGATTAGATTGGTGACTGGCCTGAGCCAAATGAATCACCAAAGCAAGCTGAATCAACTTTCCCGGCTGCACCTCTAGGTTGATAGGTCTAGCTCGACTAATATCCGCCGCACTGCGGGTTTCGCTAAGACTGGTGGCACTGCGAAAAGCAAAGCTCATATTAGCGGGGCGCAGCAGATCTTCAACGGCTTGCCAACCAGCAGAAACGGTGCCTTCTAACCAGTTTCCAAGGTGAGTGTAGGAGGCGATCGCTACTCGTCCTACCTCAGCTACCGCCTGCCTATCTGCTGAACTATCCACCGATTTCACCGCCTCAGCCGATCTCTCATAAATGTCATCCAACAGCGCCTCCATCGGCAAAAATCTCTCCAAAGTAATCTGCGTCTGCTCCGCTACCGTGCGCACAAAGCCCACCAGCGTCGCTCGGTTATTCTCTTCATCTAGCATTACAGCCACATACCCAGCACGCTCATGCCAAGCCTCAGGCGGAACGTGGCAAACAGTCTCACCTGCCATCGCCGGACGACATTCCAACGCGCCCCACTGCGGCACCTGAAGATCACAGGCATCGGCCATCATTTGCATCATTGGATTCCAGCTATCGCTCTCAGCTAGGCGAGTCGGCACATTCATTAGCTGCAAGTAAGCATTCACAGCACATACTGCTAGCGTATTATGTCGAATTTGCGGCGCTTTTTCAGGCAAAGGACACTGCTCGGCAAAATGCTGAGCCATTTGCCAAAATTCTGTCGTAATGGGGAAAGTAATGCCAAGCTGCTGAAACTGTTGGGTGGTCATACGCTCAATGCCAAATGGGCTGTAGTGAAGGCTGTAAAAAAGATTGAAATGGATTGAAGAAAATACGGTCAAAAAAGACGGCGGAAAAGATGAAAAAAGTTCTCTTGTAACCAGTCAGAATAAACCCAAAAAAGTTAGAACAACAGACGGAAAGAGAATAATAGATTCACATCAATTCAGTTGCCTAAACCCCTAAAAATAGCCTTGCGCTTGGCCGAAAGCCCGTAGCTTAGTCAAGCACTGGCGCTGGTAGAAGCTGCTGAGCGTACCGACAGAAATTCCGTATTCTGCCGATAGCGTTTTCCAGGGAGTTTCTGGTGGCAATCGTTTTAAAATCAGCCGTTGAGCCGTGACTTCAGGATGATGACTGATGTAAGTGGCGCTAAGGCTACCATCCGCATCAGCCGTGGCCCAGTTTTTGACCTGATCCAGCCAGGGTGGAATATCTGGCGGAGCAGGCAGACGGTCAATGGGGTCGAGCAAGCCACCTTCATCGCTGCCTTTGCGGTTTTTGAGCAGGCTGCTTTGCGAAATTGTCGTCACCCGCTGAGCATTTTCGGCAATTCTAAAATCTTGCAGGCGGCGCTTGAGATAGGCATTAAGCCAGGTGACTGGGTTAGCCTGATCGGGATCGTAGGCTCTACCAGTCGTGGCTTCACAGAGATTACGACAAAAGTAGATCCAGGTTTGCTGCAAAGCATCGGCGTAATAAGCATCTGAAGTATGCCAAAGCCGAGGAGTCAGTTCGCGAATGAGCTGAGTCAGCTTTTTTTGCCGCTGTAAGCTCCCTGACGGATGCTGGCAGGCGTCTTGCACAAGCTGCCGGAGCTGATGGTGAGAGCTATCCATACACTGAAGCACGGTGTTTTGGTAGGGGCTAGAGCCCATGCAACCTCCAATGAAACTTTACGCTTAATCACCTATCAGAGACAACTTACAAAGTTCTGCAAAGCTGCTGGCGAGGTTTAAAAAAGTTTCCGAAAGTTAGCGTGACAGCTAAGCCGTCGGTACAGGGCTATCGGTCAAGTGTATCAACGATTTGGCTGCTGCTCACGTCTACGGACAGATAAAAATGGTGAGCGCAGTGGTGACACCTTAGCTTCTGGTCTAACCGCAGAAGTTGAGTGGCTCAGCTGCTTTAGAACTATACCTTAAGTAATACCACTGAGTCAGGCGATCGCACGAGCAGCCTGACTGGCTGGCATCACTGCTGGGTGCATCTGCTAGAACTGGCCAGAATTTTTGAGAACTGCCCTGATAAATCAGAAGGGCGCAGAAAAGTGGGTCTAACCAATTTGCTTTTTTGCTGCTAGCCGGTATCACCATTCGTCGATTCGTTATTCCCCCTAACTTTTTTGCTGTGATCGTTATGACTATTCGTAGTTCCGTAGAATCTTCTGTAAAAGCTGCGATCGCAAAAGCCCGACCGGCGATCGCGCAACTCAGCGCCAAGCTCAACGGCAATCTCAGCAGCGTCTCGACCGTCAAAGGCAGTCAGGGCTCCAAGCCATTTTGGCCACCGTTTCGCCGTGGCAATGGCAGAGGCTAAACCAGGACTAAACCAGACCTAAATCAGGACTAAACTACAGCTAGTGATAAAAACAAGCTGGGTTAGAAAATGTTTCCTGTCTTGGCAATGGCGGTGACGATGGCGGTGGCGCAGCTAGCCGTTTTCAATCCGCTAGCTGTGATTGAAAAAAGATCTGAGCGCGTTTTCAAGCCAGAATCGCCTTTTCCAATTGCTCTATCATCGCGCTCGAAGCAGTCTACAGACGCTAATCGAGATGAGATAGATCGGCTTTTGGCAGATGGCTACGATCAGATGGTGGCTGAGGATTTTGAGGGGGCGATCGCGACTTACCAAACCGCGCTTACTCTCACTCAAACGCAAGCAAACCCGCTCGATCCTCTAGCCGATCCTCTAGCCGATCCCCTATCTAATCCCCTAGCTGAGCTACAGGGCGAAGCCCTCAGCGGACTGGGCAGCGCCTACGCCAGATCAGGCGACTATGCAGCAGCGCTATCTCCTCTGCGCTCAGCGCTGACTATTTTTGAATCGCTATCAGCCCAGAGCAATCCAAGATTTGATCCAAATCGGCCAGCGATCTTTGATCCAAATCAGCCAGCGATCGCTGACTATGCCGCCGTGCTGCTGTATCTCAACGGCACCTTGGGCGTCGTCAACTATCAGCTAGCAAATTTTGCCACAGCGCTCAACTACTACCGGCGCACCCTGGTCAATCAGCCTGAAAGCAATCCGCTGTCGCTTCAGGCTCAGGTAGAAATGCTGCACAATATTGGCGGCGTCGAAACTGAAATTGGTCAATATTCAGAAGCTGAGGCCACCATTCGGCAAGCCATGAGCTTTGACATTGATAACCCGGTGCTAGCCGGTAGCTTGGTTTTTAGCTTGGGCCGCGTAGAAGAATTGCAGGCCAAATACGATCCGGCGCTGCGCAGCTACCAAACGGCCTTGGACTTTTTTCAGCGCAGCCGCTCAGCCGATAGAACCATCCGCACGCTGAATAATCTGGGCACCGTGCATCTCAAACAGGGCGACTTTACAGCCGCCAAAGCCGCCTTTGACCAAGGGTTTACGCTGCTAAATCAGCAAGATGATCCGCTGGAACGCGCGGCCCTGCTCGATAGCCTGGGATCGCTGTACCGCGAATCCAAGCAGGCTGATCAGGCTTGGTCGGCTCACTGGCAGGCGCTGCAACTGAGCCAACGCAATGGCTACAAAACCCCCGAAATTGAAGTATTGCTGAATCTAGGCAAGCTGATGGCACAGCAACAGCAGCCGAATTTGGCGATTTTCTTTTATAAACAAGCGATCGCGCGCATCGAAACCATCCGGCAAGACTTACAGCAGCTTTCGCTCTCAGTGCAGCAGCAGCACACCCAAACCATCGCGGCTTTTTATCGTGACACCGCCGACTTACTGCTTCAGCAAAACCGCACCGCCGAAGCGCTGCAAATTTTAGATCTGCTGAAACTTCAGGAAATTAATGATTACCTGCACAGCTCACAGCCCAACAATGGAGCAGCAGCCAGTCCACAAACAGCCAGTCCACAAACAGCCAGTCCACAAACAGCCAGTCCACAAACAGACGGCTCGCAAATAAACGGCTCGCAAACAAACGAAATGCCCGTAACCAGCGTCCAAACAAACGATTCAATAAACGATTCAATACAGACCAACAGATTCAATACCGCATCAGAAACCGCGCTAGCCAATTCACTGAACAACTTACCTGAAAACATTTCTTTCGCCGAATTTGTCGCTTTACCGGCGGCTGTGGCTTTAAGCGATTCGTCCATCAGCGAAAATCAATCGTTGTTCGACCTCAATGAAATAGCCTCACTTCGCACCTCATTAGCGGCTCAGCCCATGACCAGCGCCGTCTTATACCCACTCATCTTAAAAGATCGGCTAGAGATTCTTTTAATCACGCCCAAAGGCGAAGTAAAACGCTTTACAACAGATGTTTCAAAGGTGGATTTAACCCTTGCGGTCAGTGCCCTTCAGCTCAGTCTGACTCATAGATCCACCAGCATAGAAGACGTCGAAGCCCCAGCCCAACAGCTTTATGACTGGCTAATTCGCCCGATAGAGAGCACCTTAGCCGCAGAAAAAGTAGAGAACATTATTTACCTGCCCGATGGCGTTTTGCGCTATGTGCCCTTAGCCGCTTTGCGAAATCGGCAGCATTGGCTAGCAGAAACCTATCAATCTCACAACATTACCGCCGCGACGGTAGATGATCTCACCGAGCGTAATTCCCTACCCTTAAGCGTATTGGCCGGAGGTTTGATAAATCGCGATCGCACCTACCGCGTTCAAGTTGGCGCACAGGAATTTATCTATCACGGCCTCAGCGCTGCCAAACAAGAAATTGAAAACTTAATCACCGCCATTCCCAATACAATCGCTTTGCTTGATACTGATTTTACACAGCAACAGACGTTAGGCTCGGTGGAAAATCGGCGCGTGATTCACTTAGCTACCCACGCTAAGTTTGTGCCCGGTCAGCCAGAAGAGTCTTTTATTTTATTTGGTGACGGCAGCACCGTAAATATGCGAGACATTCGCCAGTGGACTTTACCAAATGTGGATTTGGTTGTCTTTAGCGCTTGTCAGACAGCGAGTAGTGCCGTGGAATCGGGCCATGACGGCCAAGAGATTTTAGGCTTGGGATTTCAGGTACAAAAAACCGGGGCAAAAAGTGCTATTGCCTCTCTGTGGTCAGTCGATGACACCGCGACCGCCGCCCTGATGAATCAGTTTTATATTGCTCTCAGCCAAGGCCAAACCAAAGCCCAAGCCCTCCGCCAGGCGCAACTCAAAATGATCCGTAGCGAAGGCTTTAACGACCCGCGTGATTGGTCGGCCTTTATTTTAATTGGTAATGGGCTATAAGCGACTAGATCTACTCTGTATCTATTCTATTTCGTCAGGTGAAACGCTAAACTGTAACGATTAATACATTCTATCTTGAGAGAGAGATAATCTAGGGTTTGCGCCCATTATTCTACAGGAGTAGAGCTGAGTTCAGCTCACATCGAATTTGCTTGAAGATAGGCCGTTTTCCCGTTGAAATAAGCCGTTTTCACGCCAAATCTTGCTTGAAATTGGTTCAACTTGAGTGCTAAAAGCTAGGAAGCCATATGACTTTAAATGAACATAACGGGCAGCTGATCATCATCGGCGGCGCAGAAGATCGCAAAGAAGATTGTCAGATTCTGCGAGAATTTATCCGCTGCGCTGGCGGTCTGAAAGCCAAGATCATCGTGATGACAGTTGCGACTGAACTGCCCAGAGAAGTTGGCGATGATTACATTCGAGCTTTCGAGCGCTTGGGCGTTGAAGATGTCCGCATCCTGGACACGGTTTACCGAGACGATGCCAGCTCAGATCGTTCCCTGGAGGCGATTCAAAAAGCAACTGGCGTTTTCTTTACAGGCGGCGATCAGGCTCGAATTGTTGACTCCCTCAAGGGCACCGAGATAGACAAACTCCTGCACCAGCGATTTGCCGAAGGCTTGGTCATTGCAGGCACCAGCGCCGGAGCCGCGATGATGCCAGATATGATGATTGTCGAGGGCGATGCTGGGACGAATCCAAAAGTCAATAGTGTCGAAACAGGGCCGGGTATGGGGTTCTTGCCAGGTATTGCGATTGATCAGCATTTTGCGCAGCGCGGTCGCATTGGCCGATTGCTCTCCGCGATGGCTCAACAGTCAACTGGCTTAGGATTTGGGATCGATGAAAATACCGCTGTGATTGTTGACGGCAACCTCGTCAAAGTTGTAGGAGAAGGTGCGGTCACGGTCGTCGATATGGCAAACTTGTCTCACAGCAACCTGTCAGAGATTTTGCGAGATGAGGATCTAGCGCTTTGTGGCGTCAGACTACATATCCTGCCAGACGGTTATGGCTTTGACCTAGATACGCGCACCCCAATTGTCAAAGGAGCCGCCATCAGTCCTTCAGATAGCCACTCTGACGCCGCTATCCACATCTCGAAAGCGGGTAAAGCCCATTCCTCCAAAGTAAGACCAAAACCTTTGTCTGCCTAGTCGCTATGGGGGATAATTAGGGACGGCGACGGTTGAAGCGCTGCTTTAAATCTTCAGGGTTAAGGGCGGCGCTTTGTTCAGAAGACGCCTTTGGCAAAGACTCTTTCGACGAAATCGGCGCTGAAGTAGCTGGTTTGAACACCGGTTTGGCAGATGGTTTAGTAGACAGTTTAAACGCAGAAGTCGCTGTTTTGCTAGGCTTTGATTGCTCAGCCGCGTTGGCGCGCTCATGTCCACCGATTTTCATACTTAGACCAACCCGCTTCAGCTTTTCCTGTATCTCTAACACCTGAACTTTGACAATTTGGCCCACCTGCACAATCTCTTTGGGATCTTTAACAAATTTATCAGCCATTTGTGAGACATGTACGAGTCCGTCTTGATGCACACCGATATCAACAAATGCACCAAAGTTAGCCACGTTTGTAACAATGCCTTCCAGAACCATGCCGGTTCGTAAATCACTGATTTCATGGATGCCGTCAGCGAAAGTTGCGTAGGTAAACTGGGCTCTAGGGTCGCGGCCTGGTTTTTCTAACTCGGTTAAAATATCTCTTAGAGTCGGTTCTCCCACTGTCTCAGTGACATAATTTTTAAGATTAACCTGCTTGAGCTTAGTGCCTGCTTGAGAAATCTTTTTGAGCGGTAGCTGGAGATCTTGAGCTATAGCTTTAACCACGCTGTAGCTTTCAGGATGCACAGCGGTATTATCCAGCGGATTATCCCCTTCGCGAATGCGTAAAAAACCAGCGGCTTGTTCATAGGCTTTGGGGCCGAGCTTAGCAACTTTTTTCAGGGTTTTGCGATCGCAAAACCGCCCGACTTCATCCCGAAAAGTCACAATGTTGTGAGCGATCGCACTGCTCACTCCCGACACATACCGCAACAGCTCCCGTGAGGCCGTATTCAAATCCACACCCACATAGTTCACACAGCTTTCGACCGTTTCATCGAGCTTTTGCTTCAGCCGCTTTTGATCAACATCGTGCTGATATTGCCCCACCCCAATTGATTTAGGGTCGAGCTTAACCAGTTCGGCCAGCGGATCTTGCAGGCGACGAGCGATGCTGATGGCGCCGCGTACCGTGATATCGAGATTCGGAAATTCTGCAATAGCGACCTCGCTGGCCGAATAAATCGACGCCCCCGACTCATTTACCATCACCTTAGTCGGGCGCTGATCAGGCGGCATTGGCAACGCGGCAATCACCTCTGCAACAAATTTATCCGTCTCCCGACTCGCTGTGCCATTGCCGATGGCCACCAGCGCAATTTTGTACGTAGTGATTAGTCTGGCCAGCACTTTGCCAGCCTCCAATCGCTTGCTTTGCCCGGAGTGCGGAAAGATCGCTTCATAGGCTAAAAACTGACCTGTTTCACTTACCGCCGCCACCTTGCAGCCCGTCCGAAACCCCGGATCAACGCCCAGCGTCGGCTTCATGCCAGCGGGCGCAGATAGCATCAGGTTTCGCAAATTATCAGCAAACGTCTGAATTGATTCTTCATCAGCCCAAGCTTTTTTCTCCGCGATCACTTCATTCGTGAGTGAGGTTTTCATCAGCCGGTTAAAGCCATCTTTCGCCATCGCTGCATAAAGTTGAACAATTTCTGGCGCTTTCGTTTTTAGCTGAGCGCTCAGCAAATAATCCAACACTTCGGCTTCATCAAAATTCAAAGAGAGTTTGAGCACGCCTTCACTGTCTCCGCGCAGCAGGGCCAGCAAATTGTGCGGTGCAATCTTGCTCACCGAGACCTGATAGCTACGGTACATTTCATACTTTGTCGTACCTTCAGCGTAGTTAGCTTTCACGCTAGAGACAAACTGCCCTTTTCTCAAAAAAAGCTGGCGTACATAGGCCCGTAAGGGAGCCTGCTCAGCCATTGTCTCAGCCAAAATATCTGCCGCGCCCTGAAGCGCTTCGTCAACCGTAGCGACAGCTTCACTCAAATAACCCTCAGCCAAACCAGTCAATGAAGGGAATGGGCGCGGCTGATGAGTTTGATGGTTCAGCTCAGCGATCGCTACGGCCAAAGGCGCGAGTCCCTTTTCTTTGGCAATAGTAGCGCGAGTACGACGCTTGGGCTTGTACGGCAAGTACAGATCTTCTAATTCTGTTTTGCTCATGCAGCGCTCAATGCTGGCCTGCAATTGCGGGGTGAGGGCGTCCTGTTTGGCGATCGCCGTCAAAATCGCCTGCCGCCGCGCCGCTAATTCGCTCAAATAGTCATAGCGCTCTGCAATTTGCCGTAGCTGCACCTCATCTAGCTCGCCGGTTCGCTCTTTGCGATAGCGGGCGATAAAAGGCACCGTAGCGCCTTCTTCAAACAGCGCTAGTGCCGCTTCTACCTGCTTGCGATGGACAACAGAATCCGGGCTTGATAAATCTGCGGCAATTAGATGAGCGACATCCATAAAGTCATATTAATAAATATTGATCTGAATCTTACCACTCCTCAACAGACAACTATTTTTGCTATCTCAGTAAAAATAATACTAACATCAGAAATCTGTACGAACGTGACGTTTGACATAACGTTTGGCAGTGTATGGAAGCAGACATGACCCAAATTACAACAGCGCCTGCGGTGAATGCGCCTACCAACACCTATTTGCTGAGCTTCCAGCAGGGCTATATCAATGCGCCTCTGCTGATTTATCTGCCAGGACTAGACGAAACCGGAAAAGCGCTGATCTCATTGCAGACAGCCAGTTTTGAGCAAGATTTCAACGTTCGCAGCTTAGTGATTCCGCCCGACGATCTCGATGATTGGAATTTACTGGCGACAGCGGCGATCGCACTGATCAAAAATGAGCTGGCAAAGATGCCCGCCCAAATGCCCGTATACCTGTGCGGAGAGTCTTTTGGCGGCTGTTTGGCGCTCAAGATACTCTTGAAATCTCAGGTCAAATCTCAGGGGCTTTTTGAACGAGTTGTTTTAGTCAATCCTGCCTCTTCTTTTCACCGGGTGCCGTGGCTAAATTTAGGTTCTAGACTGTTCCCACTAATTCCCGCACCGCTTTACGGATTTTCGTCTAGCCTGCCTGTTGTTGATTTCCTAGCACCGCCTGATCGGATTTTGACCTTCGGTCAATGAAGTTTATCGGTTGGCCCGGATTTTTCCGCGATCGCAAGTCGTCATTTTGCCTCACAGCGGCCACGCCTGCCTGGTCGAAAACGGCGTTAACCTGGATGAGATCATGCGAGCCCATCACTTCATACCTCCTTCCATCATTTCTATTTAGCGATTGATCGCAGAAGGGACAGTCCAGTACTCATTGCCCAACTCAATACCCTATACCCTAGATGAGGGCTCATGCACTTCTTTAGTTCCCGACCGAATCACCGAGGCTCCTTGACATTTTTATATCCTTTATAATGAGAACTGCTGTGGCAGAAATTTTAGCCTGTGCAATTGATCCATATAGATAATCTTGAATTAGATCATCTCGAAAATCACTATAAGGGCTATGGAATTAAGTCGCTTCCAATTTGAATCACGCCTAAAAATCATTCTCACCACGAACCACAAACGATAGATATATCCTAGAAATGTACCTTTAGAAAGGGATAGCACATTTAGCGCTTGGCAAGATCCGGGTGACAAAGG
>QBMP01000161.1:0-8089 GCA_003242115.1 Phormidesmis priestleyi
TTAGACAGACTCCTAAAACCTGAAAAGTCGTAAGCACCAATTCTAGATCTATCTGCTGAAAGAAACCTACACCCGTGAAGATAGCGAACGAATTCAGCAGTGGCTTGTAGCGAGGCAGGCAGGGAAACCAGCGAGGAAAGACTGGGCCTATGCCATTTCTGAACAGGGTGGAAATAGCCCGTATAAATATGGCAGGTGGACGAATTACGTTTATCGCGGCCTTTTTGGGATGGATACCGCAGAGATTAAGAAAATTTGGGAAGCCCCTATCTCTGGTTCTAGACATATTGCACGAAACTATATTCCAGAAACAGTCGGACTCGAAATGGTTGAGTATTGCGAAAAGTTGGTTTCTGTCTTTGAGCTAGACGATCTCGAAGAGGCCCATGACGAAGCTATTCGGATGACTCAGAAAAAGTTTAGGCAGCGGCTCAATACAGAGCGTATTGGTGGCGCTTGACAGACTGGTTGAAGCTTATTCGGAAATTCGTTCGTAAAAACTCGGATAGTCTCTTGAGAGGTGTGCGTCTGGCGCAATCGCAAAAGCTTCATAAAGCGTGGTCACTCATTAGCAACCTAAACGCTATGTGGCGAATGTGAGCGAATTTGCTCTGGATTAATCTGAAACTCTACTGATGTAGAGCCGCGCTTTCCCGGTAGTTGCTTAGCACCTATCACGTACCCCATCTCTCGCAACTCTTCAACTGTGCGCCAAAATATCGTGTTATTTCTCGATGAATTGCTACCGAAGAGTTCTAGATTTTTGAATAAATAGTGCTTTGAGATAGTTAGGAACTGTCCGTCCTTCGGCTTTTCCCATTGCAAACGACTAGCCAGGTAAACTAACAGCTTTGTTTTGTAATCGTGCTTGGAGCTATTTCCCAAGCGCTGATTCATATCAATGTTTCCAAAAAGTACATAATCATTCCCCTGGGCAGAGGTATCAAAGAACCCTAACGATACCGTGTAGGCATCAGCAGCCTCAAAAGTATAGTCAGCAGCATTATCTAGATCGAAGTTTCTAGGAACTTTGTCAATCTCAAATTCTTGAATTGTTAGAATGCTTTTGATCTTTACCTTCGCACCTAATTCGTCGCCTTTGCGCAGCTCCTGAGCAAATACTAACTCAGTCCGGTGAAGCGCTGTAATATCCCGATGAAGCTTAGAACGTGTTACAGAAGGAAATCCGCCGTCTTCTGTACGCCCATAACCCATAGCGTCAAGTAAATCGTTCGCGCGAAAAGACACGATCGGGGAGGCTTCTTTCTGTGTAGCAGCTCTATAAAGGTAGAACACAATCGACACTTGACGGGGGTTTAAGAAGGTTAGCAAGGCTGCTGTTAGGCGTTGAACACGTCTATCTTCTATATTTTCTAAGCCTTTAATCCCGTCGCCTAGGTAAGCCTCTAGATCGATATTGTCATACTGCTCTTTAAGTTCTTCCCACTCCTTGCCAGAGAGGTTCCCAAGCGGAATTCGTCGTGTTAGAGCCACCTCACCAGCGTCGTCTGGATCAGCATCAACCCGCATCTCTAAATAGTGCCCATCACCGTCTGAACGAAAGACCGGTAGGTTTACATCCGGATGACGTATAGATGCACCTGCTCGAGGCAATATGCGCACCAATTCTCCATCCACTTTGAACAAGTTCAGTTGAGAGGCCATGTTAGGAATGTTTGAGAAAAGTGTCACCTCCAATATATATGAGTTTCAGAAAAGAATAAACAGACCTGTAGCTTTGGCGTATGTTATTGAACTAATGACCTGTAGCTTTGGCGTATGAACTTACCTGTAGCTTTAACGTATTTAGTTTCCTACAGGTATCAGAAACTACAGGCTTTCCAAAAAGAAGTGGGAAATTGGCCTGTAGCTTTGGCGTATTTTTTAGGAATTGCCTGTAGCTTTGGCGTATGAATTTACCTGTAGCTTTGACGTATTTTTGGTCTATAGCTTTGGCGTATTAAGATTTTTGAGCGCTTGAATACCCTGCATCTCAGTGCTAATCTCTGATTGAAAACATATGCACTACTTTATGCCCTGAGAGCTGGATTGCATGGTTGCATTTGCCAGTCCAAGCTAGCTAAGCGCCTCATCTATATGAGGATGAAGATAGTCGCACTTAATATAGATGAGGCATAGTAACATTCAGCTAGCCAATATACAGATGATCTGTATAATTTTATATGAAAGGTATATTTCTTTTAGTTTTTTAGGCTGAAGTTATATAATTTTATGAATTTAGTATGTTTCGATAGAGGAAATACCGTAATGATCCCTTAAAAAACAAGACCCAAGTTGCGGAAACAACTAGGGTCTTTGCTGTTTTATTAACTTAACTCCTAATTCACGCTGCCAGGCAATGATTAGGTTACGCCCCTCAGAATCCCTTTTCTTCAGAGATTCAGAGTCGTATGCTAATTTTAGCAGCATGTTATCTCTTGCTGCAAATTTTTCTACGGCTCTCTAACCACACTACTAGCTAGATAGAGCCAATGTCCTCGCCATTACATGGAAAGCAGAGCGCAATAGTACCGCTTGCCTTCAAAAAATCGCAAAATCCGCTACCAGCCGACCCGCAGGGGCAGCGTCTGTGCGAAATATTCGGACGCTATCTCTGGTGCTCGATTTATGCCGATGCACCAGAAGATGCATCAAAGCCGAAATGGTATACCCAGCGGCGCTATCCCTTGAAAAACCGTATCCTATGGCGTGAGTGGCAGGACGCGGCGCGACTCATCGGCGTGCGACCGGGGCACGATACTGTCTATGCCCTGATCGACGTTGACAGCAGTAGTCCCTACCACCCGAATCAGGATGCGAGTGCGATCGCCCGAATGCAGGCCGGGATGGAAACAATTGGAATTACCAGAACGATCCTGATTCGCAGTAGCTGGAGCGGCGGCATCCATTTATATATTCCGCTTGAACAAGCGGTTAAAACGTTTGCTCTGGCAGTATCCCTACAAAACTGTCTTGAAGCGCAGGGCTTCAAGCTCAGGCCGGGAGACTTAGAAATATTCCCAAATGTAAAAGCCTATGGGACGACCCAAAAGATTGAGTACCGGGCGCACCGGCTACCGTTACAGCCGGGAAGCGGCTCCTGTCTGCTAGATGACGAATTTAATCCGGGCAGTAGCCAGATCAGTGATTTTCTAGCGCAGTGGGACATCGCGACTGCGGGGCAGGATATCGCCACATTGCAGTCCGCTTTACCTATCGCCCAACAGAATCGGCACAAGAAAGTACGCAAACGGCTCAATAAAGCAGAGTCATGGAAAACCGATCTGGAAACTGTACTGGCTGAAGGCTGGACAGGAGCAGGGCAAACCAATCAGCTTCTTAAGGAATTCGGCTGCTACGGCGTTGTGTTTCTAGGACTGAGCGGTGCAGACCTCATAAATTATATTCATCAGCAGGCAATTTCTAGTCCTGGATATAAAAAATGGTGCAGGCATCAGCGCGAGATAGAAATGCGATCGCGCGTCTGGGCAGCAGCGGTGGAGAACTACTACTGGCCGCTAGGGTCATATAGCGATATTCGCCAGAAGGCAGAGAACGACATCGTGCCCTTCAATAAGCTGCGCGCTCAACAAGCGCAGGCCAGTATTCTAGCCGCTGTCCGGCAGCTAGAAGCAGTTGATCAGCTTCCCGCTAGCGCGACAGCTAGAGCCCAAGCGATCAGAGCAGCCCAGATGGACGCAGGGGTAAGTTCCAGCAGTCTAGAAACGCTCTACAAAGTTGAGAACAAAAAGCTCTGGCATCCTGACTACGACGAAAGCAACCGAGAAGAATTGCCCGTAATCGTCGTAGCCTCAGAGTCTGTAGCCTCTGAGGTAGAGAGTGAGAGAAAAACTTTAGAACCGCCAAAGACCGGTGAATTCAAGGAATTACGGACTAAGGGAGAGATAATGAAGTGTATAGGCTGCGAAGCTGAAGATTCTTCCTCCGCCCAAACGAAGTTTAACTCCGGGAGGGGGGTACGGGGGGATGGCAAAAGTTTTCCACAAACTCAAGAACGAAAGTTAGGAAATAGGGAAAATAAACCTGGTGTTCGTGAGCCCATCATGAATAATTCACAGCAGCAAAATAGACAAGATTCTAAGAAAACTCCATATTCAACAGAGCCTGACCAAACAATGGAGGCTATTAGATCAAAAATCAGAAACCTTGAACTTGACTACGGGCAAATAACGAAGATAATTTGCCAAAAATTCGATGGGAAGCGGAGCTACGAACTCTTTGAGGAAGAAAAGCTAATGCTGCTATATCATCTCAATACTCTGTCTTAGAGCCAAGGTTAGCTCTCTTCCACTCAGGACTTGGGCAGGTCAGCTCATCGACCATCTGCTCAAATGCTTTTTGGTATTAGGATAGATCGCCATGACCGAGCGTTTCGGACATCACTGCTTTTGCTTAGTACTGAGACCGCCACCGCTATCAGTAATCGTCACAGACGGATCGATTACACGGAACTGGAACTGGTAAAGCTTTAAGGCTTTTGCTGTAGAGCGATGAAACTGACGAACTATCTTAGGTAACAGTCGTTGAGGAAATTCATGAAGACGTTACCTAAGATAGTTTATTTTATAGTAGGTCAGCAGCGATTTCTAGAAGGCGAGTACCGTGGCTTGCCAGTGAATTTTTGTCCTTTTCTGAAAATCTTAGGTAACATTACGATGGAAGATGCTATTCTCGCTGTTACCTAAGATTTTGTAGCCGATGCCTCATCCTACTAACTTGACACTCCGGACAGCAAAACGGTTGATCAGTCACTGGTCACTACCGCAACAGCGGCGGCTATTAGCATGGTTACGAGCAGAAGTAGACGCAACGATAGAGAAGAACTGGAGCCCGCCTGCTGCTAAGGCAGCAGTTGAGCAGAGGCGCCGAGGCAAGTCAGTCTTTCTACTTCAGGGCGTGAAGTGCGGGAAAACGAGGTGCAAATGTGCCGATGGCGATCTGCATGGCCCGTACTGGTACGAATACTGGCGAGAAGGAGGAAAGGTACGTAAGAAATATCATGGAGTCAAGATTCGGACACCTTAAGCACATTGGAGAGACTGTACGAACCGATAGGGCGATCGCTGTCTCCCAATTAATAGACCACGTAGGACTTTAGACGGGAGGAGCCTACTGACTTTAGCCATTGCAGTGTCAATAAAGATCGTACCCCTGTTTTTCCTGTGCGATCGCACAGCCTTGGATTGACATATCAATCTGACACATAGGGAATCCTCAAAGGGCGCAACAAAAGAAGTTTGACCATGTGGAAGCAACTCCGAACGCTCTTGGCATTCTCTCAATCAGACCAACTGACTATCAGCAGCCATGGACAGGAAACCTGTGGTATTCCTTTCGAGCAGGTCACAGACGTTATGAAATGGCTGGGGCTGAGCTTAATGGCGGCTGGCTATAGGGCCAGAGCGCATATTATTTGGGATAATCCAGAGGCTAGTGTGAGCCTAGATAATCTCCCAAAAGAGAGTTTAAGACGAGATAATCCAGTCTTTCTGTACCGCTGTAGTGTGATCGCTCCATGCCGCCACCGATAGGATACTACTGGTGGCTAATGATGAAGTATCTGACGCTGCGAGTGTATCAGCTGGAATCTCAGGATGGATAAAGGCGAATCGCATAACCAATACACCTGCATTTTGACTGCAAGCGAGCCTACCAGTTCTAACGTCCGGCATAAGCGATGCTGCCTAGCATAGCGTTAGCATCAGTTCCATTAATCGTAGTTTGAGGCAGAGCTAATGTCATCTCAATCGAATCAGGTGCTAGAAGTAAAGAAACCCACATTATTTGACCGTATCTTCCGAGACAGCGAGGGCAACATCGTAATTGCTCAAGCCCCTAATCTACCTGTCCTCGTAGGCGTTGCGGCAACCTTCCTTCAGTATGTACTCCCCAGCGGACAACTTCAGAGGGCCACGGAATTAATCGCGTTCGGCGCTTTGTTCACTTGGGCATGGCAAGAACTCTTCGAGGGTGTGAACTACTTCCGTCAAGCACTGGGCTTGATTGGATTAGCGGGCCTGATTGCGCTAGGACTTAATTTTCTGAGTGTGTGAGTGTCTGAAGACAACTCCCTGTTATTTCTGGGTTAAATAGCTCCGGAAATTCTCAGCGGCACTTGTCACAATCACTAAAGTATATCAACGACTTTACAAGTACATCCGAGAGCCCGCTCAGCTCAGCCCGATTTCCCATATCTTCGGCCCAATGGACAAAATCCCCATCGGGTTGTCTTGGTTTGCACCACCGACCGCAGCGCAGTCGTAAGCTGAGCTTTTGAGCTATTGCAGCCGCCTAGCTTTCAGGGCCAGCGAGTATTCATCAAACCTAACTACAACACAGGCAATCCGGCTCCTGCTGTCACCGATCCAGCAGTGCTTGAGGCGTCACTTCAGGAGATTCAAGGGACTGCTATTAGCCAAATTGCCGTAGGAGATCGCTCTGGCATGGCTGAGACTCGCAGCGCTATGCAACAGATGAAGGTGTTTGACACGAATAAAGCGGAATTGTTGGCGATAAGCGCGACAAGCGGGCGTAAAAGCTAGGGCCTGCGTTGACAAAGCAAAAGCCCAAACCATTGTCTCTCATCGGTAAATGTTTCTACGACGCTAAGCTGATGAGACGATAGCGCCTTTTCCATGTCGGCCAGGTTAAACTTGCGTGAGATTTCGCTGAGGATGCGATTCTCCGAAGGAGAGGCTGCGCCATCGCCCCGCTCAAACCCAATTGTCAAACCTAGCCTTTTCAGCCGAACAATTTGGGCTTCAACACTTTCTAAATACATCTCAATTTGATTATCTTGCTTGTTGTAATAGGCGATGTGAGCAAAAGCATCCAGGTCAAAATCACCTTCAAACCGTCGGTTGAGATGGCGCAACATATTAAGATTAAAAGCCGCCGTAATCCCTTGGCTGTCGTTGTAGGCGGCTTCTAAAATAGAAATCTCTTTCTGTAAGTCTAGGCCTAGCAGAAAGTAGTCGTCGGGCTGTAAGGTTTTACTGATGCGGGCCAAAAAGTTATTGCATTCATCAGGTCGAAGGTTCCCGATAGTGCTGCCGATAAAGACAATCATTCGAGCGCTCAGATGTTTTGAGGGCAATGCTTTCAGCGCGGGTTCATAAGTGCTGACTAAACCCTCTATCGACAGCGTTGGATACTCTTTTAATAGCTGTTGTGAGCTTTCTACTAATGCCGTACTGCTGACATCAACAGGAATATAGCGTAGCGGATAAGCTGCGGCTGTGTAGGCGTTTAGCAGAATTCGAGTTTTGGTGGCGCTGCCGCTGCCGAGTTCAACAATTTCGCAGGGGCCGGTGGTTTGAGCGATCGCACTCCCATACCGCTCCAATATCGCCGTTTCCGTCCGCGTTGGGTAGTATTCAGGTAGCTGACAAATCTGGTCAAATAGCTGCGATCCCTTTTGATCGTAAAAGTATTTCGGCGGCAGTGATTTAGGCTCAAAGGAGAGTCCTTGAATAACATCTTGCCCCTCTAGAATGTCGAGATCGGGCACTTCCATCAAATCGCGAACGATTAAGCGCTGACTGTTATTTTTCTCCGATTCAAGACGCAATTCCTTAGAAGCCAAAGCATTTTCCTATTTTTAACAGTATCCATTCAAGCTGCGCAGCGGAAGCCCGCAAACATCTCGCGCCGATGAGGATGATACCAGTTCCGAAAGCTCTTGCGCAAAGCCCACTGAGGTGTCGCCCAACTGCCACCCCGCAAAACGCGATGATCCTGGTCAAAATAGGCTTGCGAATAGCTGTCATAGGGAAAGGGCCGAAAGCCAGTGTAAGCATCAAACCAAGTGCTCGTCCATTGCCAAATGCTGCCTACCATATCCTCACAGCCAGAGGCATTACAGCAGTTTGCGGCTTTGGCCCACTCCGACTCACTCGGCAATCGCTTCCCTACAAAGCGAGCATATGCATCGGCCTCGTACCAACTCACACCATATACATAACAACCGACAAAACGACTATCTCCATATTCACTGGGCCAATAAAGCGGCTTTTCAACCCCCGCCGATTGCTTCCACTGCCATCCAGCCGCCGTCCACCATTTTTTT
>QBMP01000161.1:8101-9988 GCA_003242115.1 Phormidesmis priestleyi
GTTACCCCCCCGCCGCTATAAACCGATGATATTGTTGGTAGGTTACTGGTCTACGGTCGATCCAATAGTCGTTTAGCCAAACCAAATGAGCGGGCTTTTCGTTATCAATCGCCACTATCTCATCGCAGCCCTGAGTAAAAGCGCCTGCTTTGATATGAACCATAGGGTCTTCTATCACGTTTAGAGATTCTTTCTCTTGGTTGTTTAGGCTTTGCTTAGGTAGGCAAAAGGGCGCTTGATTGGCCTCTTTTGAGCTGTGCAAAGCTATTACCATCGCAATGGTCTCAGCATGTTGACTTTCGTGCTGGAGAAGCCAGTACAAAAGGGCGGCATGGGTGTCTGTGTTGAGGTTCTCAAGGATGTAGAGGCCATGCGATCGCACCCCTGTCAAATAAGCCAAAATCTCTTCTAACTCAGGCAAATTCTGCCGTTCTGCCTTAGGCAATCCATCTGCTGAAAACAGCCGCTGGTAATGAGGAAACCGACAAGGGCTCCCCGACAATTTTTCTAACACCCATAGTGACTCGGTGTAAGCGATATGGCCCAGGTGCCAGCCGACGGGACTAAAGTCAGGATGCGCCTGCTGCCTTATTAGCCTTGGCTGAATATTGCTGATTAAAGTCAGGGTTTGTTGACGACAAGCCTCAAACGCTTCAATCAAAGAAAGCTGCAAATCTGCTTCAACACAAGGCGCTTTAGCGGGATCGAATCTGAGAATCATAGTCAAAGAATGGCGGTCAATTCACGCTACGGTCGAATAAACTTCGATGCTTAGGTTTGCACCCACGCTGATAAGTTGAGATTGAGGATACGGTTGCCAGTCATCTTCAAACAGCGGCTCAGAGGCTAATATAACTGATGTTGGGAAGCGTTTGGAATGCTTCAAAAGGTAGAGAGAGGGCGCTTGCTGCTGATTGTCGAACCGTAAAGCAACTAAGCGCTCAGCTGTGCTCAAAATGATGTTGGCCGATAGATGAACGCCTGCTTTGTCTGCCATGTCGGACAGCTTGACGATAGTTTGTTGCAGGGCTTCAGCGAGATCTATGTTGGGCTGCGTTTCTAAATGGTGAACTAGCAGGGCAAAGATATGCTCAGAATCTGTTTGCCCTGCGATGCTGCGGTAGGCAACGTCGCAAAGCTGTTCACGAATGGGTCGATAGAGCGATTTGTAAAAATTCTCGATTAAGCCGTTGTGTACGAACATCATTTGCTGATAAGCAAAGGGCTGGCAGTTGCTCATTTCTACTGGCATTTGCTCAGTGGCGCTGCGGAGGTTTGCTAGGATGGTGGGCGATCGCGCATACCGACACAAATCTGGCAAGTTCCGATCATTCCAAATCGGCAGCGGATTGCGATACACAAAAGGCGGCGTGGCAGGTACATCACCATACCAGCCCAAGCCAAACCCATCTGCATTGAGTATCGCTGACTTCATTTCACGGGGCTGATAGCTTTGATGTAACAGTGAATGCTCAGTCTTAAAAACTAGCTGATCGAGCGAGATGGATGGCCCTAAATAGCCTAAGATTCGGCACATGCTGATTGGCTGAGGTTAGTTAAATCAAAATTTTGGCGAGATGCTTTAACAGTTGTAGCACTTGTTTTAAGTCATGGTCTTGGCATAATCTGTCTCCTAGCCATAGGATGGCGGCAGCCGGAATTGGAGCGTGAGCCGGTGGTGAAGCCGTTGAACGATCACAAGTACGAGCAGCTTTTTTTTACTATGCTGAACGAAATGGCAGCGCGGCAATGGCGACAGTTCCTTAGGTTGGGCAGAGACTCAGAAGTCACCAATTTTCCCCAGTAACCAACAGGCTGTTTGTGCCTGCTCTACCTCAAGACATGCTAGCCAGTTATCACTGCGTGAAGCAAATCCTAACCGCTCCA
>QBMP01000162.1 GCA_003242115.1 Phormidesmis priestleyi
GGCTATAACGACTGACTGACAGCTATTCTGGCGTTTGAAAAATTAAAATAGACAGCTACGTGCAGCAGTGGTCATGATCATCGCTATCTACAGGTTGCGGTGCTATGGGTAATCAAAACGTTGTGAACCTGTTGTGGGGCTGTTGTGATGGCGCTACACAAGGCATATCGGTAGATTCAGCCGTTTTGTTGTGATTGTTGCGGCGGTTGTGATCAGCGCTTGCAGGGCTGTTTTAGGCCACTTTTTTATCACAACAATCACAACACGGTTTCGCTCAGCAGGTAGTCACCGTCTTCAGTTTCGGTAATCTTCTCGGCATCCAGCAGCGGCGCAAGCGCGGCCATCATCGAGCGCTGTGAGGTCAGCCCCTCGCGGCGGGCAAAGCTCGTCTGGGTCAGCTGTCGTAAGCTGACATGCTCGCGGCTACGACTGCTGAAGTAGCTCAGCACTTCCCTGGACTGCTGGCTCAAGCTTGGTTCGCGCTGTTCTTCGGCGGCGCGATCGCTGTCATCTGTCTCATCGGACTGCCAGGTCACTTCAAACGGCGCGGCGTAGCCCCATTCGCCATCGAGCATTTGCAGGTAGCCGGTCAGCGCGACGGCGGGCGTTTCTATTTGCATCGAGCGTTTGAGCGAGCTGTACCAGGACTTCTCAGTGCGCTTAGCGTGGCCAACGGCGCACAGTCTGAAGCTGGCTTTGTTGCCGCTGGTCATCGCTAGGTCTTCTACCGTTGAGGCTTGGGCCATAATCCAGACAAATTTGCCTTTGCTTGGCCCTACGCTACAAATGGTCGATAGTCTGCCCATGAATGCTTTGTAGGCTTTCGGCGTCATTCCCTTCGATAGGCCGGGGGAGCATTCATCCACAATCAGCAGCTTTGGCCTATCGACTGCGCTGGGGGCCAATAGAAACTGCTCAAACAAGCCTGTGACTTTGGCGGTCACCGCGTCGGGTTCTAGCGTGGTTACGTCAAACCTTGCCCGCTGACGGATGGGGATGCGCGACCAGTAGTAGGACTCGTTCGGGTCGTCTTTCGGATCGATTAGCCACAGGTCTACGTTGGCGGGCAGCTGCTGCACCGCGCGGGCGATCGCGTACCCTTTTCCTGCTCTCGGCGCTCCTAATAGCACCGTGCTCTTCAGCGTTTGGCTGATGGCTTGGCTGAGATTATGAACCGGCAGCGGCGCGGGCAGCGCGGCAACTATCGGGGCCTCGGCTGATTTCATGAGCTGCTTCGGGGCCAGGGCTTCGTAAATGAGCTGCTGGCGCTGGTTGTCGCTAATATCTCTGAAGTCTTGCAGCACTCGGTCATGCGTGGCCAAGTTGCCTGCGGTCGCTCTCGATACGGCGGTCATTCCACAGCTTGCGAATATCAAGACGGCTTTGGCGATCGCATTACTCCGAATGCTCGGCACCAGGGCGAAGGCGATCAGAGCAATACTCGCGGCCCAAGTGCCCAGACTGATGGCGCGGGCTTGATTGGCCAGTCGTTCGCGGTCGGCCACTTCAGTCAGGAGGTAGGTCATGACAAAAAAGCGATCGCCCCTCCAATCATCAGCAATGAAAACCGCACTGCCCCGTCAAACCGCAAGCTCTTCCGGCGCTGGCAGGTGTCGGCCAACATCACGCAGAAAACATACAGCGGCACCCCGGCACCTAGCAGGATTGACCACAGTGGCAGCGGCGAGAGCACAGCTAGCTTCACCAAAGAAAAGAAACCGGCTGAATAGATCAGCCACTGGCTGCAATCTACCCACAGCCCTCGGCTAGACAGGGCGATGAAGTTGGCCATCCGGCTACTGGTTTCGCCTTTGATGTTGACGCGGTTGGTGTCGAGCGTCACCTGTTCGACGTTCTTGCCGAGTGCGTTCTGGTTCTCGATTAAGACTTTCGGGGCAGACATGGGGCTTACTCCACGCGAATGAATGAGCGGGTTTGATTCGTGCGCTCTACTGAGTTGCTGTAGGCCGTGAGGCCGATTGAAAACATGCTGGCGGCGACTAGAAAAGACAGCGCGATCACGGCTGATAGCGTCAGCGATAAGGCCGTGGGCAGCTTTGGTAGGTGGATAGTCTGCGGGGGGATGCCTCGGCTTTGGGCGGTTTGGTAGTGACTCGGCGGGCGATCTCTGTGCTGGGTGATGGGCTGATGAGCAATCAGCTGAACTTGATAGCGTTTGCCGTCGATGGTAACGATGCCTTGCTGAGGGAGCTGGCTGAGCTGGTGCTGCGGAATTTCGGTGAGCGCGTACTGTGGTTTGGACATGGGCGAAAGGGGGCGCAGCTGCACCCCGATAAGATTTGGGCTCAGGGGCTATGCTTTCCAGCGCTGTGACCATTCCAACGTGGCGCGTTCTTGCTGTTCCTTCGGGAGACATTTCACGCCAGCGCGGATCGCCTGTTGGTCTGAAGCGGGCAGCTGCGCCATCGTCTGCGATAGCTGCTGTTGCTCTATGGGCGTCAGCGGCCCGGTGCCAAAGTTGGTACTGAGTTCTCGTGACATAATTTTGATAGTCCTGCTTGTTTGTGATGATTCGGGCGGGATAGAGGCGGGCTAGTAGTTGGTAGCTGTAGTCCGCTTTGCTATTACTTCAGCGCTTTCAGCCGGTCTGCGATGACCGCGTGATAGCTCTGAGGCGTTTGCGACTTGATGGCCGTGCCGGTGGCCGCAAGCTGGTCGAGTTGGGCGCGAATGTCGGCGGCATTCATCGGTTAAATATCTCCTTTACGTGATTGAAATTGCCGTCTAGAGGTGGGGTTATCGGTGATGTGGGCGGGGTTGAGGTTGTCGATGGGGTTAGCGCATTACCGCATCCATTACTAGGCAAAGACGCGGCGACCGTCAGCACTGTGCAGGAATGGGATCTTGCTCCACACGGGGGAGAACTTAAATGCGGAAGTGTTCAGCCTTGGCCCTTCGGTCTTTGTTTCAGAGATTCAGTGTTACCAGTCATCACCGTTGTTTTCGATGCCGCCAATTAGCGCTGGCTTGGCGATGGACGGCGGCATTTTTACAGGTTGAGAATGAACAGGTGTCGCTGTGGCTGGTTGGATAGTGACGACGGCGGTGGACAGCAGTTCGTGACTGGCGAGCAGTCGCCCTAATGCTTGCGATGGATTGGGGTCTAGTTCAGTTAGGGCGATGAGGATATGGCGCTGCTGCTGCCAGTCGTTCAGGATGCGGTCTAGCAATTCGGTGTTGCCTTCCCCTGCTTGCCGCCAGCTCTCCCACTGTTCGCTATCGACGCGAACGCGGATCTGTTCTCGGCTCATCGCAATTCCTACCTCTGCGCTCTGGCCAGTACTCTGGCCAATAGCTGATCGGCAGCATCTGCCAGGGCGGTCAGGTTGGCCCACTGCGGATTCTTGATGACCTTGGCGTTTAGCGTCTGCTCGATGCCGGGGAGTTTGGCTCCACCGCCGATGATGTACCGGGCGCTGTCGTCGTCGATGGCGGCGAGAACCTCACCCATACAAGCGGCAACGTCGGGGGCAATCTGCGCAATGACTTCAGCACCATGTGCTTGGTCTAGCAAATAGTTGATGATGCTCTGAGGGCTAGGGGTCTTGAGCCTGGGCGCTAAGCTATCGCGGTAGACGATGCGCTCGGCTAGGCTGTACACACCGCAAGCATCGAAGGCGCGGCGTTTGAGAATGCGTCCGGTTTCGCTCACCTGGGTCAACAGGATGGTGCGGTTGCCGATGTCGATGATGGTGGCATGGCCTTTGACTTTGCTCTGGATGTGTTTGAACGCTTGGTAGCCTTCGAGCTGCGGGATAGCCGTGTGAATGGTGACGCTGTGCGTGGTAGCGCGGGATTCGATCACCTCAGCATCGGCGGGAATGCCGACTGAGTGTTTACCCGTCAGTTGCTCGGCAATCTGCGGGCCATAGGCTTTGACGGATGGGCTGGTGAAAATGACATCGGCGTGAATCGGCTCGGTGTTGAAGCCGATCATCTGGCGCAGCGCATGAATTAGCAGGGCGCGGGCGTTGGTTACTTTGCCCTCGGCGCTGCTGCCGGTGCGCGAGCAGGGGTGAGCTTGCGCTGGCCTGCCGACTAAGAAGTTTTTGAAGCCTTGGGCAGTCGCCAGGGTGAGGCAGTCACTGTTTGAGTCGGGCGTGAGGGTGACGTGAGAAGGGAATTGAGCGGTGACCCATTTCTGCGTACCGGGCATCCGGCACATTGCGTTTACGTCACCGTTGCCTAAGTCAATCAGGACAGTCGCTCTAGCCGTTTGAGCAGTCGAGTTTGTTACCTGTCTTTGTTTGAGAGTAGTTGCCATGCAAGTACCTAGAAACGTTGGGGTGTATGGCGTTGCTTACTTCTGACTCAGATTAGACGAGAGTGAGGCTCAACAATCGGTTGAGTCAGAACCAAGGCGTTAACGAGTGTTAAGAAATTTATCCCGTTTGCCATGTGCTAACTGTAGATCAAAGTGCGCGTTTTGATAATATTTTTTATTCTCAAAGATGAGTATTTTAAGTTATCTTGCAGATACAGTCATAAATCAAAAAACGCACTTTGATTAGTAAAGTGCGCGGTATGCGATTGTGGAGGGGAATATGCATTGACTTACCCAGACATGCCGCGAAAGCGAAGAACCATCTCTATAGATGAGGAGCTACTGAATGCCATAGATCATCTGAGCAATAAATCAGGTGTTAAATCGTTCAGCACTTACGTTGAACGATTACTTGCAGCTCACGCTGTTGCAAATCACCAACTACCTCCAAGCTATCAACCACCAGGAGAGACAAGGGGCGGTGATCGTACATCAATCCAGATAGAAAAACAGACAACGAAAAGCGGCTCAGACTAAAAAGTCTAAACCGCTTTAAAAAAGCAAAACCCACGGGCTTCAAAATCTAATAACTGTGCTTCTTGGACGGAATGCAGCTATTGATTTTCGACAGAAACCGATGGGATTCACCAATGCTTCCCTGGGCGGGGGCATATATGAATCATGTTACCCGATTTTAGCGGGCTGCGGCAGCAATCCAGTGATAGAGCCGATCTACGTTCTCTAGAACACACATCAGACAGCCATCTCAGCCCATCGCAGAGTTCCAAACAATTTGACACAAAGCGCGATGGCGAAGCCTGCCGAGGGAATCGCACCGCTTCCACCACGAAGAAGCGATCCACACCTCTCTTCATTTACGTTGAGGAAACACTCAACGAATTCCTCGACCTCTGGCCCCACCGCTTCGACTACCTCTACGCTTCTCATCCCGACCCCGGTACCAAACCCGACTGGAAAACTGAAACCAGCCATCCCCTCTCTGACCGGATTATCAATCAGGCCACTTACCTCTATGGCGTTCGCCTCGGCCCCAAAACTGCCTATGGCCTCCTCGACATCGACTGGGGCAGTCCCTATCATCCTCGCCGCGACCCGCTCGCCCTCGACCGCATCTGCGAAGCGCTTGAACCGCTGGGCCTCGTTGACCATATCTCTATAACTAGCTCAGATAGCGAAGGGCTACACATCTACCTGCCCTTCGATAAACCCTTACCCTCCTGGCAGCTCGCGATCGCCATTGCGACCCTACTAGAGAACGCAGGTTTCAAAATCATCCCTGGCTGGCTAGAGGTCTTTCCTAACCGCAAACCCTTCTCGCCTGACGGTAGCTACAGCCTGTTCAATGGCCACCGCCTACCCCTTCAGCAAGGCTCCTACCTACTTAACAATGACTTACAGCCTATTGCCAGCTCTCATCAAGCGTTCGTCCGTCAGTGGCAGCGCGCGGCAGCGCATAACGATATCGCTGTCCCCGTCTTAGAGCAAACTATCCGCCAAGCGAAACGCCAAGCCTACCGGGTCACGGGTAAAGCTCAGAAATTCCTTAACGATTTAAATGCTGAGATAGAACCGGGCTGGTCTGGCCCTGGCCAAACAAATCACATTCTGGGTCGCATCACGATGCGCTCTTACATCTTCGGCCATATCATCGGCGCTGAAGCTCCGCTAAACGGCAAAGCACTCGTAGATGACATCGTAAAGGTAGCAAAAGCGCTACCGGGGTTTGAGGACTATTGTGGTCATCAAAAAGACATAGAAAGAAAAGCGAAGGAATGGGCACAGTCAATTGAGACTAAAGATCGCTACTTTCCCTATGCCACTGGCAAAGCATTCAAAGCGAAACAAGGGCCAACTTGGAACGAACAGCAAGCCGCTGAAGCTCGTGAGCACATTCAACAAGTCATTGTCGAACTCTGTCAGCAGGGCACCTTCCCAGACGGCATCACACCCCGCTTTAACCTACTCTGCTCATGCCACATCTCAGGGGAGACGCTGTATCGCAATAAAGACCTCTGGCATCCCGTTCACATCAGTGAGCAGCAAAGGCAGGCTATGAAATCCCCCCCGAACCCCCCAATCCTTCAGCTAGGAGAAGAGGCTGCTTGCGCTGTGGGCGCAGAAGCCTCTCCAAAAGACACAAGCTTATTAGGGGGCAATGGCCGTAATAAGCCATCTGGCAAGGGTTCTGGTGAGCTGACTGGCTCAGAAAGTAGTCAAAAGCAGGTAGTAGGCCGTAATAGACCATCTGACGCAGCTTTCAGCCCAATAGAAGCAGAACAAAACAGTCAGCCGGTTGAAAGGACACAACCACCTGAGCAGCTTTCCTTAAACATTCAGTGGGCGCTACAGGTTGCTAATAGCAAGCATCGCGAACAAGTAGAGGCTAATCAGAAGCAGTTTCAGATAGAGAAGCGGCTGCGCTCTCAAGCTGAGTATGTGACACAGTTGCACGAGTGGGTAGCCTCAGGCGATCCGATCCTAATCGCTGAGGCTGAACGGCAACTTGATAGGATGGCGCGGGCTTCTGGATCGAGCTAAGCGTATGCGTGAACAGTCGGTTTTCCTACAAAAACAGGAGCTACTCACTAGCCGAATTCGGCTATAATTGGCCCATGCAAACTACTTCAGTCAAAATTTCTCTGAGTCCTCAATCCACTGCTTTTGTTCAGCAGGCGATCGCGGCTGGGAAAACGGCTGATGATGTGGTGAATCAGGCCATCGAGGTCTTACAGAATTTGCAGGCAACGCAGCTATCGTGGCTACAGACCGAAATTATCGAAAAAGGTGAAGGCAGCGGAATAGTAGCCACTGATATCAACCTAGAAACAGAAGCCGGTAGGAATGCTTTCTGGGCTGACATAGACAGCCTTTCTGCTGAAAAACTGAAGGCAGGGCTAATCGACCGCGATAGTATCGCGTTGCCTCTTGCTTAAATTATCGCTCACTCAACAAGCTCGCTCTGATTTAGCAGACATTCAAGCCTTTACCATTGAGCGGTTCGGGTTAGAACAGTGGCCTATTTATCAGAAGCGGATTAACGATGCTTTGCTACGTCTGCGAAGCTCTCCCATGATTGGGAAACAGGTTGAGGGATTACCAGCAACCTATCGTCGATACCATTTAGGCAGGCCGAAAGGGGCACACCTAGTTTATTACAAAACTGATGCTAGTGAGCTGCTGATTCTGCGTGTCGTTCACGATAGCCGCGATCAGTCGGGCATCACTTGGTAGCAGTAGCCTCGTGTGAACTCTAAAAAACGGGTGGCTTACCGTGACTTGCTAGCAGCATGTTCAGAGCTTGTGCGATCGCGGCCTCCTGGCTGATGTCTAAATCAATCGCCAACTTCTTTAGCTCTTTAGCGGCGGCTGGATCGAAGTAACCGCCGACAAAGCTTTTCCCTTTCCTACTGGGTGGACGCTTTTTTGTACTGCTCAGCGCGAGCACGGACTGCTCTTTTGATTCTGGCAGACTAGCCGGTGTCGAGGGTGCTACTGCATCAATCAAGGATTTTTTCTTCGGTGCTGCCATGTTTCAAAGTTTTTAACTTTAATAGTTTAATCATTTTATATCTTGGTGTTTTATATGTTTACATGTAAACGTGTTTATTTAACAGCATGTTTTGATGTTTTCTGAAGCCAAGTAACTAGCTTTTTGACTTCAGCACCAGCTTTTGATGATGGGTCGTATTCACTAGGAGATAGACCGGCAGTGAAGGCATGACTGTAAGCGATGCGCTGAGCCAGGGGCACCGGGCAAATATCCATGTGATAGCTAGCTATGATTGCCTGCTTTGCTTCTGTGGCCGCTGCTGCATGAGGGGCCGCGTTAATCACAACGTAAGAGCTATCCAGTTTTTTGGCGATCGCAATGAGGTCTTTTGTGAATTCAAGCGCAGCGACATCAGCTAGCCCAGGTCTAGCGGGTGCCAGAATTACATCAGCAACTCTAGCCGCTGCGAGCGATGCCGAATCGCTATGAGGGGGTGTATCAATAATTAGAAAATCCGCTTCGGCTTCATTAGCTCGCTCAACGATACCGGGTAGCTGATGTGCTTGCGCAGGTATTACACCCGGTTCTTTATCATCGCGTTGCTGGTGCCACCGGCTAGCGCTGCCCTGTGGATCGAGATCTATCAACAGGCCACTGAGCTTCCGACGATGCAGTTCACCTGCTATCGCAGTGCTGAGCGTCGTTTTACCTGAACCGCCCTTATTTGAAAGCAAGCAAACTATTAAAATATTTTTCATGTTTGTATGCTGTATTTTTTAGTTATTGAAAACAAAATATGTTGAGTAATTTTCATTCAATATTGCCAACATATTACGGTGAAAGCGGTACGCTGACTCAGGTTTTCATCGCTATGTCTTCTTGATGAGATATCGGTATCTCGACTATTGTGTAGGTGTCAGCCAGATGAAGGAGTGAGATCCAGGCAGTCTATTCTTAGATCTAAGTAGCTCAGATTGTCCAGCTCAAGCCAGTGCATCAGACTACCGGTTGGATAGGTATCGTCTTGAATGAAGCTAGAAACCGCTTGGTGGTACTGGCGCTTTGTGGTGGTCGATGCTTCAATTCGGGGCCAGTCTCGTTGGAAGTTCTCCATCACCTCGTCGTCTATCTCATTCCTGAACGTGGTCACGCTGCCGCTACGCTCCTAAATCGCAAAGAAAAAGTAATCGCGGCTCTCTAACATCGTTTTGAGTACTGCCTGAACCAGCGGATTACTTGGATTCACCAGGGCGTGATACGTCTTAAACCCATAAAACTCAAATGCGAAATGTACCACTTCAAACTCGCTGCTACCGTACAGCGAGTGACCAAAGCTGAAGCCGAGGCTTAAGGATGCTTCCGGAATGGCTTCACCAGAGCGCAGCGCTAGGAATCCACTCTTTTTCTTATCTACTTCGACCAGCCCTAGTCCGCAGCAAGGCGTCTCAGCCGCAATCAACGCTTGTATGAATGAGCGGTTTACTGTCAAAGCAGGCAGCATAGAATAATTTTCACCTATCGTGATGGCCTGGACGGGGCCGAAAAGATGGTCACATCGTAACTTGAATATGAGCAAGGCTTACAGCTCCTTCTAGAGGTGTCGTAATCTTTTCGCCTGAGATTGGCCTATGGTTACCTAAGCCAGGGTGCCAAGCAAGAAAGCCATCGAAATTGGTACAGTCATCAAGCAACTCAGGGTATTAGGATAGACCTTGACCTAAAGAAGCTAAATCTGAGTGCCTGCTAAAGAGCCGCTCGGTAAACCCAAATGACCTTGGAAAAAGCGAAATGAAATGGGAAGGATCAATCGAAGCATTAAGTTCGTTTGCTGTCATTGCTCAAAACCGTATACTCGCAGTCCTTCGCTGGCAATCGGTTCAAAGTATTGCAGTAGACTCTGCATGTCTCTTTATAAAACTAAGCAACGGATAAAACGGCGTAACCATAAGCCAGTAGTGACTCCGACCCTAAAGCAGGAATAGAACCGCCACTGAAACGCTCCCCATTTTTGAGCGATCGCGAATCTGTAAGGGTACAGCGGGTGGCAATCGCATTCTCGGAGGCGTCTCAAGCCCAAAATAAATTACATTATTTGGGTTACGCTAAAAGGCCGACTAAAAGCTGAGAATAGGCTAACACTAAGGCTCACGCGCGATCACTTGGCGGATGCCATCTAAACTCTATCC
>QBMP01000163.1:0-741 GCA_003242115.1 Phormidesmis priestleyi
CTGCTGTTATCGTGCAAAATGTTGAGCGCGGTCGGCTGTACGTTTTTAGCACTGAGGGCGACTACACCTGGAGCGAAACTCGCCAAAAGCTCGTGCGCCTAGTAGCAGATCAAACCGCCGTAGCAATTGAGAACAATCAGCTCACCCACGAAGTTCGCCATAAAGAGCGGCTGGATCGGGAGCTAGAGCTAGGCGCTGAAATTCAGGCTCAGCTTTTGCCTAGACAGTGCCCCATCATCGAAGGCGTAGACTTAGCCGCCCGCTGCCAAACGGCTAACAAAGTCGGCGGCGACTACTATGACTTTATTCCCACCACCTACGAGCAGCTCAGAGCGCCCGAAGCCCCGGCCTCTCAAGAAAAGCCCTGGAACTTTGCAATTGGCGATGTGATGGGCAAAGGCGTCCCAGCGGGGCTAATGATGACGCTACTGCGCGGTATGCTGCGAGCTGAAGTGCTCAACAGCCACTCACCGGGGCATTTGCTTCAGCATCTCAACTGGGTAATGCGCACCGATTTAGAAAGCTCAAACCGATTTGTGACGCTGTTTTGCGCTCAGTACAATCCGCGTACGCAACTGCTGACCTATGGCAACGCGGCCCACAATCCGCCGCTGCTGTGGCAGGCAGAAACAAGTCAGGTGGTGCGCCTAGATGCCGATGGCATGTTGCTGGGCCTAGATATGGATACGCACTACCAGGAAAATCAGCTTCAGCTTCAGCCAGGAGATACGGTGATTTACT
>QBMP01000163.1:751-4229 GCA_003242115.1 Phormidesmis priestleyi
CCGACGGCTTTACCGAAGCCGCTAACCGCAGCGGTCAGCGCTTTAATGAAGATAATTTAATCGAGTCGTTTTCCTGGGCCTGTCGCAATTTGTCAAGCTCTGATGAGATTTTGGACTATTTGTTTAAAACGCTTCAGCGCTTTGTCGGCACTGATCGCGACGCTGAAGATGATACGACGCTCGTGATCATGCGAATTACTCAACCTGCTGAATTTCGGCAGCTTTCGACGCATAATCTGGGCTGAGGATGAGCCCTTGGTCGGGGCGTGTGAATCCAAAAGAAATTGTTTTGGCCTGTTAGCTCTTCACCGTCCTGTGGGTACGTTTGAAAATGCCGGTTAAGCTAACAATTATTGATGAAATGTCATGGAATCTTTTGAATTTTATACAGCTTCTTTTGAGATGACAGCGACTTCAATGACGCCGGTTATCGGCCAGCAGTTTGATCAAGATTTGATCGGCAGCACGGGGAAAACTCTACATCATTTTTACGCCTCAGGGCAGCTATGGGCGCTGCTGATCGG
Source organism: Phormidesmis priestleyi (assembly GCA_003242115.1). GTDB lineage: Bacteria > Cyanobacteriota > Cyanobacteriia > Phormidesmidales > Phormidesmidaceae > Phormidesmis > Phormidesmis priestleyi_A. The sequence goes on from QBMP01000163.1 coordinate 1,276, forward strand.
GGTCGTGTTGGGCTATGCGTTTAAGTCCATGTCTTCTTATGGTTAATTGGATGAGGCGCTGACAGATTCGCTGGCAGATTAGCGGATAGATCAAAGCTAGATCGGCGATCGCGCTCACCGCACAAACTGCTACTGTATGGTGGGCTCACTGAGTTTGAGCCTGCTTAGTCGAGCCGCATCAGCAGGAGCGAGAACAAATACAGTGAGCAATCAACCCATTAACTTGACCGATAATCAGCCGCCCCAGAATCCCCAGAACCTCCAGAATGCCCAGACTTGGAGCCAAAGGTTTGAGTCGGCCCTGCATCCTGCGATCGCTCGCTTCAATGCCAGTATCGGCTTCGACATTGAGCTATTGGAGTGCGACCTGACGGGATCGGTGGCCCATGCCAAAATGCTGGCCAAAGTTGGTGTCCTTTCTGAGGCCGAGTGCGAACAGATTGTGTCAGGGCTCGAAGATATTCGCCAGCAATATCGAGACGGCAAATTCAACCCCGGCATTGACGAAGAAGACGTGCATTTTGCGGTGGAGCATCGGCTGATAGAACTTGTCGGCGCGGTTGGTAAAAAGCTGCATACGGCCAGATCGCGCAATGACCAAGTTGGCACCGACCTGCGCCTGTATCTGCGCGGCCAAATAGCTCAAATTCGCCAGCGGCTTAAAGCCTTTCAGCAGGTGATTGTGACGCTGGCTGAACAACATGTTGAAACCTTAATTCCGGGCTATACGCACCTGCAAAGAGCGCAGCCACTGAGTCTGGCCCATCACCTGCTGGCCTACTTTGAAATGAGCCAGCGTGACTGGGAACGCTTAGGCGATGTGCTTAAGCGGGTAAATATTTCGCCGTTGGGCTGCGGCGCACTTGCAGGCACCACGTTTCCGATTGATCGGTATTATTCCGCCGAGCTGTTGGGCTTTGAGGAAATTTATCACAACAGCTTAGATGGGGTGAGCGATCGCGATTTTGCCATCGAATTTGCTGCCGCCGCTAGTGTGATTATGGTGCATCTCTCGCGGCTGTCAGAAGAGATTATTCTGTGGGCTTCAGAAGAGTTTCGCTTTGTCACCTTGGGCGATACCTGCTCCACCGGATCGAGCATTATGCCCCAAAAGAAGAATCCTGACATTCCTGAACTGGTGCGGGGTAAAACCGGGCGCACCTTTGGGCACTTGCAGGGACTGCTGGTAATGATGAAAGGTTTGCCGCTAGCCTACAACAAAGATTTGCAGGAAGATAAAGAAGCGATTTTTGACACGGTAAAAACGGTATCAGGCTGCTTAGAAGCCATGACGATTCTGTTGCAAGAGGGCATCACTTTTCGCACAGAGCGGCTCAATCAAGCAGTGACAGAAGACTTTTCTAACGCCACCGATGTCGCCGATTATTTAGTCACCAAAGATGTGCCTTTTCGCGAAGCTTACAACCTTGTTGGCAAAGTGGTAAAAACCTCTTTGGCGGCGGGTAAATTGCTGAAAGATCTGACTATGGATGAGTGGCGATCGCTACACCCAGCTTTTGAAGAAGACATTTATGCAGCTATAGCGCCTGCTCAAGTTGTTTCAGCCCGTAACAGTGCGGGCGGCACCGGCTTTGAACAAGTGCGCTCAGCCCTCAATCGCGCCCAAACGCTGCTAACACAAGCTGATTAATGCGATTAGATGAAGATTGTCAGAACAGCTCTACGCCTAGCTGAAAATTTATAGGAGACGAGATGACTCAAATAAAAACGGTTACAGCACCTTATGATGTGGCGGAGCATCTTCGTACGGCGGCGGAGATGGCTGCTTATTTAGAGGCTAGCATTGAAGAGGTAGATGGGAATACCACTTTTATTGCTAAGGCTTTGTGCGATATTGCGCGGGCAAAAGGCTTGTCGCAGGTGACGAAAGAGTTAGGACTATCCTACGAAGGTTGGAACGAATCGCTTTCGGAAGAACATAGTCTTACGTTAGATACAGTTCTGAAAGCTATCAGTGCTCTTGGTTTGAAGCTAAGCATTGAAGCTGTTGCCACAACTAGCGTAGCTGCTCAGTAAGACTATGCGGCACAGAAGAAGTCATAAGCAATCAGGAAATAGCAAGAGTCAGACGGTACAATAGCGGCAGTTGCTGGTCGAATCTTGATGGTTACGCTACAGCTCAGGCAAATCAAAGTATTACCGGGTCAAAGCGTCCAGTTGGAAGATGTAGACTGGCCAGAATTTGAGGCGATTTTAGCTGAGCTAGGTGACAGTCGTGGTATCCGCATCGCTTACAACAACCAAACGCTAACTATTGTGGCTCCGTTATTTCAACATGAAAAATCTAAGGTTGTCCTGGGCGATTTGGTGACGGTATTGCTAGATGAGCTAGGGATTAATCATGATGCTTCGGGCTCAACGACTTTAAAGCGTAAGGATTTAGGGAAAGGGGTCGAACCCGATGACTCTTTTTACATTCAAAACTATCCGCAGGTGCTCAATAAAGATCGAATTGATCTCACTATAGATCCGCCGCCTGACCTAGCGATTGAAGTAGATCTGACTTCTAAAACAGATATAGAGGTGTACGCAGCGCTGGGTGTGCCTGAGCTGTGGCGCTATGACGGCGGGCGGTTACGCATTGATGTTTTGCAAGGCAGCGAATACAGTCAGGTTGAAGAAAGCCCAACTTTTCCCGGATGGCCGCTGGCTGACTTGGCTGAGCGGCATGTACGTAGAGCCCGTGAGGTGGGTCGTGGACAAGCTAGAAGAGAACTTCAGCAGTGGGTGCGCTTGAGCATAAATGGGCAGGTGCAATAAACAATTCGATCATCCGGTGATAGTCTTCTATCGTCTACTTGGCGACGGTAAGGGTTTGGCGACGGTAAGGGTCACTTCCCTGGTCATGTTGGCCTGCCATTTTCTCTAGCCATTGCCTTTATAATAGCAACGCCCTAGATCAAAAGAGATCATTGCTCATGGCCACGCTTAGC
>QBMP01000163.1:4239-9980 GCA_003242115.1 Phormidesmis priestleyi
TTAGCCTCTGTATGATTGTGAAAGACGAAGCGGCAAATTTGCCTCGCTGCCTTGCGAGTGTGAAAGATTTGGCGGATGAAATCGTGGTGGTTGATACCGGCTCCGGCGACAATACGCCGATGATTGCTGAGGCCGCTGGGGCAAAGGTGAATTTTTTGATGTGGGGCGATGACTTTGCCCATGCGCGCAATGTCTCGCTCGATCAGGCAACTCAAGATTGGATCTTGGTGCTGGATGCCGATGAAACCTTGTCTCAGCAGGGTAGACAGCTGATTGCGATGATTAAGCAAGATCAGCCGCTAGGGCAGATAAAGCCTGAAGATACGCTGCTCGTGACCATGCTACGGCAAGAGATTGGAGCTGAGCAAGCGCCCTATACGCGGGTGTCACGGCTGTTTCGCAATCTGCCAGAGATAAAGTTTGTGCGACCCTATCACGAAGGCGTTGATGAGAGCGTTGAGGTGCTGATGGCGAAAGAATCGCATTGGCAAATTGCGCAGTTTGACGAGGTGGGGATTGGCCATACGGGCTATCGGGTGGATGCGATCGCGGCTAAAGACAAGTTCGCGCGGGCTCAGCGAATTATGGCTGCGCACTTAGAGAAGCACCCCGAAGATAGCTATATCGCGAATAAATTGGGCGCTTTGTATACCCAAAATGACGAGTGGGACAAGGCGTTAGCCATCTTAACGCAGTCGCTGAGATCCGGTAATTTTGATCCGCTGACAGAGTATGAACTGCACTATCACTTGGGGATAACGCATCGGCATTGGGTGTCAGGCTCTCCAGAAAAAAGCGATGGTGCTATAGCGGCGGCTGAAGCGAATTATAGAGACGCGATCGCGGTGCCCATCGATCCTAAGCTTAAGCTGGGCGCACATCAAAACTTAGGCGCTTTACTGATGCTCAAAGGTGATTTAGACGGTGCGATGGCGCAGTATGAGGCGGCTGCCCGAATTGCCCCTGATCAGCCGATGGCTTACTTTAATATGGGCGTGGTGCATCGCACGAAAGGGCACCTAGAGCCTGCCTTGCGGGCGTATGAATATACCCTGGCGCTAGATCCCAACTACGCAGAAGCGCATCAAAATCTAGCGGTGGTGCTGTTTAAGCTGGGTAAATTGCCGGAGAGTAAGCGGGCCTTTGAAAAGGCGATCGCGCTGATGGAAAACACTGATCCGCTAGCAAGCGATCGCCTCCGCCAAGGCATCAAAGACCTTGGTCTTAACGCGATTCCGTAGAGCTGGTTAAAGGCTGCAACCAGCGCGTCTATGACTCTTCTGGGTTTTTTAGCAGACTTTTTTTAGATGCTTTTAGCTCTTTCCACATCTTCTTAATATCGTCGTAGGCTTCGCCGCTGCTGACTTTGCCGCCCGTTTCTAGCGCACAAATCAGCGCCACTCGCTGCGCAAACTCCTGCAAATTAGCATTAAAGGCTAACTTTTCGGGGGTGAATTCGCCTTGATACGTACTGCGAGGCATCAAAAAATCGTCCATCTGCTGCTTGTTACTTTTATCAGGCATCAATCGCTCCTGGGTAAGATGGCTTATTTCAATTTGCTTATTTATGCCTGAATTCTAGGCGATTTGTAGATAATTTCCAAGGCATTATGCCAAAGCTAAGTATCCTGTGCACAAGGCCATCATCAGCCGCCGTCTGTAAAATCAAGCTTGCTACTATGAGTTAACTATGAGCTATGTCTTAGGGCAGAACCGTCAAAAAATACCGACATAATCCCAAACAGCAGAGAGCAAGTGGGTAAGATAGTTGTACCAAGTCTTCTTTGTGGGTGTTAAAGCTCCTGCCGAAGAGCGGCCAAAGATGGGCCAGATCGGCAATTGCGCCGCTGGCTATGATGACGCAGCGGTTGCCCATATTAATTAATCACCCATTTTGATAGCTCATGAGTTTAAGCCAATCGTCCGGTGTGTTGCGTGTGGTTGTGAAAGGTTTAAACATGGGCGGGTTAATCGCGAACAGGTCAAAAAGTGGCTTAAGAAACAGGTCAAAGCACGACCCAAAGAAAGACCCAGAAAATGGCCGCCTAAAAATCGGCTTGAGAGCAATCTTTTTCGGTCTAGGGCTAACGGCTTTGGCGGCAACGCCGGGGCTAGCGGCTGAACGATTATTGCTTAAAATTGGCCCTTTGAGCCAGTCCATTGAGCTGAGCGATTTGGAGACCTTTGCTCAAACCGGGACGGTGCCGCCTAGACTGCGCCTGTATGAGCGGTTCCTTTCGCCTCAGGTGCAAACGAGCTTGCAGCAGAAGCTGGCGCTCGATCCGCGCATGGGCGATCGCCTCATAGAAGACGTGTTGGCCTCTCCCAATGGCGAAATGCTGCTGGCAACGCTGTCTCGAATTGCCCCGAATTTAGGGATCAATCAGCTTCAGGCCGCGATTCGTTTGGCAGCGATCCAAGCCGATGGTCTGAGCATTTTGGGCATTTTGCGCGCGATTCCTCAAGATACGCTAGAAGTTGATCTCAGTGCCGCTATTGCCCTAGCCTCGCAAATCAATTTATCGGCGCTAGAAAGCCGCTCTCTCAGCAGTGTGCTGGAACAAGAATTAGCCGTTGTGCCCGGCGATCTAACCGCTAGCATCCCGCTGCCCAAAGATATCAATCCTGCTGCTGTGGGGCCTTTTACCGTTTCTCAGCGCACCCTTTCGCTGCGAGACACGGCGCGTCAGCGAGTGATTCCGGTGGAGATGTACTGGCACCGCTCATGGATCGGTGCATCGGTAGAAGGTGCTCAGCGACGGCCTTTGGTCGTGCTTTCTCATGGCTTTGGGGCGGATCGATATTTTCTGGATTACATTGCGCAGCATTTGGCTTCTTATGGGTTCACGGTCGTTTCGGTGGAGCATCCTGGTAGCAACGTGCAGGCGCTGATCGATTTGCCGATAGATCCTGACCTTGCCGAGTCGCCTAGCAGCCTGTTGCCCGCAACTGAGTTTTTAGATCGGCCTCGTGATGTCAGCTTCGTGCTCGATCAGCTAGCTCGCTTAGATACCAGCGATTCTTTTTACAGCGGGCTGTTTAACACTGAAGATGTGACGATTATTGGTCATTCTTTAGGCGGCTATACGGGGCTAGCGCTGGCAGGGGCGACTTTGGATGTGCGATCGCTTCAAGACTTTTGCCAAAACATTCAACCGCTGGTCGTTTCTCCGGCTGATTGGCTTCAGTGCGCGGCGGTCGATCTGCCTGAGCAGGTGGCGGATCTCAAAGATGGGCGAATCAATCAGGTGATTGCGATGAACCCGCTGATTGGAAAGCTTTTTGGCGAAGCTGGCCTCTCCAAAGTAACGGTGCCAACGCTGCTGCTGACCGGCACCCAAGATAGCGTCACGCCGACGTTAGCGCAGCAATTAAAGCCCTTTACCCAACTTGCAGGGCCAAAATATTTGCTGGCGGTCATTGGCGGTACGCACTTAAGCGTGGGCGATCCGGCCAATGTCAATCAGTCTTTGAGTGATCTGCCGTTTATGTCTGAGCGGCCGATTGAAGAAACCGAAAATTTGCGGCAGCTTTTGCGCGGGGTGACGCTGAGCTTTGTGGAGCAGCGATCGCCCGCAGCCGCTCAATATCGACCGTTCTTAAGTGCTGCTTACGCTCAGTCTTTTTCGACTCCGACCCTACCGCTGCGGCTCACAGAGCAGTTGCCTAGCAGCCTCAGTCGCTGGCTCAATGCTACCGCTCAGCTATCGAGCAATATGGAAATAAACCAGCGGATGATGACTTTGGGCTATCTCTATGCGCTCGAAAATCGGCGTCAGTGGCAAAAAACGATCGCGATTCATTTACAGGCCGCTCAGGTGGTGACCGTGCTGCGATCGCCCCTGCCTTTCATTCTGGGTCGCTAACGCCATCGGCCAAACTGCTTTAGGTCAAAAAAACTGACTAAAAAATTTTGATTTCATTCAGATGCACTGCCTCCGAGCGGCAAAAGTTCTGTAACAATAGAGAGCTACTAGCTTTCAAACAGCTTTCAAACACTCGGAGCAGATCGAATGCCGGATAATCGCAGAAGTAAGGTAGTCACCCAAGGCGTGCAGCGGTCTCCTAACCGAGCGATGCTCAGAGCGGTGGGCTTTGGAGACGACGATTTTAACAAGCCTATCGTCGGTCTTGCCAATGGCTACAGCACGATTACGCCCTGCAATATGGGCATCAATTCGCTGGCGCTGCGGGGTGACGCGGCGCTGCGAGAAGCGGGCGCAATGCCGCAAATGTTTGGCACCATCACCATCAGTGACGGCATCTCAATGGGCACTGAGGGGATGAAATATTCGCTCGTCTCGCGGGAAGTGATTGCCGATTCGATTGAGACGGCCTGCACTGGCCAAAGCATGGACGGGGTGCTCGCCATTGGCGGTTGCGATAAGAATATGCCAGGAGCCGTGATGGCGATCGCCCGGATGAATATCCCGGCTGTGTTCGTCTACGGCGGCACGATTAAACCCGGCCATTTAGACGGTGAAGACCTCACGGTTGTCAGCGCGTTTGAAGCCGTTGGCCAGTACAGCGCCGGTAAAATTGACCGAGCCCGCTTGGATGCAGTCGAGCGCCATGCCTGCCCCGGCGCGGGATCTTGTGGCGGCATGTTCACCGCTAACACCATGTCTTCGGCAATTGAAGCAATGGGGCTGAGCTTACCCGGATCGTCCACAATGGCGGCTGAAGACGAAGAAAAAGCCGTCAGCACCGAAGAATCTGCCTTTGCCCTAGTCAAAGCGATTCAGCAGCAGATTTTGCCGAAAGACATTCTCACCCGTGACGCCTTTGAAAATGCGATGGCGGTGATTATGGCCGTCGGCGGTTCGACCAATTCGGTGCTGCATTTGCTGGCGATCGCGCACACTATCGGCGTCAATCTCAGCATTGATGACTTTGAATCCGTTCGCCTAAAAGTGCCGGTTTTCTGTGACCTCAAGCCTTCGGGCCGCTATGTCGCTACCGACTTGCACCGGGCAGGCGGCATCCCGCAGGTGATGAAAATGCTCCTAAACGAAGGGCTGCTGCACGGTTCGGCGCTCACCATCAGCGGCCAAACCGTAGCCGAAGTACTAGCCGATATCCCCGATCAGCCGTCTGCCGATCAGGACGTGATTCGCCCGTTCAGCCAGCCGATGTATGCCCAAGGCCACCTCGGTATTCTCAAAGGCAATCTTGCCCCTGAAGGCGCAGTTTCTAAGCTCACAGGCATCAAAAACCGCAGCATCACCGGCCCCGCCCGCGTATTTGAATCAGAAGAAAGCTGCTTAGAAGCGATTTTGGCCAATCAAATTAAGGCGGGCGATGTGATTGTGGTGCGCTACGAAGGCCCCAAAGGCGGGCCGGGAATGCGCGAAATGCTGGCTCCGACCTCGGCGATTATCGGTGCAGGCTTAGGCGATGCGGTCGGGCTGATTACCGATGGGCGCTTTTCGGGCGGGACGTATGGCATGGTGGTGGGGCATGTGGCTCCGGAGGCGGCAGTGGGCGGGGCAATAGCTCTGGTTCAACCGGGCGATACCATCACCATTGATGCCGACCGGCTTTTGCTGCAAGTGAACGTATCTGACGAAGAACTCGCGCAGCGCCGATCCCAGTGGAGCCCGCCAAAGCCTCGCTATGAGAGGGGCGTATTGGCCAAATATGCCAAGCTAGTGTCTTCGAGCAGTCAGGGCGCAGTTACCGATAAGGATCTGTTCTAATCTTGGCCTAACGTTATCGCCTCGGCGGACGGCGATGCATGC
>QBMP01000164.1:0-2213 GCA_003242115.1 Phormidesmis priestleyi
GTATTGGGCTGCTGATTGTTTGGGTTTGGCCCTTGCAGCAGCAGCAGTACGCAGCGATTGGGATTTTGACGATGACTTGGGGGGATGGGTTGGCGGCGCTGGTGGGGCAGCGCTTTGGGGTGCACCCGTATCAGATTTGGGGAGAGAAAAAAAGCTGGGAGGGCAGCTTGACGATGCTGGTGGTGAGCTTTGCGGTTTGTGCTGGAATTTTGTTTGGGGTGCAGGGAGCTGGCGCTGCGACCTGGGTGGCGGCTCTGGTGGGCGCGATCGCGGCTACCCTTTTAGAATCTGCTTCTAAATACGGCATCGACAATCTCAGCGTACCGTTGGGCACAGCCGCCGTTTGCTGTTGGCTAAATTATTTGCTGTAGGCCAAGGCTCTGGCCAAAAATGCTGGCCAAAGATTACAGAGCAGCTTCGCCTGATTCACCCGTACGAATACGAATCACTTCATTGAGAGAGGAGACAAAGATTTTGCCGTCGCCAATGGTGCCAGTTGCAGCAGCTGTAGAAATAGTCTGCAAAGTAGTCTCAAGCTGATCGTCGGGCACCGCTATTACTAGCCGTTTTTTGGTGAGGAATTCGACGGTGTATGAAATGCCGCGATATGTACTGGTCTGGCCTTTTTGACGGCCAAATCCTCGGACATCTTCCAGAGTCATGCCGGTGGCCCCGATGCTAACGAGGGCATTTTTTACATCCTGTAGCTTTTCTGGCCGGACGATTGCTTCAATTCTTTTCACACCGAGTTCCTTGATTAAGAGCACAAGATCAGTAAAACAGCTGCATCGTCGCAGCTTGCCGAAATCAAAGCAACTATCTAAGGGCTCTATTTGTATAAGCTAAAAGCTTCTTGTGTAAGCTAAAAGCTTCTAGGAATGAATCAGCGGGATCTGGCGATAGACAATCCGTTTTGCTTGTAATTTATGATACAGAAAAGTCTGATCTATGGGATCTATGGGCGGGTTTTTTAGAATGACGAGATTCTTTAAAGCCGGTTTGATAGCCGCAATTTTAGCTGGCGGTGTACGTTCTGGCAGTGAAGATGCAGTTGCTGAAGCAGCTTGAGCGCCCCGCTCAGACGATCCTGACTAGCGGCTTGCTCAAGCTGACAAGCAACGGCGGCTAGGGCTTTAGCACCAACATTGGCACTCGCGCCTCTGAGTGAGTGGGCAATATCGGCAATGCTCTGACTGTTTTGAGCGGCGATCGCGTCTTCTATGCGGCTCAAGCTGGCATCGGCATCGGCTAAAAATATGGTCAAAAGCTCGGTTGCAAAGTCAGGATCTTCACCGGCTAGCTGATTGAGCTGCCGCCAGTCAAAATCGGACGATGTAGGAACATGGCTTTTTAACATAGGATTTTTAGCGCAGGTGATCTCGGGGAACTGACGATGATGCCACTCAGCAAATTGGCTTACTGTAAATCACAGTACCCAGTCACCAGAAAACGGCAAATTAAGACTTTTGTCTTTACTTAAGCTTCATAATGGCTTGAAAAATTTAGGACTCGCGCTCCAAAAAGTTTAAACACAGTCAAGTTAGTTGTATGTAAATCAGCCAAATAGCTGATTTGCGTGCTCATTTATTTGCGGGCTCATTTACGGAGTATTTATGCTCATTGACTTTCCTGTTGACATTTGCACGAAATTTCCGTTACATTAGTTAACAGAAAGACCTTTATGCACTGTCTAACGAAATTTACGGCGCATTGCGGCCTTCTTAACCACTGCCTATTAAGTAAGGAATTTCAAAAATGGCAATCGTACTTGCGCTCGTAATCGTTGGTTGGCTGCTTGCATTTGCCGTCGGTGCTCAAGCGGGCTTCGACAACCAGCCCGACGCGGCTAAGTCTGTATCTCCTGTAAGTTCTGAGGCCACGGCTACTTATCGCAATCCTGCTTCCGCTGCGTAAATCCTAAAAGCCTATAAAAGACTTCAACTAACAGCAAAACGGCACTGGGAAATTGTTTTTTCCAGTGCCGTTTTTATCTGCGGTTTTTATGAGTGGGTAGCTGATTGATTGGCGTTTTCTCCTCGGGCCAATGTGCTGGACAAAAGAGCGATCAATTTTGAGCATGTCAATCGGGATCTGCTGCAAGCGGCTCAGCGATGAATAGCCAATCTCGAAGTCATCAATGCATAGAATTCTGCCTTAGATGGCGCGTGTCACCTTAATAACGGTTTCGGTGACCTGCTCAAAGGTGTCGTCGT
>QBMP01000164.1:2223-9979 GCA_003242115.1 Phormidesmis priestleyi
GATTAATAAACCGGCGGGTGTGCGCGCCTTCTTGTACCGTAATTTCATAGTCGGCGCTCCACATTAGGGCAACGTTGGCTCTTCCTAACAGCTCTCGAAACAGCCGGTCAGCTTCTCGTGAAATGTTGTGTACGTAGCGCTCAGTAATGCGTGGCCCAGCGTCTTTGTATACCTTGCGGGCAAAGGTGACGAAGCGTTTGATGCGATCGCTCTGCTGCAATTCCTTTAAGGCGTCGTCACGCTTTTCAGCGGTGGCTTTGAGTCGCGCTATCTGAGTACTCAAGTCATTCAGGCGCTGCTTGAGCTGAGGCAGACTACCGCGCAGCTGGTCGGCTCCGGAGTTAATGTCCGCCACTTGCTTTTCCAGAGCGCTAAATGCAGCGGGATCAAATGCGGCGGTGAGCGCTTCAAGCTGCTTTTCAAGCTCGGCCTGTTGGTTTTGCTGCTGAGTGAGGGTGGCGATCGCGCCTGCATTTTCCACCGTCAGCGGCTCTACTTGCTGCTGTGTCTGCTGATTTTGCACGTACAGCAGATACCCGGATTGGTGCATTTGCTTGATCTGCTGCTGCTGCTGGATTTGCTCATCTAGCTGCGCAAAGGCCGTGAGCTGAGTGGCGATTGCGGCCATCTGTTCCTGCTCGGTGGCTTGAGCGGCTTCGAGTTCGGCCTGTTGCTTTTGCACGGCTGCTTGCTGCTTGAGGGTTTTAGTCAGCAACTGCTGTTTGCCCTTGGGGTTGTCTAGCTGCTGGATCTGCGTTTCTAGCTGTTTGAGGGCAGCTAGCGCCTGCGCTTCAGTGGCTAACTGCTGCTGTAGCCCGGTAAGATCTTGCTGGATTTGCTGCTGCTGCGCCAGCATTTCGGTGCGCTTAGTCTGCTGTAAGCTCAGCCCAGTCACTTCCGCCTGCTGAGCATAAGCCCGCTGCAATTGAGTTTGCAAGGCCCGCTGCTGCCGTTTGATTTGAGCCAGATCAGTCTGTTCATTCAGATCGGCCAAAATCTGATTGAGGCTACTCAAGGTTGCTTTAGACAAAATGCCGCCTTGAAAAAGCGCGTCTTTGACCGGGGCGATTGCCTCAGCGTTCAGCTCAGCAAAGTCGCTTACCCAGCCTTCTATCACCTTTAAAGCTGCGCCCACCTGCTGACGGTAGTCGCTTTGCTGCGCCTGCCCATTGTCTATCAGCTCGCGTAGCTCAGATTCAAACTGCTGAGCGGCTTCTATTCGACTCAGCTGCTCTTGCAGTCGGCTTTGCTGCGCTTCCCACTGCGGAATTTGCTTTAGCTCTGATTGCAACGCGCTCAGGCGCTGAATTTCATGCTCTAGTTTGGTGGTTTCTTGGGTAATGCCGTTTGCCTGAGCGCTCAGCTGCTGCTGCTGCAAGCGCAGGGTCACGAATGCCTGAACCTGCTGCTGAAGGGTAACTCTTTCTACTTCTAATTGGATTTGGGTGGCGACGGCTGGCGCTATGCTAGCGAGTTCTTGGGCGGCTAGCGCAAACTGTTCTAATTTGGCTTCTAGGCGCGATCGCGTTTGCTGACTTTGATTAAGCACTTTCTGGCACTGCTGCTGTTGCTGCAATAGCTGTTGTCTAACCCGATTGTTGTTGTTGAGTTTTTTAAGCTGGGCTTCCGCGCTTTCAAATTCTGTATACGCGCTCTGCTGCAAACGGCAAATTTCAGCGGCCTGCTGCGCATTAGCCAATGACAGTGCAATCCGTTGACAGGTCTGCCGCTGCGCTTCAATTTGGCCAAGTAGGGTTTGTTGCTGCGATCGCGCTGTCTGCACCTGCTCTGCCTGTGCCATCATCTCGGAGCGGCGCTGAGCAAGCTGCTGACCTTTTGCTTCAAATTCAGCTAGCAGCATCTCTCCTTGCGTAATCTCTAACTGCAATGTTTGATGGCGACTTTGTAGCTCGTCCCAGCTTTGCAGCGACTCTTCATATTGTTCAATGAGGTCTTTAAGGCGCTGCGATCGCGCCTCTGCGTACTTCCTCAAACTGTTGCTTTGCCGATAAGTCTCGCGATACTCCTCGACTTTGAGAATGACGTCAAAAATCGGCTTTCGCTTTTCAGGACTCAGCAAAAAATCAGCCGTAAACGTACCTTGAGGCACCCCAATCGTGTTCGCAAATAGCTGTCCCAAGTCAGTTCCTGGCGCAACCCCCAAATGTTGCCGCAGCCAAGGCAGCACCTCATCTTTTGTGCGGGTATAGGGCAAGCGCTCATTAAGCTGCGGGTCAAACAGGGTATATCCGCTCGTTGTCGAGCGCTGCACTTCGTAAGTTCGGCTGTCTCGGCTAGAGACAAAAGCCACCCTCGCCTGAGCGCTGCTAGCCCCATTGCGAATCAAATCTTCTTTGGTATAGTTGCCCTGATAGTTGAACAATACCCAGGCGATCGCCTCTAAAATGCTGGTTTTACCCGCACCATTTTCGCCACAAATTGCATTCGTCCCTGGCTGAAAATTAAACTGCTGCTCTTTGTGCGCTTTAAAATTAGTCAGTGCGATCGAAAGAATTTGCATAGGAAGCCTGATGAAAGGTGCGCCGCCAAGCCTGAGGCAGCGTTCATACAAACGTATTATAGGCCAGCCCTCTAAAGGTCACTGCAAAGCTGCTTAATAATTTCTGAAGCCTTTTCTATGTGAGGCGTTGATATATTGGTCGGTCGAACGCTCATGGTTGAATTGGCTAGGAAACAAAGCCGCATGTCTCTACCGCCCGCCTACTTACCAAAGCTAAATAAGGCATAAAAGCATTTTGAAAGGACTAATCCCTAAACCCAAATTCTGTAAAGATACTAGAAAGGTTCGCACGAAGTTGGCAACTACAGATATGTTTATCTGAAGTGCGTATGTAGAGAAAAGTTCTGCTGTGAGTGATATTCGTTTCTGGAAGCCCGTTTCCCAACTTTTTAAGCCGGAAAGACCTCTGCTGGTAGACCAAGAACTTCGAGATTTTTATGTGTTGCGCGAAGATAGCCCAGTCGATAAGTTAGCGCTGGAACTCAAAATGGCTGATGAGCCTGCTAAGTATCTGCTAGCGGGGCATCGGGGCGGGGGCAAAACGACGGAGCTAAGGCGATTAGAAACGCGGTGTAAACTTGATTACACAATGGTCTGGGTAGATACGGATACGAATTTAGACAAGTTTAATATCGGCCATGCGGAGGTGGTTGTCCTGATTGGGATGAGCATTGTGCAGCAGTTGGAGGCGAGTGGATGGAAGCTGCCTAATCAGCTAGAAACGAATTTATTGGGCAGTCTGGCCCGGATTACCTATCAAGATCGGGACTTTGAAGAAGGGGGTTGGGGGTTGCCGAAGGTATTTGCTGACTTGGGCCTGCTCTTGAGAGTGGGGTTTCAGCAAGACACTAAGACGACGCGGGAGGTGCGTCCGGCGCTAGGTGAAATTATTGATCGGGTCAATGACATTATTGAAGCTGCCCAACATGATAGGCGCGAACTGTTAGTGATTGTAGATGGCTTAGATCGTAAGGAGTACAGTATTGCGCTAGAGATGTTTTCAAGTTCTTTGCTGACAGCGCTAAATTGTCATATTGTCTACGCGGTGCCGATTGCGCTGCGCTATTCTCCGGCTTTTCGGCAGCCAATGCAAGGTTTTAGTAGCTGTTTGGATTTGGATAATGTGCCGGTATTTAAGTGCAGTGACCAGAGGTGTCCGACGATCCACCCTGATCCACATGGCAGAAAGATTCTTAATAACGTTATCAGTAAGCGGCTAAACACGCTGGCTGATACTTATGAAAACCTTTGCGAAGCCGAAGCGATAGAATTACTATGCGAGAAAAGCGGTGGCGTGATGCGCGATTTAGTTCGCCTAGCGAGAACGGCCTGTATGGTCGCGCTGCAAGAAAAGGCAACGCGCATCACCCAGGAGATTGCAGAGGAAGCGGTGCGAGAGGAGCGTAGAACTTACTCCATTGAGGACTACCACTTTCCTGAGCTAGATGAGGTGAACCGCACGGGTTCAACAACCAGCAACGTCTTTGACTCGCCTCGCGGCAAGGTTGTCATCTGTGAGGAACTCTTGCATCATAAGCTGATATTGGGCTACGAAGACCCGGGACAGGGACGTTGGTTTGATATCAATCCGATTTTGGCGGATGACTTAAAACGCTGGAGAGCAGCAAAAGGATAAAACGATGGTAATAGGCCCTATCACAGAAGAATTAGCCGCTAAACAGTTGGTACTTAGCTCAGCAGATCGAGCTGAGCTAGCGAAATTGGTCAGCACAGTGGCACTCAATGATCACGCCCTTACCCTTTTTGCTATTGCGCCTGAAAGTGCGCCAAACCATCCTATTGTGGAAGAATTTCAGGCGCAGCTACTGAGAGATTTGGACGAGCCTTTACACTTTTCGACTCTTTTTTATAGTGATGATTCCCTGTTTAATTTTCTGGGAAGGCAGACGAATCAACTGGTATCGTCGTCGGGCCGTCAGGTGATTTTTGCGTTCGGGCTTGAGCAGTTGCCAACGCCTCGTAAAAAGCAGGAGCTTGAGCAGTTGAACCTGGCTCGCGAAAAGCTATTTGAGCAGAATATTGTTGTTGTTTTTTGGCTAAATCGAGAGCTTTTTTTGAATGAATTTCGTCATCGGGCTCCCGATTTTTGGGATTGGCGAGGCAATGTGGCCGTTTTTGAGGCACGTCATCCTTTGCTGTATCCGTATTTGGAGTGGTTGATTTCTACCAATGCTTACCTGACGATGAGTGGGGTGATGCAGGTAAACCGGCAGGTAGATATTTTTTTAGATCAAATTTATGTGTCATTGCAGGCGGAGCGCAAGCGGCAGGTCAGCGTACCTGTCGCTAAAGGCCAGCGGGTATCGACAGCGAAAGTTGCATCTAGCTCGCGCCAAACCGCAGAACATAGCATTCGTCACGATCAAATTGATGCCATCTATGACGTTGTGCCAGAGCTAATGCCAGAGCCAATGCTTGAGATAAAAGAAGAGTTTGTTGAGCTGGAGAGGAGCGCACCCAAGATAGTGGCTGAAAGCGTAGCGCTTTCAGATGTGGTGAGAGGGGCAACTGCCTGTAGTGTGATTTTGGGTGCGCCCGGTGCCGGGAAAACGACTCTGCTAAAATATTTGGCACTGCATTTTGCTAGGGCGCTGCGAGATGGGCAAGCAACTGTGCCAGGAGAGGCGGACGGTAAAGACTTAGGTGAGGTACGATTGCCTATTCTCTTTAAGATTGCTGACTATGCGGAACGCTTAGAGCAAAACCCGGCATTAGGACTGTTAGAGTATCTTCAACAATTTTATCGTCATTGGGAAGATTATTTTGAGGGTGATAGTGCGGCGGCGGCGGACATTTCTATTTTTCTGCTGGAGCAGATGCGGATAGGGAACTGTTTGATTTTATTAGACGGTTTGGATGAGGTTTTTGATCAGAAGAGTCGAGGGCGAATTGTAGAACGCATTAATGCGTTTGCAGAGCAGTTTGGTCACAACAATAAGCTAATTGTGACTAGCCGCATTGCAGGCTATCAGGAGGTAAAGCTAGCCAGTCGCTTTGCAGAATTTACGATTGTAGACATGAGCGATCAGCAGGTGAGTGATTTCTTGCATCGCTGGTGTGGGGCTATCGAAAAGGCTCAAAAGCCAGAGGCGACCTTAGAACAGCAGATATTGGAGGGCAACCGGCAGTCTGAGCAAATTTTGAGGGATATTCGTCAGAATGAGGGGGTGAAGCGGTTAACTACTAACCCCCTGCTGTTGACCATTTTGGCTTTGATTCATCGCAATGGCGAGCAGCTCCCTGAGCGGCGGGTGAAGCTGTATGAATTAGCGGTGCAGACATTGACGGCGGATTGGCAGCTTAGTAAAAAGCTGCCTAATATGCAAAAGGTGTTGTTGCCAGAGGGGGAAGTGGTGGAGCTGTTGGCCCCGCTGGCTTATTGGATGCATGAGGAGAAGCCTTCGGGGCAGGTAACCCATGCTGAGGTGATTCAACAGCTTGCACCCCGGCTAGCGGATTTGCGGGGAGAGGAAGCGGAGTCTTCTGAAATTGTTCGGGCGGTAGAAGAATTTTTGCGGCGAGTAAGAGAGACAACCGGGCTTTTTGTAGAGCGATCGCCCGACGTATATGGGTTTATGCATCTTACTTTTGAGGAGTACTTTGCCGCCCGTGAGATAGCGGATAAAGATCCGGATGAAATGCTAGAGACGATTCAAAGGTGGTGGAATGAACCTCGCTGGGAGGAGCCTACTTTGCTAGCACTGGGGTATTACGGCAGCTATAGTCCTCGGCAGTTCAATCGGCTGGCGAATCGGCTTTTTGAAGGGTTAGCCGACTATCAGCCGTCGTTGGGTTACGACAAAATAGCGCTGTATGGTGGAGAGGCCACTGCGCGAATTCGTTGGTCTCGAAGCGATAGTTTAGATGAGTCACAGGACATTAGCTTAAAGGCGTTGCTGTTTGCGGGGCAGGTGATTGCTCAGGTGGGAGAAGTTAACGCTCGCTTGCGAAAAGCGTTAATCAATAAACTGACGGCAACGGGACTCGCTTTAGAAGATGATAGTGTTTTTAACCAAATATTGCAGCTGTTGCGGCGAATCGAAAGCTTTAATCGGCAAGGAGAGGTGATTGAAGCTTTAGAGAGTGTTATTGAAAACAGTGAATTATCTAAAGAGCTGCGATTGAAAGCACGGGTGAGTAAGCTGTATGTGTTGTGTAGTGAGGCGGGCAGTTATTTATTAGAGTATGTCACTGAGATTTTTGAAGCTATAGAACCCAATATTTTTTGTGCTCTCAAGGACTTGGCTGAAGAGATGGGTGAAGAAATGAGTCCTGCGTTAGAAGTTTTGCGACAGCAGCTAGAATCTAATGAAACTCAGAAGTCAGAGATGACGCTGATCACCGCGATCAGCTACCTGAGAGAGAAGTATTACGATAAGTCGATTGAGCTGTTGGAAGCGCTTCGCAGTTCAGATGATGAATCGCTGATGCCTTACATTTTATGGTCTTTAGCTATTTGTTATCAGGAGAAAAAAGATTATGAAAAGGCATACGACTTTTATCAGCTATGCTTTGAGCGGTTGACTAGCTGCATTGAACCCCATGCTTTATTACTTTATTGGAGAAATTGGGGTGTTTGCCAAAGGCTGCATAGTAAGTATGAGGAAGCGCTAGATTGTTTTCAGCATATGTTGGCGATTGCACAAGAAACTCAGCGGTTAAAAGAGGAATCATTGGCGCTTTATCATTTGGGTCGAACATATCAGGATTGGAGTAAGTATGCAGACGCGATCGCTCAACATGAACAAAGCCGTGATCGCTATCAACAGTTAGGCAAAGAAACCGATGTTGCAGATTCGTGGTACTGGATAGCAGCTTGCTACCGTGACTGGGGCAAATACGAGGAAGCGATCACTGCTGAGCAGCAGGAGCTAGCGATTCGAGAAAAGCTTGACGATCAGCCTAATATTGCCTCTGCTTACTTTCAATTTGGCCGTATTTATCAGGCTTGGGGTAAGTATGCAGACGCGATCACCCAATATGAACAAAGCCGCGATCGCTATCAACAGTTAGGCAAAGAAACCGATGTTGCAAATCTGTGGGCTTGGATAGCAGATTGCTATCGTGACTGGGGCAAATACGAGGAAGCGATCGCCGCTCAGCAGCAGGATTTAGCGATTCGAGAAAAGCTTGACGATCAGCCTAATATTGCCCTTGCCTACTTTCAATTTGGCCGTATTTATCAGGCTTGGGGTAAGTATGCAGACGCGATCA
>QBMP01000165.1:0-5233 GCA_003242115.1 Phormidesmis priestleyi
GGCGCTGAGTTCTGCTTTAGTCATAGAAAAACCCTGTATAAATAACTATAGATTCCCATTTGGCCTGCTTTTAAATCGTAATTTTTATATCGCCCACTCTACCTTCCCGCCCACTCTATCTTTCCGCTTTCTCTATGTCAGATCTCTATGTATCTTGGTCAGACTATCACCGCGACATTGAGCAGTTGGCCCTGATGGTACACCGCTCCGACTGGCCATTTAATCAGATTGTGTGTTTGGCTAAAGGCGGCTTGCGCATTGGCGATGTGCTCTGCCGCATTTCCAATCAGCCCTTGGCGATTCTTTCGACGGCTTCATACGGCGGCGAAGGCAACCGCAGCCGAGGCTCAATTACGTTCTCTAAAGACTTGAGTATGACGAGCGCAAACCTGGGATCACGGGTATTGCTGGTCGATGATTTGGTCGATTCTGGCGAAAGCCTGAAGCGCAGCATTTCATGGCTAAAGCACCGATACGGCTTTTATATCGACGAAATTCGCACCGCTGTCCTTTGGCATAAAGATTGCTCAGTGATTACGCCCGATTACGCCGTCCATTACCTGCATGACAATCCTTGGATTCATCAGCCCTTTGAGCATTATGAGGATATGAATTGGGCCGATTTGGCGGCGTCAATGACGGCTACTGTGGAGCGTTAGAGTGCCATTAGAGACTACTAGAGATTTGCGCTGATTCGTTCTAAAGTGCTATACACTAGGCCGGTGTTGTGGTTCTTGAAAGCCGTTGACTACAAATACTGATACTACCTGTCGCTCAAAACTTATCGCATCTGTGAGTATTCCGCCTATTAAAGCCTCTGAGAATGATATTCCTCAAGCCCGTCGGCAATCGGTGACGGCTGAAGGCGATAAGTTGCCTAATAGCAAATTGTTCACTGTGGAACGGCCACGAGAATGGCCGCTGAGTCCCATTCGTGGATTGGCGCTAATGAGCTTAGTCGTGGGTTGCGCGCTGGCCGTTTGGCAGTGGAATGCGATTAGCTATCAGGTGCGGGCACAGGCAAATGGGGTGAAAGGCGTATTAACAGCTAGCCGTGACAGACTCAAGGGATCATCCGCTAATGCTGAGGCTAACTCCACTGGTAACTCCACTGGCAGCGAAAGCGACGATCCCCCAGAATTGCTCCACCACCGTCGCTACGCGGAAGCGGCGATCGCGGATCTGGTTCCTATAGATTCAAACAGTGAAATCAAGCTCCGGCCAGCGGCTGCGGCTAGCATCAACAAAATGATCGCACAAGCCAACTCCGAAGGGGTTCAGCTTGGCGTTGTCTCTGGATTTCGATCCATTGCGGATCAAAATTACCTGTTTTTTGGCGTGAAAGCTGAGCGCGGCGAGACGTCTAAGACCAGAGCAGAAGTCAGTGCGCCGCCGGGGTATAGCGAGCACCACACCGGCTATGCGGTTGACTTTATTGATGAAAGTCAGCCCGACACCTATACAGAAGAAAGCTTTGAAGAAACAGCGGCCTATCAGTGGCTGATGAAAAACGCTGCTTTTTACAATTTTGAGATGTCGTTTCCTCAAGATCCAACGTCTCCATTGAGCTATGAGCCCTGGCACTGGCGCTATGTTGGGGATCAAAAGAGTTTAGAACTATTCTATAAAGAGTAATCATCCGTTTGATCCTTGTCTTAGCCCTGTTCTGCCCGCGATTCTGCTTGTGTTTTGATTGCTTGTGTTTTGATTGACTGCGCCCATGAACCCGACGACTTTCAACCTACTAGCGGTTTCAGTATTTGCCTTTATGCTGCTGAGCTTAGTGGGGCCTTTGCTAAATATTTCGCCAGGAGCAGTGGCGATCGCCCTCACTGGCTGCGCTGGCGCACTGGCACTAGATCGCTTTAGCCTGAAGGGCAAAGGCGGCAATTTGGTGATTGACTTGCTCAGCAGCCAATCGTCTGAATATCGTCAGCGGATTTTGCATCACGAAGCGGGTCATTTTTTGGTAGCGCATTTGCTAGAGATGCCTATACAGAGCTACACCCTCAGCGCTTGGGAGGGCATTAAAGCCGGATTGCCAGGGCTGGGCGGCGTAGTTGTTGAACCGCTCACCGAGAAATCCGAAAAAGCCGAGCAATCCGAAAAAGCTGAAAGCGCAGTGGCAGCAGCCTTTTCTCGTCAGCAAATTGATCGCTACTGTACGGTTTGGATGGCTGGAGTCGCCGCTGAAACCCAAACCTACGGCAGCGCTCAAGGCGGCGAAGACGACCAAAGACAGCTCAAACAGCTCTGGGCGCAGGCTCAAGATGCAAAGGTAGCAACCGCCGCCGAAAACGCTGACATGCAGCTGCGCTGGGCATTGTTGCAGGCGCAGTCACTGTTAGCCAAGCAGCATCGGGCTTATGAGGCGCTGGTCGTCGCAATGGCTGCGCGATCGCCTATCAGCTTTTGTATCCAGCAAATTGATCAGCACCGAGTGATAGACGACTAGGCGCTGATCACTCGATTTTGTCCGGTCGCTTTAGCCTGAAGTAAATTTTGATCAGCTCGATGCAAACAGTTTTGACTTTGATCGTCGTCACTAGAGTGGCGGCAGAGCGTCCGTAAATTGCTGAGCGAAATCGGTTGAAACCCTCAATAGTGTGGCACCATTGATCAAATCTGGAGAACCTCGTCGTCCTATCTCTCTGCTGCTATTGTTATGCCTGTTCAGAAAAGTTCATCTCAGCTTACTCAATCGAGTGCCAGTCAATCAGCCGGTCAATTAGCCGGTCAATCGCAGGCTGCTCGTCTGCCGTTTTTAAGTGGGGCTGATATTCGCCAAAAATTTCTAGATTTTTATGCAGCTAGGGGGCATAAAGTGTTAGCGAGCGCTTCGCTGGTGCCGGAAGATCCGACGGTGCTGCTGACGATTGCTGGGATGTTGCCATTTAAGCCGATTTTTTTGGGACAGCAGGCGGCGGCATTTGATCGGGCGACGACAGCGCAGAAGTGCATTCGCACGAACGATATTGAAAACGTGGGGCGCACGGCTCGTCACCATACGTTTTTTGAGATGCTGGGTAATTTTAGCTTTGGTGATTATTTTAAGAGAGAGGCAATAGCCTGGGCTTGGGAGCTGTCTACAGAGGTGTTTAAGCTGCCGCCTGAGCGAATTGTGCCGAGTGTGTTTGAAGAGGATGATGAGGCGTTTGCAATTTGGCGCGACGAAATTGGAATTGCACCTCATCGGATCATTCGCATGGGCGAAGCAGATAATTTCTGGAAGTCAGGGGTGACTGGGCCTTGTGGGCCTTGCTCTGAGCTGTATTACGATTTTCATCCGGAGCGGGGCGATCAGGGCATCGATCTCGAAGATGACAGTCGCTTTATTGAGTATTACAACCTGGTCTTTATGCAGTACAACCGCGATGCAATGGGGGTATTGACGCCTTTGCAAGCACAGAATATTGATACGGGCTTAGGGCTTGAGCGGATGGCTCAAATTTTGCAGGGAGCGGCGAATAATTATGAGACTGATTTAATTTTTCCAATTATTGAAACGGCGGCTGCGATCGCCTCTATCAATTACGCATCTGCCACTGATGCTGAAAAAGTATCGCTCAAAGTGATTGGGGATCATGTGCGCGCAGTGGTGCATATGGTGGCGGATGGCATTGCTGCTGACAATACGGGTAGAGGGTATGTGCTGCGCCGCCTGATTCGGCGGGTGGTGCGTCACGGTAAGCGGCTAGGCATTAGTGAGCTATTTACAACGCAGGTGGCTGAAACCGCAATAGCGCTATCAGAAGCGGCGTATCCGGCGGTGCGATCGCGCGAACAAGCGATCAAAAATGAGCTTTCCAGAGAAGAAGCCCAGTTTCTTAAAACCCTAGATCGCGGCGAAAAGCTGCTGGCTGACATTTTGGCTGAAAACCCTCAACAGGTGACGGGTCAAGATGCGTTCAAGCTGTACGACACCTATGGCTTTCCGCTAGAGCTGACCCAAGAAATTGCTGAAGAAAGCGGAATTGCGGTCGATGAAGTGGGCTTCGCGGCTGCAATGGAGGCGCAGCGTCAGCGCGGTAAAGAGGCCCATGAGACGATTGATCTAACCGTGCAGGGCAGCTTAGATACGCTAGCGGATCAAATTGAGGCGACTGACTTTATTGGTTATGAGCAGTGGGTGAGCCAAAGCACGGTTGAAGCGGTGCTGATGGAAGGTGAATCGGTGGCTCAAGCGGAGGCGGGTAGTTCGGTGCAGCTAGTGCTGAATCAGACGCCTTTTTATGCAGAGTCGGGTGGGCAAATTGGCGATCGCGGCTATCTATCGGGCGAAAATCTGCTCATTCGGATTGAGGATGTGAAAAAAGAAGGGGCGTTTTTTGTTCACTTTGGCAAGGTAGAGCGCGGCGTGGTGAAAGTCGGCGATGCGCTCAGCGCCAAAATTGATCGGGCCTGTCGCCGCCGCGTTCAAGCTAATCACACGGCGACTCATCTGCTGCAAGCGGCACTGAAATCTCTGGTAGATGAGTCGATTTCGCAGGCGGGTTCGCTGGTGGATTTTGACCGGCTGCGCTTCGATTTTCATGCGCCCCAAGCGCTAAGCCCTGAGCAGTTGCAGCAGGTGGAAATGCAGGTGAATACCTGGATTGCTGAAGCGCACAGCGCCCAGGTGCAAACGATGCCCATCGCTGAGGCTAAGGCTAAAGGAGCCGTGGCGATGTTTGGCGAAAAATATGGTGAGCAGGTGCGGGTGATTGACTATCCCGGCGTTTCGATGGAGCTATGCGGCGGCACCCATGTGGGCAATACCGCTGAAATCGGGGTGTTTAAGATTATTTCTGAAACCGGGGTGGCGGCAGGAATTCGGCGAATTGAGGCGGTCGCTGGCCCAGCGGTGCTGGACTATTTGGAGGTGCGCGATCGCATTGTGCGTGATTTGAGTGCGCGGTTTAAGACCAAGCCTGAGGAAATTAGCGATCGCGTCACAGCCCTGCAAAGTGAACTAAAAACGGCTCAAAAAGATCTCACAGCCTTGAAGTCTGAATTGGCGCTGGTCAAATCTGATCAGCTTTTGAATCAAGCTGAAACCTTTGGCAATATTTCAGTAATTGTGGCCAGCTTAGAAGCGGTCGAACCAGACGCGCTGAAGACAGCGGCAGAGCGGCTGCTGCAAAAGCTCGGTGAGGGAGCCGTGGTGTTGGGTTCTGCGGTGGCTGATGATAAGGTCACTTTGGTGGCAGCTTTTAGTCAGTCAGCAATCGCCCAAGGGCTGCAAGCCGGTAAA
>QBMP01000165.1:5243-9334 GCA_003242115.1 Phormidesmis priestleyi
GCCAAGCTGTGCGGCGGCGGCGGCGGCGGTCGGCCTAATTTTGCCCAGGCGGGTGGCCGGGATGCCGCCAAGCTGCCAGAGGCGTTAGAGACGGCTAAATCTCAGCTAAAAGATACTTTGAGCTAGCGCTGAGTTCAGAGGAAAATTAGCACAATAAAAATAACAGGCTGCTTAAGCCATTTCATATGGGTGGGTTTTATGTGTGGACGCTATACCCAAACGCACTCAGGTGAGGCCATTGCCCAAGCTTTTGGGCTACTGCATATCCCTGATCTTCAGCCTAGATACAACATTGCGCCGACGCAGCCAGTGTCAGCGATCACTCAAAGCGAAGAGGCGAGAGAGTCCCGAATTTTTCAGTGGGGTTTAGTGCCTTCATGGTCAAAAGATCCCAGTATCGGCAGCCGCATGATCAACGCGCGCGCCGAAACAGCCGCTGAAAAACCCTCTTTTCGAGCGCCCTTTAAGCGGCGGCGCTGCTTGATTATTGCCGATGGCTTTTATGAATGGCAGCGCTCAGATAATCTAAAGGGCGGGCAAAAACAGCCTTACTATATTCAGCTCAAAACGCAATCGCTCTTTGGCTTTGCAGGACTCTGGGATACATGGGAAAGCGGCGACGGCAGCTACTTGGAAACCTGCACCATTCTCACTACCGAACCCAATGAATTGATGCAGCCAATTCACAACCGAATGCCGGTCATTGTGCATCCTGAAGACTATGACCTATGGCTAGATCCGAGCTTGCAACAGCGCGATCGCCTGCAGCCTATTTTGCGCCCCTACGAAACTGACGCAATGCAACTGTATCCGGTCAGTAAAACTGTCAACAGCCCTCGTAACGAATCGTCAGCGTGTATTGAGCCACTAGCGGACTGAGCGATTTGGCTGTTTTACTGAACTGTTTTATTGAGCTGGTTTGGCCGGTTTTTTGGTTTGGTCTATCAAACAGATTCTACGCTCTCTCGAAGCGCTTGAAACCCAGCAGTTCTGGCCAGTGCTGATGAGACTGGCCAGTAAGCAATTCTGTGGAACCTTTACGCGCCCGCTCCGGCAGCGGAGACCTTATGAAGCATCCGTGAGTTAAGGTTTTCGGCCATAGAACTGGCTCTAGGCATCTCCTTGGGCTTTAACTACGCCGGTTGTTGTCGTGATCGCGACCTTTCAGACCCGCTAGACCTACTAGGCCAAGAAGACCCAACCAGCCCCAGTCAAATCCGTCGTCATCAGTGGTAGTAGCCGTGTCACCAGGAGTTATGGGGTCGGTATCAGTTTGAGCAGATGCGGGTAGGGTAGAAGGCAGAACGGCAAGGCTTAGGGCAATCGCACCAGTACCTAGCCAAGTAGTCAAGGATTTGTTTTTCATAGAAAAAAGCTCAAGAAACAACTGTTAATAGAATGGACAACGTAGGCCGGTATCAATGCAAAGTATTGATGCCTAATCCAAATTTCCTACACTGCCATAGTAGTTTTTTCCCTTTGGCCTGTTGTTTCCCATTGGATGGAGATTATCCCTCTTTACTCTGGTACAAAAGATAGTGGGCCGATAGTTTTGAGCTCTACCATTACTTATAATTAACTACACATCAAACCTATGAATGAGCCCACAGATGCACAGATAGTTCAGACCTCAATACTCCCTACTGATAAATGAACTTCCGGCTCACCTGATACCAATCTGCAAGATGGCTGACCGGTTGCGATCGCGAAAGCACTTGGATACCAATGTCTTGGCGAACTGAGGGCAATAAGCTGGCGGCGACGGAGATGACTTGACTCATATGAGGCAATCACTCAAAGAGGCTGACGATAGGCTTTAGCCTACGCGATTCCCTTAGAAAGCTACGCGAGCACGGCGAAAGTGTGACCCGCCGCTGAACCACGCCCAGAGCTTGCCCCTGATCCCTCATTTTCTCCTCATTTGCTTGAGAATCCCAGTGAATGCACGGTAGGCGTCAGCCCTAAAAGTCATCAGGTGAACAAACTATCAGCCTGTTCGATAGAGCGCCACCTTGAAGATCATATTAATTGTCAACGATCTTACGAAATATAGTATTGTGAAGCTTTGTAAATGCGCTTCTAAGCAGATCTAGAGTGCAAATCTTAGGATGCAAATCCAGAGTGCATGTCATGGAATGCAGATTTAGGGTGTTAGCAGGTGCTGCACTTGTGTCAATCCTAGAGGCGCAAAGGTTATGTCAACTAAACAGGTAATACGTGCAACTAAGTACTAGGCCCACTCGTCCCACTTCATCTTTTTCCAGAGAGTCCGAGCTTCCATTTACCCTGAAAGATCTCAAAGATGCGATTCCTAACTACTGCTTTGAGCCTTCGACGCAGCGATCGCTCGCTTACTTTTTCTTAGATATTGGCGTTGTTGCGGGCCTTTACGCGATCGCTTACAGTCTCAATTCCTGGTTGTTCTTTCCGCTTTTTTGGCTCGCTCAGGGCACGATGTTTTGGGCGCTGTTCGTCATCGGTCACGACTGCGGCCACGGTTCTTTCTCAAAGCACAAATGGCTCAACAATTTGATTGGCCATCTGACTCACACGCCTATTTTGGTGCCCTATCACGGCTGGCGGATTAGTCACCGCACCCACCATGCCAACACTGGCAACATTGATACCGATGAAAGCTGGTATCCGATTTCTGAAGACATTTACAACGAAATGGGCCCCGTTGGTAGAAGCATCCGCTTCAGTTTGTTTTTGCTTGCCTATCCGTTCTACCTGTTTTTCAGGTCGCCCGGTCGGCAGGGCTCTCACTTTTTGCCGAGCAGCCCGTTATTTAGAGCCTCTGAAAAGTGGGACGTGATTACGAGCACTACCTGCATTGTTCTTTTTGTCGGCTTTTTGGCTGGGGTTGGCTTTGTCTGTGGCCCGCTCTTTTTGTTCAATTTTTACGTCATGCCCTATTTAGTGTTTGTCGTTTGGCTCGATTTGGTCACGTATCTGCACCATACTGAAGCCGATATCCCTTGGTATCGCAACGATAGCTGGTACTTTCTGAAAGGGGCTATTTCTACCATTGACCGCGACTATGGCATTTTCAACAATATTCATCATAATATTGGCACCCATGTTGCGCATCATCTCTTTTTGAACATGCCCCACTACCATCTGAAAGCGGCGACAGCGGCGATTAAGCCAGTGATGGGCGAACACTTTCGAGAATCAAAAGACTCGATTTGGACGAGCTTCTGGCGTGCGGCCAGAGAGTGCATTTATGTGCCCAATGAAGGCCAAAAAGTGTATTACAAAAAGCGCTCTTAGGCCGCAAGAACGCTTTTTATTCGTCTTTGAGTGTCTGTGCGTTCATCTATTTGCCCATATGAGCACCTGCTAGCGCTTACTATATTGGCAAGTTTATCGGGTTAACCAACTTCGAGATGAAATTGACGGATAAAATTCAAGATGCGGCTGTGCGCTCAAGCATTGCCGCTGACTGTACTCAGCTGATTGATACGCAGGTCGCTGCCAAAAGCGGTCTTTCAGGCATGGCGCTCAAAGCTGCCTATGGTGCGGTCAAAGGGCTTAGCAGCAATTACGTTTCAGGCGCGGTTAATCGGCTGTTGCCGGAAGTGTTGGCGTCGCTAGATCCGCTTTGGGCAGAAGGCGTAAAATCAGGCGATCCGGTGGCTTACCTGAGTGAAAACAGCGATCGCACCGCCGATGTTATTTTAAGCACTACCGATGCTCGAATTGAGCGCAAGGCCAGCGACGGCTTAATCGGTAGTGCTTATAAAAAGCTGCGCAACTCAGTTAAGCGAGATGTTGCCGCTGCTGTTCCGGGGCTTGCCAAAATTATTGCCAAGCATTATTGAAAATTGAGAGCCAACTATTGAAAGCTGGCTATTGGTGGAAAAATGTACAAGCGCTGAAATGATTTTCTTAGCGCTTATCCTTGGGTAGGCGATCGCTTGTCATCCCTGGTAGTACTGTCTTGGCGTTCTCGGGATAGATGTCGCCCATTTCATCAATGGCATCAGCGGATTCTTTGACAATTCGCTTAGCTTGCTTAGCAGGTTTCCCCTGTAGGCTCTCGTTTTCAGATTGCCACTGGCCGGTAGTCACTGGGCGACCGTCTGCAC
>QBMP01000165.1:9344-9948 GCA_003242115.1 Phormidesmis priestleyi
GTCTGCACCCCGGGCAATCATGTCGTTGAGCATGGCCTTGGTGCTGGGCTTGAGATCGGCGCTATCGACGCTGGTAGTGAGTAAAAATAGGCCGACGAAGGCTATAGCAACAAATCGCTGTAGCTCAAGCAACTGTAGTTTTGACTGAAGTCTGATAATGCGCTGGGTCAGGGCATTAAACAGCTGTCTGATGGAAGCTGTCAATTTTTCAATCAGTAGCGTTAGCATAAAAAATTTCTCTTGAATGACTTGAGTGATCAGTGTTTATCCTACTGTTAGCTGCATACAGGTGCTTCTAACGAAAGAGAGAGAAGGCGATCGCCAAAGAAAGAGAAAGGTATTGATAACAAATATCTGTTGGCAACAGGTGCTTAAAGCGTTGCCTGATAAACTCGCCAGCCGCCGTGCTGGGTAATCTCTTTTTTGCCCTCTACGGTCAGCGGTTCACCAATCACGCCCAGCACTTCTTCGCCATCGTGCAGCGTTACCTTGCCAATGGCGAGTCCGGGCGGCTCTTGCGAGAGCACAATGCCTAACCCCATCAAAGGCACCTGCCATACTTCTAGCGCCACCGCCACACCCCCTTGCTTGACTTTAATCATCG
>QBMP01000166.1:0-3637 GCA_003242115.1 Phormidesmis priestleyi
GTTTATTGATGAGCTGCATACGGTGATTGGGGCTGGGGCCGGACAAAATAATGTCGATGCGGGCAATTTGCTCAAACCGGTGCTGGCGAGAGGCGGCTTGCGCTGCATTGGGGCAAGTACGCTAGATGAGTACCGTAAGCATATTGAAAAAGATACCGCGCTGGAGCGGCGCTTTCAGCAGGTGTATGTCGGTCAGCCGAGCGTGGAAGATGCGGTGTCGATTTTGCGCGGGCTGAAAGAGCGCTACGAGGTGCATCACGGGGTGACGATTTTGGATTCGGCGCTGGTGGCG
The DNA here is from genome assembly GCA_003242115.1 of Phormidesmis priestleyi. Taxonomy (GTDB): domain Bacteria; phylum Cyanobacteriota; class Cyanobacteriia; order Phormidesmidales; family Phormidesmidaceae; genus Phormidesmis; species Phormidesmis priestleyi_A. Next base: position 293 of record QBMP01000166.1, read on the forward strand.
GCAGCGACTTTATCGGATCGCTATATTAGCGATCGCTTCCTCCCCGACAAAGCGATTGATCTGATCGATGAAGCCGCTGCCAAGCTCAAAATGGAAATAGACTCTAAGCCCGAAGAGCTAGAAATTATTGACCGACGGCTGATGCAGCTAGAAATGGAGAAACTTTCTTTGGAAAGTGAAAAGGCCGCTGGCTCATCGAGCAAAACCTCTCGTCAACGCCTAGCTGGAATCAAAAAAGAGATTGAAACGCTCGCGAAAGAACAGAAAATACTCGACGAACAGTGGCACACTGAAAAAGAAACCCTTGATGCCATTACCGAGCTTAAAGAAGAAGAAGAACGCACCCGCCTGCGGATGAGCCAAGCTGAGCGCGCTAATGATCTAGAGCGGGCGGCTCAGCTCAAATATGGCCGCTTAGAAGAAATTCAGCAAGAGCTAGAGACGTTAGATGCAAAACAGCAGGCGCTACAGTCTAAGGGGCTGACGATGCTGCAAGAGCAGGTCACCGAAGCGGACATTGCCGAAATTGTTGCCCGCTGGACGGGCATTCCGGTAAACCGGCTGATGGAATCTGAGCGCCAAAAGCTGTTGCAGTTAGAGCAGCACTTGCACGAGCGTGTGATTGGTCAGTCAGAAGCGGTAACTGCCGTGTCAGCAGCGATTCGACGGGCCAGAGCGGGCATGAAAGATCCCGGTCGGCCCATCGGCTCTTTTCTCTTTATGGGGCCAACGGGGGTGGGTAAAACTGAGCTAGCCCGCGCCTTGGCTTCCTTTTTATTTGATACTGAAGAAGCGCTCGTGCGCCTAGATATGTCTGAATACATGGAGAAAAATTCAGTCTCTCGACTCGTGGGTGCCCCGCCGGGATACGTGGGCTATGAGGAGGGCGGACAGCTCTCAGAAGCCGTCCGCCGTCGGCCTTATTCGGTGGTGCTGCTAGATGAAGTCGAAAAAGCCCATGCCGATGTGTTCAATATTCTGTTGCAGGTGCTCGATGATGGCCGCATTACCGATTCGCAAGGGCGCACGGTAGATTTTCGCAATACCGTAATTGTGATGACGAGCAACATCGGCAGTGAGTATATTCTTGATGTCGCGGGCGATGATAGTAAGTATGGCGAAATGCAGGCGTTGGTGTTGGGGGCATTGCGATCGCACTTTCGCCCCGAATTTCTTAACCGCATTGATGACCTGATTCTCTTCCACGCCCTCAGCAAAAAAGAGCTGCGCAGCATCATCACCATTCAGCTTCAGCGCATTCACCGCCTGCTAGCCGACCAAAAAATCACCCTCGAAATGTCCGAAGCCGCCATCGATCACGTCGCCGATGCGGGCTACGATCCTGCATATGGCGCTCGTCCGCTCAAGCGTGCCATTCAGCGTGAGTTAGAAAATCCGCTGGCTACGCTGATTTTAGAAAACAGCTTTACTGAAGGCAGTACCGTAAAAATTGGCGTGACCAAAGCAGGTAAGCTTACCTTCAAGATCAAAGCGGCTGCACCCGATCCAGTTGAAGAGATTGAAGTCAGTGCTGAACCAGCATCTGGATCAATAGACGCGCAGCCAACCTCTGAGCAGCCAACAGATGAGAGCTTGCTCGAAGATGAAGCCCTACGAGAAGAAGCCGTAACAGCTTCAGAGTGATTTAAAAATAGGCGCTATAGTTAAATCAAAAACCCTTTTCCTGTCTAAGCCTATGATTGCGCAGCTCTCTGATGATCGACTCACGCCAGAAGAATATTTGGCTTTTGAAGCAGAAAGCCCTGTTAAGCATGAGTACATTGATGGCAGAGCTTATGCAATGTCTGGTACTACCGATGTTCATAATGTTTTGTCCCAAAATGCCTTGTTCGCGCTTCGGATACACCTGAAAGGATCAGGCTGTAGCATGTATATGGCTAATGTTAAAGCGCAGCTAGTGGCAAGAAGTAACTACTATTACCCTGATATATTCGTAACCTGTAACCCAGTTGATCGTGAAACATCAAATTCCAAGCGTTTCCCAAAGCTCATTATTGAAGTCCTCTCTGATTCTACAGAAGCTTTTGATCGGGGTGATAAGTTTGTTGACTATCAATCTTTTGAGAGCTTAGAAGAATACGTACTGATTAATACAAGACATCGGCGAGTGGAAATATTCAGGCGCTCAGAGGGCAGTTTATGGACGCTGCAAATATATCAGGATAAAGGAGACGACACTGACGTTGTTGTCGAGTTTAAGAGCCTAGAACTTAAAGTGCCATTGTCCGTACTGTACGAGGATGTTGCGCTTCAACAAGCCGTCTAAAAGCGCGTTTAAGCAAATTACACCGCTCTGTAGGTGAAGTTGAGTGCTGCCCACTGCGAGACATCAAGACTGTAAGCGTCGGTGTCGTTGCCCTGACTCAGATCAGATAGCAGCGCTTCGATGACGGCTAAAGGATTGGGCACCGGGCTCATGCGAGCGTCGCTGCTCGTGGCGCTGAGTAAAGTGAGGGTTTGATTGAGGGGCGACGTGCTGAAAATAACGTAGGTTTCGACTGCGCCAGTGGGGCTTTGCACGCTCCAGTCGAGATCGTTGCTAGGAATGGTGATGGCGCTGTTGGGGGCAATGCTGGCAGAGGCGATCGCCCGGTTCATCCGCTCACTTCTGCCGTCTTCTACCACGGAAACAGCAGGCTTGGTCATTGCCGATTGCGCGACCGATAGACGATTCACTGGGCAAAAAGCCGATAGCCTTTCTCTTGCGTCGACCGTGATCAGGCTGTAGTAAATAGGCGCATTGCCCTGATTGAATAGCTGATAGCGAATTCGACTGCCCAACGGTACCTCAGGTGCTAGCCCTTCTATGTTGTCGTTTTTGACAGCTTCTGAAAGTTGTTCAGATTGCAGTGTTTGACGGCTGATCAACAGCTTTTCAGTCCGCTTTTTGTCGGTGCTGTCTGACGCTTTAACTTGTTCTAACGTGACGCGCACAGGAAGCTGCGAAGAGGCTTGATTTTCGCTGAGGCGCAGCATCTTTAGCGCCATCAGTGCCTGTAGCTTGGGCGTGAGACGGCTGATGGCGGGTTTAATCGCTTCTTCTTTTAGCGTGAGGGTGCCGGGAATAAGCGATCGCGCTACCGAAAACAATCCATAGCCTAGTTTGCCTGCTTCTGCGGCGGGGTTCGGCGGCTCTTCAGGTGCCGGGTCAGTCGCGGCACTAGACTGTGAGTCCGAGAGTTTTTCTGGATTTAAGCTGGCTGTGAGTGTTTCTGCTTTTTTAGGGGTCGGCTTACTCAGCAAGCAGTCGGCGGGCAGGTCGGTATCTGACGTAGACGTGACAAAAGGTAGGGCCGCTAGGGCACTGGTGGCATCTACTCGTTC
>QBMP01000166.1:3647-6841 GCA_003242115.1 Phormidesmis priestleyi
GTTGAGTGCCACGATTAGATCAATACTTTTGGGCAATACGCGAACGGCTTCCCACACCGGCAGACCCACTTGCAGCGGCACAGCGCCATTGGGAAGGTTGGTGAGGCTGGTGGGATTGAGATTGCTAATAGGTCGAGCTTTGGCGGTGAGGCCACTGTGCGATCGCACCTGTAGCTTTTGCCCGGCGCACATCATCACCGCTGGTGGGCCGACATATTCCAGCACCCGCGCAGGCAATCCGCCTAGCCATAGCGTCACCGTTTTACCATCGGCGCTGATATCTTGAATCACGCCTTGCCCGCGAGTGCCCGTCAGCAGCGGCGTGTCGTAAAGCGGTGGGGTTTTGGTGAGATCAAGCTGCGCTTGAATGGCTGTGCCTTTGACGCTAGCAACCGGCAGCTGACGGCTGCCGCCCCAGCGCATGAGGGTTTCTTGCGATCGCCCTAAAGCCCGCCCTACCGTTACTGGCACAGGCGCTGTCCATAAATCCTGCGTTAGCTCATAGGTAAAGGCTCCGGCGCTAAAGCCATTCCAAGGGCGCTCAATCACCACTTGATCGACGTCGGCTGCGCGTAAAACAGTCCCTGGAAAGGGCGCGTCAACTAACCCAGATCGCTGGTTAGCCAGCAGCGGGAAAGGGACTGGCGGCTGGCCCGTGACAATCGCTGAGCGAGTGCGCGATCGCAACCCGCCAGAAAACGGCGTGGCGGCATCGGTAAAGCCTGCATCTAAAACCGTCGTCACATTTTTAGTTTTAAGCTGCTTTAACAGCGCTTTAAGCTCAGTTTCGGTAATGTCATTGGGGGCCGGGCTGCTTTCGGTGGGTAAAGGCCGTCGTAAGGCACGAGCGATCGCACCGTTTCCTGATATCCGCTAACGTCTTGAGCAACGTCTGGAGTGCCTACCGCTTCACCTAAGCGCACCTGTGCGCCATAGCCACTAAAGTGAAAAACCACCACATCGCCAGGTTTTGCCTGATTGAATAAGTGGTTTATAAAAGCTTGATAAATCCCAATCCGCGTCGCCTGCTGATTGGTTAGACAAACCACATCCGCAGGCAAAAAGCCAAACCGACGAATCAACAGCTCTTTTTGCAGAGCCACATCGGTAACCGCGCCCGCTAGCCGACCGTTTTGCTCAGGGGTAAAGGCACCGGGGGCATACTCATCAATGCCAATTAAAAGGGCTAGCTTCCGTCCGGCTGACTGTGCTAAAGCTTGAGCGTAATTTTTGGCAGTGGCGGGCGTCAACCCTCGGCCCAAACCAGCGCCTAACGCCCAGTCAGTGAGGCCCAAAGCCGCTACTACCGCGCCCGCTTGCTGAATTAACGCTCGTCGGCTTACACCCATCAGATCCCACCTTCTTTGCTTTGATCTAGCATACTGTCCAATCTAGCTTCAATCTAGCTTGGACAGCAGCGATCGCGCGTACTCTGCACTACTTTCTCTGCACTACTTTTCCTGCATCGCCTTAATCAGCTCTGCCGCCACCTCAGGCCGAGAAAACTCTGGCGGTGGCTGCTTGCCTTCTCGTAGCAGCGCTCGAACTTTAGTGCCCGACAGGTGAATCCGCTCTTCCGGCGAACTTGGGCTGGTTTTAGTCGTCGCCATCGTGCTGGTACGGGTGCAGTAAAAAGCGTGCTCAAACTTCATCGGCACAATTCCCAATTCACCCGGCTCAAATTCATCAAAAATGGCCTGCGCGTCGTAGGTGCCGTAGTAGTCCCCCACGCCTGCATGGTCACGGCCCACAATAAAGTGAGTGCAGCCGTAGTTTTTGCGAATTAGGGCATGGAAAATCGCTTCACGCGGCCCCGCATAGCGCATTGCTGACGGATTAATTGCCAAAATCACCCGATCCTGGGGGAAATAGTGCTCCATCATAATTTCGTAGCAGCGCATTCGCACATCTGCCGGAATGTCGTCGCTTTTGGTTGCGCCCACTAAAGGATGCAAAAACAGGCCGTCTACGGTTTCTAGGGCGCACTTTTGAATGTATTCATGAGCCCGGTGAATCGGGTTGCGGGTTTGAAAGCCGACGATGGTTTTCCAATTGCGATCGCGAAATTGCTGACGCGACTGCGCCGGGTCAATTTGATAGTCGGGAAACAGCGGATGCGGGTCGCGCTCTAACAGCCACACATCACCCGCCAAGTTAATCGCCCCTTGATCGTAAACCACCTTTACGCCGGGGTGCTTATCCTCATCGGTGCGATAGACATTAATCGCTTCTTTTTGCTTGTCGTAAGTATACTTTTCGCTCAGCTCTAGCACGCCGATAAAGCGGCCCGTTTCATCATCTAAGCGGACGAGTTCACCAATTTTTAGCGGCTCAGCCACCGCTTCCGTGACTGAAAGCGTCACCGGCACTGACCAGGGTAAGCCGCTCGCTAAGCGCATATCACTCACCACCGGGAGATAGTCCGCTTCAGCCATAAAGCCTGTCAGCGGACTGAACCCACCAATTGCAATCATCACCAAATCAGAAGCCGCCCGCTGATCTAACGTCACTCGCGGCAAACTATCAGCCTTATCTAAAAAAGTCTGTTTTTGCTCAGCACTCGCCAAACGATTGATCAGCGTACCGCCATGGGGAGCGATACCGTCTTTTACGTCACTCAAAATAAATCTCCTAAATTACTGCATCTGGCGCTGTCTTAGTGAATCTGGGCGCTCACGGGCTCAATAATACCGCCCCCTAGCACCCGTCCATCCTCTTCATACCAGACAGCCGCCTGTCCGGGCGTTACCCCAAACTGGGGTTCATCAAAAATTATTTTGACACGGCCTAGTCTATTTGCTGGCAGCGAGTCATCTTCTTCTGACGCAACTACTGATGCAACGGCGGGCGCAGCTGGAACAATCGTCGCCCCCACAGCGGCTGAGCGGTAGCGAATCTGCACCTGGGCATGAATGGGGCTACTCGGCTCGGCAATCGAAACCCAGTTGACCCTGTGGACGCTGCACTCAGGCGAGGTTACACTGTCGCGCTCACCCACAATTACCTGATTGCGCCCGACATCTAGGCTGACCACGTACAAAGGATTGGGCGCAGCAACGCCTAGCCCTTTGCGCTGACCAATGGTGTAGTTTTGAATGCCGTCATGCTGACCGAGAACTTTGCCGCTAGTATCAACAATCTCACCGGGTTTGGGGGCTAGATATTTTTCCAAAAAGGTTTTCATTGAGCCATGC
>QBMP01000166.1:6851-9941 GCA_003242115.1 Phormidesmis priestleyi
TCGGCGGTGTGCAGGCCGAGGCTGGTCGCGATCGCTCTCGTCTGCGGCTTGGTTTTATCGCCCAAAGGAAACTGAGTTGCTGCCAAATGCGCCTGCGTCAAATCATAGAGAAAATAGGACTGATCCTTATTGCGATCTACCGCACGGCGCAGCTCATAGCGTCCGGTTTCGGCATTGCGAGTAATCTGCGCATAGTGACCCGTGGCAATATAATCAGCGCCCATTTCATTCATGGCGTAGCTGAGCATCGGGCCAAACTTGACCGTGCTATTGCACTGCGAACAGGGCAAAGGCGTCACGCCCTGAGCGTAGCCATCTACCACATAGTTAATAATCTGCTTCTCAAACACCTCACGCGAGTCCACCACGCTGTACTCAATGCCAAGCTCTTCACAGAGCTGCGCCGCGTCGGTCATGCCTTCAGAGCAGCATTGCCCTTTGCCTTTCATCAGCCAAAGGGTCAGACCAATCACCTCATGGCCCTGATTATGAAGGGTCGCAGCCGCTACAGAGCTATCTACTCCACCCGATAAACCAACAACAATTTTGCTCATGAAACAGCAGTGATACAGCAGCGATACAAGGACGAAATCATCCGCACAAACAGCTCACTCTGCCGTGCCGAAAATCCTTCTCTAGGCTAGCACTGACGGCCCCGAATTTTGCTGCCGCACCGACACCGCCTGTTATTGGCTGTAGATCCAAGTAGATCCAATTCGTCCAGATTCACCCGGAGCTGCTGATCACCCTTAACGCAGTCGATGTGCTTTGGCTCAGCGTTGAGGAAAAGGCTGAATTTTGCGGTGGTATTATGGTTCGCATATCAACGCTCTTGGCTGATTGCAGACCGCCCCCATGCACCTACCCATGCACCTATGAAAACTATTTTAATTTTGAGTGCCAATCCGAGCGGAACCTCTCGGCTGCGGTTGGATCAAGAGGTGCGCGAAATTACGACGGCGCTAGAGCGATCGCGCGATCGTGACCAGTTCAAAATTGTGTCGCAATGGGCGACTAGGCCAGATGATTTGCGGCGATCGCTGCTGGATCATGATCCCTATATTGTGCATTTCTGTGGGCATGGCAGTGGGGAAAAAGGCATCTTACTAGAAAATGATTCCGGCGGTGTGCATTTGGTCGGTGCGACTGCGTTAACAAAGCTGTTTGGGGCCTTTAAACAACAGATTGGCTGTGTGGTGCTAAATGCTTGCTACTCGGCGGTGCAGGCGGAGGCTATTTATCAACAAATTGATACGGTCGTGGGGATGAAGCGAGCGGTGGGGGATGCGGCGGCGCTGGAGTTTGCGGTGGGGTTTTACGATGGGCTGTTTGCGGGGCGATCGCTCTCAAATGCTTTTGATCTGGGCTGTATTTCGATTGATTTAGAAGGCATTCCTGAATCGGATGTGCCGGTGCTGATGGTGCGATCGCCTGCTGAATCGGCCAATTTATCTACGGGCTTATCGGCCAAGGTTTTCATCAGCTATCGGAGTCAAGCGCCGGATGTGGACTTGGCTCAGGCGCTGTATCAGGGGCTGCAATCGGCGGGGCACAGCGCGTTTATGGCGGCTGAGAGTATTCGTTTGGGCGATCGCTGGTCGGCGCGGATTGATCAAGAACTGGTGGCCTGTGATTACTTTTTGCTGTTGCTTTCTGAGCACTCGGCGCGCAGTGAAATGGTGACCGAAGAAGTCCGTCGCGCCAAGGAACTGCAAGATACGCGGGCAACTGGGAAGCCGGTGATATTGCCGGTGCGGGTGAACTTTCCGCTCAGCTCGCCGCTAAACTACGACCTGCGGGGATATTTGGATCAAATTCAGCAGCGAGAATGGAGCCATCCGACCCATACCCCCGGCCTGATTGAAGAGATTCTGAGCTTGCTCTCACCCACGTCAACGACTCTGTTGACTTCCTCGTTTGTGCCCTCTTCTGCGCTGCCCCTTTACGAAACGCCCCACACACCTCCGGTGCCGGTTGCAGAACCGGAGCTACCTGAAGGGCAGGTGGATTTGGCGTCGGGGTTTTATGTGGAGCGATCGCCCATTGAGGCGCGGTGTTATGAGGCGATCGCTAAGCCAGGGTCATTGATTCGCATTAAAGCCCCCCGGCAAATGGGTAAAACCTCATTGATGGCGCGGATTTTGCACTACGCGAGTCAGCAGCAGGACTGTATGACGGTGCCGCTGAGTTTTCAAATTGCCGATGCCGCGATATTTAGCGATTTGGATAAGTTTTTGCGGTGGTTTTGCGCCAGTGTGGGGCGGCGGCTGCGCCTGCCGAATCGGCTGAACGAGCAGTGGGATGAGATTTTTGGCAGTAAGGACAACTGCACGGCGTATTTTGAAGAGTATTTGCTGCCGGAAATTTCGCAGCCGCTGGCTTTGGGTCTGGATGAAGTGGATATGGTGTTTAATCATCCGGAGATTGCGTCGGACTTTTTTGGATTGTTAAGGGCTTGGCATGAAGCGGCCAAAAGTAATGCGCTGTGGAAGAAGCTGCGGCTGGTGGTGGTGCATTCTACAGAGGTTTATATTCCAATGAATATTAACCAGTCGCCGTTTAATGTGGGCTTGCCGATTGAGCTGCCGGAGTTTGATGCGGCGCAGGTGCAGGATTTGGCGCAGCGGCACGGGCTGAGGTGGAGTCCGGCGCAGGTGGAGGATTTGATGGCAATGGTGGGGGGCCATCCTTATTTGGTGCGGATGGCGCTGTATGAGGTGGCGCGGGGCGATAGTTCGCTGGCGGATTTGCTGCAAATCGCGCCGACAGAATCAGGGCTATATTGCGATCATTTGCGGCGGCATTTGTGGAATTTGGAGCAGCGGCCCGATATGGTGGCGGCGGTGAAGCGGCTGGTGATGAGCCCGCAGCCAGTGCGGCTGGAGTCGGTGCAGGCGTTTCAGCTCAACAGTATGGGGCTGGTGCATTTGCAGGGCAATGATGTGGTGTTTCGCTGTGATTTGTACCGACAGTATTTTGGCGATCGCCTACGAGCTGGATAAGGAAATAATATGACCCAATCTTACGATTATTCTTCTTACGATTATCAAGTTGGCGGTAGCCTACCGCCCGATGCGCCGACTTATGTGG
>QBMP01000167.1:0-3572 GCA_003242115.1 Phormidesmis priestleyi
GGATCGCCAAAAACGGCAACGTGATCACCCGCCAGTACGGTTCTTGGGTCTTTTTGGGTGAGATTATTACCAACTTACCGCTAGCTGCCGATGCGCCCCATACTGCCCACTGCGGTACCTGCACGCGCTGCCTTGAGGCTTGCCCAACGGCGGCAATTCGCGCGCCGGGTGTCGTCGATGCCAACCGCTGCATTGCCTATCACACCATTGAAAATCGAGCTGAGGTGCTGCCGGAAGCGATCGCTCAAAATCTTCAAAACTGGGTTGCAGGCTGCGACATTTGCCAAGACGTCTGCCCCTGGAACCAGCGATTTGCGCAAGCTACTGACATTGCTGACTTTGCGCCCTACCCCGAAAACGTCAGTCCCACCCTGGCAAATTTAGCAACCATTACCGAAGCTGAATGGAACGATCGCTTCCCAGCTTCGGCGCTGCGCCGCATTAAGCCGCCCATGCTCAGGCGCAATGCCGAGGCCGCGATCGCTGCTCATGAAATCGCCCCCCAACAGCCGTCAGCAGAATGCTATGGTCACTGATAGCTCAAGTATGCTTAATATGCTTAGTGCAAAAGAGGCTCAATGCAAAAGATACCCAAGACGCGATGCTAGACAAGAATGATTTGCCGGTTGCTGTGCCGAAAGCAGATGAGAAAATCGACCAGAAAGCGGGTCAGAAGGTAGGCCAGAAAACGGAGGATAAGCCCAGAAGTGGCTGGCGTAAGCTGGTTGCAGACAATGCTCGGCTAGTTGCTATTGCCCTCACGCTCGCCTTTTTTATTCGTTTTTTCATTGCTGAACCGCGCTTTATTCCTTCGCCTTCGATGGTGCCGACGCTGGCAGTCGGCGATCGCCTCCTCGTCGAAAAAGTCTCCTATCATTTGCACTTACCGCACGCGGGCGATATTACCGTTTTTGAGCCGCCGCCGCAGCTCCAGGAATACGGCTATTTAGCCAGTCAGGCTTTTATTAAGCGCGTCATTGGCCTACCAGGGCAAACGGTACAGGTCAGTCAGGGTCAGGTCATCGTCAACGCTCAACCGCTAACTGAGCCCTACATCCTAGCTGCCCCTAACTATGAAATGCCGCCCGTCACCGTCCCGGCTGGTAGCTTGTTTGTCATGGGCGATAATCGCAACGACAGCAACGACTCTCATGTCTGGGGCTTTTTACCGATTCAAAATGTCATTGGCCGCGCGCTCTTCCGCTTTTGGCCCTTAGAAAAAATTGGTCGCTTAGACATTAGTGATTAGCTTGCGCCTTCAGCCTGTTGAGTTGTAGGTCAGCCTAATTAAACTGAAGATGAAATAACATTGCCGAAACGCCCCCGTCCCCAATGCTGGGGCTCTGAGTCAAGACGTACCAAATCTTTGTCAGCTGGGCAATCAGTACTTTTCCAGGCCAGCGACCTCCCCCAGAATTGGGGGTCGGGGGGCGAATGCAGTGAGTTTGCTGTATCCGTAATTTAATTAGGTCGCTCTATTTAACTCAGTCCGCCGTCTAAAACCGCAGATAGTGAAGCAGTTCAACCGCGACTGCCGTCGTTAATCGCAGGCGTTTCTGTAAATCAGCGAGGTCTTTGTAGGGGCCGGTTTGGCGATAGTGAACCATCGCCCGCGCCAAAAAGATATCAACCGCCGGAATCGTGGCTAGTTCATCAGCCGTTGCTTGATTCGCATCGATGGCGATCGCCTCTAGCCGCAGATCAAGGTCGTAATAGCAAAACTGCAACACACTTTGCCAAGGCGAAATTTGCTGCACTGGTAGGCTCAAGGCAGCCGCCACATCTTCTATACAGTTGAACGAAAGCCCGCTTTGGGTGAGCTGGTATAGACTGCGAGCCTGATGGATAGAAATTCCTGGCAGTCGTAGCCAATCATCAATGCTGGCCGTATTGGCCTCAATGCGCAAACCCCAGCTAGCAGCAAGATCTAATTCTGCAAAAGATCGAAAGCGATAGTAGGGTTCTTGTTGGAGCGATCGCCGCAGCGGATGAGCCCGGTTTAAGAAGTTTTTGAACATAGCTACACTATGAAATTTTCTCCAACAGCGTTCGGCGTTTTTGCTCAAATTCATACTCTGTCATCAGCCCCTCTTGCCGCAGCTGATCTAAATCTCGCAACGCTTTTGCGACTTGAGCCGCTACCTGATCAGGGCTGGTGCTACTCGCCGAATTTGACAGCACTTCAGGACTCGAACCGAAGTTAGCTGCTAACGGCGATTTCGGAAAGCGATCGCTAAAAGCCTCATCACTTTGGCTCAGATACCAAATGCCCTCCAAACAGCAGGCGACCTGCGCAATCCCAGTCGGTGCTAGCAGCAGATACGCCACCCCCCATAAATACTGACCGAGATAAAACTTATGCAGCCAAGCTAACGGTAAAGGGGTGGGCAGCGCCCCTGCAAAAGCAAGTGAAATCGCGACTTTACGATAGTTAGCAGGGGTAGGCATTAGTCAATAAGCATCTAAATGAGAGGAATGGGCATTTTAGAAGTACCTAGCGTGGGCTGCTTTTTCTTTCATGCCAAAAGCTGAACTTTTCACTGAATTAACAAACTTAGTTGACGTTGACCCGTTTGCACTTCTAGGCATTTCAGTGAGTGCCGACGAAAAGCGCATCGTCAAGCGCTACCGGCAGATTGCCAAGCAGCTACACCCAGATGCGCTAACTAGCACCCATGATAGCCAAAGCTTGGCTCAACCATTCGATGGCTCGACCAAGGCATCTACCAGTGCCTCTATGGAAAAACAGCTAGATCCAGCGATCGCTGCTCAAGTGATTGCGCGTATTGTAAACCCCTCCTACCAAAAGCTCAAACATGAAAACGGTCGTCAGGAAATGCTCTCGACCCTGCGTTTTCGCGTTCGCCGATTGTCCCGCACCGAAAAGCTCATTCCGACCTTTCACAACGCTCGAACCCTCGCTAATATCAGCGATATTGAAGTCGATATTTTTTACGAACAGGCTCTTAGCGAGCTAGCTCAAAGCCAGTTTCGCTCCATCGAAACGCTCCATGCTCACGCCCTAGAAATTAGCCAGCTCAACTTAGTTTTTCTCCTACGCAAGATGGAGAACGTGACCATTCGAGCCAAACGCACTGGGCTCATCATTAATCCCCGCACGCCCACAGCGGCTAGTAGCTTGGGCTCCGTTTTGTCGGTAGCAGCTTTGCCCACAGGCTTATCATCAGGTCGCGAAGCAGCAGCAGAGACAGCCGCGACAGCCGCGATCGCCCCCGCAATCGACTACGCCCACAAACACACCATTCGCGCCATCACCTACCTTAGCCAAAAAAGCTACGGAAGCGCCATCAGAGAACTCCGCGAAGCCCTCAAGCTCACCCCCCAAAACCCCGAACTTCACTCCATGATCGGCCAAGTCTACTACAAGCAAAACCTTTCAGGCATGGCCAAAACCCACTTTCGCCAAGCCCTCAAGCTCAAACCCACCCACCAAACCGCCCAAAAGTACGGCAAGCTCTTAGGCATCTCAGCCGCAGACGCTGCCCACCGTTCCACCCCAGAAAAAGCCCCAAAAACACCCAAAAGACCTTGGATTGACCGACTCCTACAGC
>QBMP01000167.1:3701-7594 GCA_003242115.1 Phormidesmis priestleyi
GCCCATAACTCAACAGCAAATCTTTCCTTCTAAGCTCACAATCTCCTAAGCCCGATCATCCAGGCTCACACCTAAGCCCCATATCCAAGAGCGAGTGAGGAAACCTCACCTATGCGAGGCAACCAGTTTTTTTTACGCTGTAGCAATAGATTAAAATGCATACATTCGCTTAAGCCACGGGTTACTGGCTTAGGCCGTATGCCTCGCAGCGGTGATAGTTATGGGAATGTTTGATTCAGACCTAGTGCAGCAAGAAGCCATGCAGCTATTTCAGGACTATCAGTCTTTGATGAAGCTGGGCAATAGCTATGGCAAATTTGATCAAAAAGGTAAAAAAATCTTCATCGAACAAATGGAAGCGGTAATGGATCGCTATCGCATTTTCATGAAGCGCTTCGAGCTATCTGAAGACTTTATGGCCAAAATGACCCTAGAGCAGCTCAAGACTCAGCTCAGCCAGTTTGGCACCAATCCTCAGCAAATGTTTGATCAAATGCACCAGACCCTAGAGCGGATGAAATCTGAAGTCAACGACGTGTAGCTTCAGTTGCTTTTGCTTTTGCTTTTGCTTATACTTTTACGGGCCTTTGTATATACTTTTATGGGCCTTTACGGGCGGACAAATTCACTGGGTGGGCGGAAGTTTTCAACGGGCTCATCGCGCAGCGCCTGCATCATAAACGACTGCCATACTGGCGCAGCATAGCCACCGCCGGTAGCCCCTCTGCCCAGCGGGCGATAGTCATCATTGCCAACCCACACAGCCGTCGCTAGCTGAGGCACATAGCCCACAAACCAGACATCGCGCTGAGAGTCAGTCGTCCCCGTTTTACCTGCCGCCGGACGCCCAATTTGAGCATTGGTCGCCGTACCGTGAGAAATCACGCCCTGCAACACATCGGTAAGGGCCGCACTCGCCCAAGAATCAAGGACAAGCTGCGGCTTAGGCGTATTGTCTAAAATCACATTGCCGCTGCTGTCAGTCACCTGCATAATCAGCGTTGGATCGGAGTGCCAGCCGTAGTTTGCAAAGGTGGCATAGGCTCCTGCTAGCTCTAAAGGCGTTAGATCAACGGCTCCCAAAGGCAGCGAAATCACTGGATCGATTGGGCTCTTAATGCCAATCGTGCGGGCAATTTCTACAACGCGGTTAATGCCAACGGACTGACCAAGCTTGACAGCCGGAATATTGCGAGAGGTTTCTAACGCCTTGCGCAACGGAATGCTGCCCATGAAAGAACTATCGTAGTTTTTGGGCGTGTAGTAGTTGTAGCCATCGGGATAGGTGACTGGAGAATCGTCAATGATGCTGTCAGGGCCATACTTGCCGGAAGCAAAAGCTGCATAGTATACGAATGGCTTAAAGGCAGAACCGGGCTGGCGTCTGGACTGTACCGCGCGGTTAAACTGACTGGATTTATGGTCTACGCCACCGACTAACGCTTTGACGAAGTGGGTACGCGGATCAATCGCGACTAAAGCAATTTGATCGGCGTAAGCGCCACCGCCAAAGAAGCGATAGTAGCTATCGGCAACGGTATCTTCGGCAATTTTCTGCATCCCCAGATCAATCGTGGTCTGAATGCGCATCCCGCCTTTGGCCATTGCCTCGGCCCCAAACTGCTCGGTTAGCTCGGTTAAGACTGCATCGGTGACGTAGGGCGCTTGACTAGAGCGGAATGAAGTGATTTTGCCAAGTGCAATCGGCTGGGCTTTGGCGGCGGCTTGTGCTTCAGCGGTAATCCAGTTGAGTTCGCGCATTCGCTGTAATACGATGCGCTGCCGCTGCTTGGCTATATCGTAATCAACAAAGGGGCTATAGCTTTCAGGAGCCTGGATCAATCCGGCCATCATCGCGGCTTCGGCCAGGGTGAGATCTTTGACGGATTTGCCAAAATAGCTTTGGGCGGCGGTTTGAGCGCCGTAGGTATTGTGCCCCCAGTAAACTTGGTTGAGATAAAGCTCAAAAATCTCGTCTTTTTTGAAAATTTGCTCAATCCGCATCGCCAAAACGACTTCTACCAGCTTGCGGCTCAGCGTCCGTTCGGGTGAAAGAAAGAGGTTTTTGACGAGCTGCATGGTGACGGTCGAGCCGCCTTGGACGGTGGAACCTGCGCCGAAGTTGGCCAATGCCGCCCGCCCGATGCCGCTAGGATTGATGCCGCTGTGGCTGTAGTAGTAGCTGTCTTCAATGGCGAGAACAGCGCGCTTGAGATTAGGGCTAATGTCGTTAAAGTCTACGACTTCACGGTTGGCTTCATCGTGAATGCTGTCGAGCAGGGTGCCTTTGACGTCGTAAACGTAGCTGGTTTCTGAGGGGCTGTAGTTACGCAGAACGCGGACATCGGGCAGGTTGCGAAAGCTGACTGCTAAGCCGACTAAGCCGCCTGCAATCACAGAGCTGCCTAGCATGGTCACTGCAAGTAAAGTGGCTGCTCCAATTTGACCCACGTCTTGAATGTAGCGAAGAACTTGAGGTGATTTGTCGGAGCGACGCGGGCGAGTGCGGACTTTACGGTAGGTGTTAGTAGACACAGGGAGACGATGTTTCCTTCAAAAGGGGTTAAAGTTCAGGCGCAAGGGTGTGAGCAGTCGCGTGAAAATTATAAGGTGTGAGCAGTGTATATCATAAATTGTGGGCATAAATTGTGGACAGCGCATCTGGTAAATATAGATGATCTCTGACGAATGTCTAGGCTTATTCTCAATTTTTTCTAAGATTTAGGCCGGTTAGTCGCTAAGAGCAGGGGTTTTACGCAGCGATCGCGCTCTATTTTTGACCGGCTAGGCTGTGGTTTTTACAGGCTCTTTAATAGGGTAGAGTTACACTGGCATAGCCGCCAATTTTCTCGATTTTCTCGACTCTATTGATGATCTGACAATATCTGACAATTTCCATGATTTCTACTGCTGCTTCAGCGATCGCTTCATCTTCACCGGCTTCATCAGCTGAGATTCCGGCGCAATTTACCGATATTTATCGGGGCGTGAGTGAAGTGTTTCCGGATCAGCCAAAATCAGCTACGGGGGACGATAACCTGCGGGTGCGCTTGCAGGAAGGTAAGCCACTGCGGGTCAAACTAGGCATTGATCCAACGGGTTCAGAAATTCATTTGGGCCACAGCATTGTGGTGCGTAAGCTGCGGGCTTTTCAAGATGCGGGCCATACGGCTATTCTGCTGATTGGTGATTTTACCGCGCGAATTGGCGATCCGACTGATCGGGCGGAGGTTCGTAAGCAGCTCAGTGCGGCGGATGTGAAGGCCAACGCTGAGACTTATATAGATCAGGTGCGGCCCATTTTAGACTTTGAGACGCCGGGACGGTTGGAGATTCGCTATAACTCTGAGTGGCTCGCTGGGGTGGATTTGAGCCAAATGCTGGAGCTGCTGAGCACGATGACGCTGGGCCAAATGCTGGCCAAAGAAGGCTTTGCCAATCGCTATGAGAAAGGGACGCCCGTGTATCTGCATGAGTTTTTGTATCCGCTGCTGCAAGGCTATGATTCGGTTGCACTCAAGTCGGATGTGGAGCTAGGTGGCACGGATCAAAAGTTCAATGTGGCGGTCGGGCGAGATTTGCAGCGGCATTTTGGGCAGCGGCCTCAGTTTGGGATGCTGTTGCCGCTGTTGTTAGGAACAGACGGCAATCAAAAAATGTCTAAGTCGCTGGGTAACTATGTGGGCTTGCAAGAAGATCCGCTCTCGATGTACTCCAAGCTAGAAAAAACTTCAGATGCGGTGATTGGAGAGTATTTTAGACATCTGACCAATTTGCCTTTGGACAAGCTGCCAACCGATCCAAGGGAGCAGCAAAAGCTGTTGGCGAAGGTGGTAACGGGTCAGTTTCATGGGGAGCAGGCGGCTCAGCAAGCTCAGCAAGATGCCCTAACG
>QBMP01000167.1:7604-9909 GCA_003242115.1 Phormidesmis priestleyi
CTAACGCTGGTGCAAGGGCAGGCGCAGGCGGCTGAGGCGGTGGTGGAGTTTTCCTTGGCTGAGGTGGGTTTTCCGGCGAAGGCGTTTTATCTCTTGGGGGCGACGCCTTTGTGTGCGAGCAGCAGTGAGGCGCGTCGTCATATTACGAGCGGGGCGGTGAAGTTGGATGGCGATCGCTTAGAAGATCCAACCCTGACGTTTGATACCCCGGAAGAACTCATCGGCAAGGTGCTGCAAGTCGGCAAAAAGAAGTTTGTCCGGCTGGTGCTTTAGCAATTTGGGCTGATTTGTTTGCGGTTAAAAGTAGCCTAAAAGTAGCCTAAAGTTCAGGAGTGTGGGACATGTCTGAGAATGAGCGAATTATTGTGCCGTTGGATGTGCCGGATGAGGCGGCAGCGATCGCGCTGATTGAAGCCCTTCCTAAGGTGACCTTTTGGAAAGTGGGCTTAGAGCTTTTTGTCAGCAGCGGGCCTGTGATTTTGCAGGCGCTAAAGGACAGAAATAAGCGCATTTTTTTGGATCTGAAATTTCACGATATTCCGAACACGATGGCGGGCGCTTGTCGAGCCGCAGGTCGGTATGGTGTGGATTTGCTAACTGTCCATGCCGCAGCGGGCAGCGTAGCGCTTAAAGCCGCGCAAATAGCGGCGACAGAAGGGGCTCAACAGGCGGGATGCGCTGCGCCAAGAGTGATTGCGGTAACGCTATTAACGAGTATTGACGGGCTATCGCTATCGCTTGAGCTACAGGTGCCGCTAGCGGTCAAAACCTACGCACAGCAGATGGCACAGATTGCTCAGAACAGCGGCTTGGGCGGTGTAGTTTGTTCACCGCAGGAGGCCAGACTACTCAAAGATAGCCTCACCATCAGCGAACCAGATCACTTTTGGCTAGTGTGCCCTGGTGTAAGACCCACTTGGGCTACGAAGGGCGATCAGCTGCGATCGCTCACTCCCCTTCAAGCTATTCAGGCCGGAGCCGATTACTTAGTAATTGGTCGGCCCATTACCCAAGCGGATGATCCGGCAGCGGCGTTTGCCCGGATTTGCGAAGAGATCAGTGAAGGGATGAGTGGCGAGGAGAGCGTCGGGTGAGTCGGCAGCAGTGGTTACTGGCAGTAGGGGTAATGGTGGTGGGTTTGGCGATTACTGGCGTTGAGCAGCGGGCGATCGCCATCGAAAAAGCGCCTGTACTTACACCCTCTGAAGACTTACCGGCTGAAGCACTACCCTCCGAAGCACTACCCTCTGAAGACTTACCGGCTGAAGACTTACCGGCTGAAGACTTACCGGCTGAATCGCCCATTCAACGTCCTTACGCGCCGCTACGACCTTACACTGCTTGCCCAACCGATATCGAAACGCTGATGGCGTTACTCATTCGCGACATTCCAAGCTACACCAATCGAGTGTTGCAGCGGTCGGTGGCGGTGCTGCCAAGAGATTCGCCAGCTGATTGGCGGGTGGAGGCGGGCTTAGTGCGATCGCCTTACCGCCCCTCTTCGGTGCTAATTGCCGGACGGCTTGAGCTAGAGCCTCTAAATTTGAATGACTATGTGCTGACCACTTCACCCACTGGCGGCGGGCCAATCACACAGGCTTTTTTTACAACGCTGTCTCGCCAGTATTCAGGCCAGTATTCAGGCCAGTATTCAAGTCAGCCTTCAAATCAACGCTCAAATCAGCTGTTGAGCCTCAATCGCCTCAGCGTCCAAGAAGTGCAGGAATACCACTGGCTATTGTTGACACCGGCTTCAGATGGCTGGCGACTGGTGCTAATGTTTTCTGCGGTGGACGATCCCAAATCACTTCGCCCTCTGTTGCCCCCTCGTGAGAATAGTCAGGGCAGCGTGGGTCAAGCGGTACAGCTTTGGCTCAGAGACTGTCGCGCTGGCGCAATTTATCCGCCAGAGAGCCCGCCAGAGAGCCCGCCAGAGAGCCCGCCAGAGAGCCCGCCAGAGAGCCCGCCCAACAATGTGCCAGAAAACCCGACAGACAATCTGCCTGTCATTCCGCCAGCAAAAGAGACCTTTTGAAATTCGACGGTGCTGCGATGAGATCGCCCTTGACGGATGGCGATCCTGTGATGCTGGCTGTTTTGGATTATTTGGAGAAAACCTGTTTAAACATCCTGGAAAAGTTGTTTTGCTTTCTGCGAGTCTTATTGCCAGCGATGGCGAATAAGCTTGCAACAAATTCCTGGATTGAAATCAGAACCTCGATATCAGTTAAGTAGAGCGATCTAATTAATAATAGTCCGGACAGAAAAGCGAGAGTAGTAGCCAGAAAAGCTATTCAGGCTTTAA
>QBMP01000168.1:0-1704 GCA_003242115.1 Phormidesmis priestleyi
GGGAATGCTCAGCCAGCTTTTGGCTAACGTCTCAACCAGCGCTATCTCAATGAGTCCGTGAGGGTATTGACTTAAAAGTTCTTTGACGTAGGCATTAAACTCATCGGCTTCATCGCCCATGAGTCGGTAGCTGTCGATAATGTGCTTTAGGCGCTGATGGTTGATGCGCTGCTGTATTTTCATGGCTTCGTCAGCTTAAAACACCAGTGCTGGCATTATAAAATTCATCCATAATTAAAATCTTATACTTTTTGTGCCAAGCAATCCGGTTTGCTTTATATAGCGCAAACTTAACTGAGTAAGTCAGCATTCTTTAGAATCGTAAGCATTGATAATCAGGCGGTTAAGGATTTAGCTAAGAATCTAAGGGGCTTTGCTATATGGATGCGACATTGCTACTACGAGGCGCTCAACTGATAGATCGTGAGGGGCTCGTGGATATTGCGATCGCCGATGACCGGATCGTGGCCATAGCGCCTGATTTGCGGATGGTGGCGGTGACAGAATGGGACTTAGGTGGGCAGTTGGTGAGTGCGCCATTTGTGGAGTCGCATATTCATTTGGATTCGGCGCTGACGGCAGGAGAGCCGAGGTGGAACCGCAGTGGCACCCTGTTTGAGGGGATTGAGATTTGGCGCGATCGCAAGCAGCAGTTGACGATGGCCGATGTCAAAAATCGGGCCGTGCAGGCGCTGAAACAGCAGGCAAGTTACGGGGTGCTGTATGTGCGCAGTCATGCCGATGTGAGTGAGCGCAGCTTAACGGCGCTAAAAGGGCTGTTGGAAGTGCGCGAGGCTGTGAAGGATTGGATGACCTTACAGGTGGTGGCGTTTCCGCAAGATGGGCTATACGGCAGTGAGAAAAATGAAGCGCTGATGGAGGAGGCGCTGAAGTTAGGCGCAGATGTGGTGGGTGGAATTCCGCATTATGAAATGACTCGCGAGGACGGCGTGCGCTCGGTCGAGAAAATTTTTGAGCTGGCGCAGCGCTATGACCGGCTAATTGATGTGCATTGCGATGAAATTGACGATCCGCAATCCCGGTTTTTAGAGGTGATGGCGGCCTGTAGCATTCGCAGTGGGATGAAGCACAGAGTGACGGCAAGCCATACGACGGCGTTTGGATCTTATGACGATGCCTATGCGCTGAAGCTGATGGGGTTTTTGAAGCGATCGCACATCAACTTTACCGCCAATCCACTAATCAACATTACCTTACAGGGCCGCACCGATACCTATCCCAAGCGGCGCGGTGTGACCCGAGTCAAAGAGCTGTGGCAAAACGGTTTAAACGTAAGCTTGGGGCATGATTGTATTCAAGATCCCTGGTATAGCTTGGGTACAGGGAATTTGCTAGCGGTAGCAGAGATGGCGGTGCATGTGTGCCAAATGACCGGCATGGAAGAGATTGAGGCTTGTTTTGAGATGGTGACAGCGGGCGGAGCAAAGACGCTAAATGTAACGGATGAGTATGGCATTGAGGTGGGGAAACCGGCGAATTTGATTGTATTGGACGCACAGAGCCCTTACGAAGCGATTTTGAAGCGGGCCACGGTAAAGGCCGTGATTTCGCGGGGGCAGGTGTTGGTGGAGACGATACCGCCGGTCGTCAGATGGGCCAACCAAATGGGCCAATCAAAGGAGCCAGTGACGAGGGCTGAGCGCAGTTGAAGCCAGCTACTTAAAAGGCAAGTCTTAGCTGAGT
>QBMP01000168.1:1714-3814 GCA_003242115.1 Phormidesmis priestleyi
GTGGTCTATTATGAAGAAATGTTTTTAAGGGTTTTTGCGTAGGCTGAGGCTTGGTAAACCCCCTGATAACAAAGCGATCTTCTGACTCATTGCCCTCATGCCTTCATCTAAAAAGAAACCAACTCAGGATATAGCTGCGAAAAAAACTGAAGCGAAGACGACTAACGTTAAAACGGCTAAGGCAGCTAAAACGGCTAACACGAAGAAAGCAGCTGAGAAATTAGTTGAATCTGGTGCGGCTAAAAAAAACGCTCCGCCAATTGATCTATCAGACACTAAGAATCTGATTCGGATTAGCGGGGCGCGGCAGCACAATCTCAAGAATGTGAGTCTAGATCTGCCTCGCGACAAGATGATTGTGTTTACGGGGGTATCGGGCTCAGGAAAGTCTTCGCTGGCGTTTGACACCATTTTTGCGGAGGGGCAAAGGCGGTATGTAGAGTCGCTGAGCGCCTATGCTCGGCAGTTTTTAGGCCAAGTTGATAAGCCAGATGTGGATGCGATTGAAGGCTTAAGTCCGGCGATTTCGATTGATCAAAAGTCTACGTCGCATAATCCGCGCTCGACGGTGGGGACGGTGACGGAGATTTATGACTATTTGCGGCTGCTGTATGGACGAGCAGGACAGCCGCATTGTCCGCAGTGCGATCGCTCCATTGCCCCCCAAAGCATTGACCAAATGGTCGATCAGGTGATGGATCTACCGGATAAAACGCGGTTTCAGGTATTGGCTCCCGTGGTGCGCGGCAAAAAAGGAACGCATCAAAAGCTATTGTCGGCGCTTGCGGCTGAAGGCTTTGTGCGAGTGCGCATCAATGGCGAGGCTCGTGAACTGGGTGACAACATTGAGTTAGATAAAAACAAAACGCACGATATTGAAGTTGTTGTAGATCGTCTGGTAAAAAAAGATGATTTGCAGGAGCGCTTGGTAGATTCACTTTCAACCGCCTTGAAGCGCTCGGACGGCATTGCGATCATTGACGTGCTGCCGGTGCGCTCAGAAGATGCTCAAGAGAAAGACAGTCAAGAAAAAAACAGCCAGAAAAATGCTGCAAAAGATAAGCGCGATCAGGGTGAAAAAGCGCCGTTAGAAGAGATTATTTTTTCAGAGAATTTTGCCTGCCCGGAACACGGGGCGGTGATGGATGAGCTGTCGCCTCGGCTGTTTTCGTTTAATTCGCCGTATGGAGCTTGCCCGGATTGTCATGGGTTAGGGAGCCTGCGGCGGTTTTCGGCGGATCTAGTGGTGCCAGATCCGACAGTGCCAGTGTATGCCGCGATCGCCCCTTGGTCAGAAAAAGACAACACCTACTATTTCTCACTGCTCTATAGCGTTGGGCAAGCCTTTGGCTTCGAGTTACAGTCCGCTTGGCAGACCCTGAAGGCCGAACAACAGCAAACAATCTTGCACGGTTCCAAAGAGAAAATCTACATTGAAACAGATTCTCGCTACGGCACCCCAAAGGGATACGAACGTCGCTATGAAGGGGTTTTGCCGATGTTGCAGCGGCAGTATCAAGAGTCTTCTTCGGAGACTTATCGACAGAAGCTAGAGAAGTACTTAATTGATCAGCCCTGTGCAACCTGCAAAGGTGCGAAGCTGAAGCCGGAAGCCTTGGCAGTAAAAATTGGGCCTTACAATATTAAAGACTTCACCAGTGTGGCGATTCGAGATTGTCGCGATCGCGTCTACGAACTCGTAGGTGAAAATGGCCAAGCGCCTCAGATGAGCGATCGCCAAATGGCCATCGGTGATCTGGTGCTCAAAGAAATCAAATCCCGACTCACCTTTTTGCTCGATGTCGGCCTCGACTATCTCACGCTCGATAGAACAGCGCGCACGCTTTCGGGGGGTGAAGCCCAGCGCATTCGGCTAGCGACTCAAATTGGCGCGGGGCTGAGCGGCGTATTGTACGTACTCGATGAACCGAGTATTGGGCTGCATCAAAGAGACAACGATCGGCTGCTCAAAACGCTTCAGCGATTAAAAGATTTGGGCAATACGCTAGTTGTGGTTGAACATGATGAAGACACCATGCGCGCGGCTGACTATATTGTTGATATTGGCCCCGGCGCAGGCATTCACGGCGGTAGAATTGT
>QBMP01000168.1:3824-5566 GCA_003242115.1 Phormidesmis priestleyi
GATATTTTAAATGCAGAAGATTCGCTGACTGGGGCGTATCTTTCGGGCCGCCAAAAAATTGAAACACCGGCCACGCGCCGACCGGGTAACGGCCGCAGTCTGCAAATTCGCAGCGCTCACCTCAACAACTTACAAAATATTGATGTCGATATTCCGCTCGGCAAATTTGTCTGCATTACCGGCGTCTCGGGTTCAGGCAAATCAACCCTGATTAACGAACTGCTCTACCCCGCGATTCGGCACTTTTTTGGCAGCAAAATTCCTCAGCCCAGCGCCATGAAGCCCATTAAGGGGCTAAAAGCGCTCGATAAAGCCATTGTGATTGACCAATCTCCCATTGGCCGCACGCCGCGATCAAACCCAGCGACCTACACCGGCATTTTTGATGTGGTGCGCGATCTCTACACCGAAACGATTGAGGCCAAAGCTAGAGGCTACAAGCGCGGGCAGTTCTCTTTTAATGTCAAGGGCGGACGCTGTGAAGCTTGTGGTGGACAGGGTGTGAACGTGATTGAAATGAACTTTTTGCCGGATGTGTACGTGGAATGTGAGGTTTGCAAAGGCGCACGCTACAACCGCGAAACTCTACAGGTGAAGTACAAGGGCAAAAATATTTCTGATGTGCTGCAAACAACGGCTGAAGAGGGACTAGCATTTTTTGAAAACATCCCAAAAGCGGCGAGCCGATTGCAGACGATGGTGGATGTTGGCTTGGGCTATGTGCGCTTAGGCCAAACGGCACCGACGCTCTCGGGCGGTGAAGCGCAGCGGATGAAGCTAGCAACTGAGTTAGCCAGAAGGTCTACAGGCAAAACGCTGTATTTAATTGATGAGCCGACAACAGGGCTTTCTTTTTACGATGTGCACAAGCTGCTAGACGTAGTGCAGCGCCTGGTTGACAAAGGCAATTCGGTGATTATGATTGAGCACAATTTGGATATGATTCGCTGTAGTGACTGGGTGATTGATCTGGGGCCTGAAGGGGGCGATCGCGGCGGTGAAATTATTGCCCAAGGCACCCCCGAAGCAGTCGCTGACATCGAACAATCCTATACCGGCAAATACCTCAAAGAAGTGCTTGTCAAGCATCCGCCTAAAACAGCAGACTAATCCTGCTGATGCGAGAACTGATACGCACCCCAGAAGGAGAGCACGATTGCAAAAACGAGCAAAATTGGAATGCTGTACCAGGGGAATTCGGCTAAGGGCTTATAGGCAATAGCGCGTAGTCCGATAGTGGTGTAAGTCAAAGGCAGCGCATAGACAATTGGCTTCAGAGCCACCGGCAGCGTCGTCGGATCAAAAAAGGTGCCGCCCAGAAAAGACATCGGTACGATTAAAAAGTTATTGAACAGTCCGACGCTTTCTAATGACTTTACGTTGAGGCCAACAATCACGCCGAGTCCGGCAAAGACGGCGCTGTTTAAAATTACCAGTAAGAAGAACAGCGGATTAATAAAGCTCCAGACCTTGCCAGTGAAGATCACCGCGACTAAAATCACTGCTGAGGCTGTCATCAGCCCGCGCACAATGCCCGCCAGCATTTTGCCTAAGTGCAGCGCTAAAGGATGGATAGGATACAGCAGCATTTCTTCAAAGGTTTTGGAAAAAAGCCGCTCCCCGCAAATTGAAAAGGTGGTGCCGCCAAAGCTAATCACCATCGAAGAGAGCGCCACCATTCCCGGCAAAATAAATTCCAGGTAGCTGTCTCCAGCGGTGGGCGTACTGACGCGATCTAAAGA
>QBMP01000168.1:5576-9902 GCA_003242115.1 Phormidesmis priestleyi
ATCTAAAGAACTGCCCAGGCCCAGGCCAAAAGCCAAAATGTAAATTAGAGGAGAAACCAAGCCCGAAGCGGCCACTTGAGGAATGCGGACTCGTAAATCTAGCCAGTCTCCCCAAAAAACGGTGAGGGTGTCAGCAAGGAGAGTTTTGAGCGGCGTTTTAGGCGCTTTGAATGCCTGTTCGTAAGATGTTTTCACAAAAAAGACGGTGGTCGGTAGACTCTTACATTTAGAGTTGCTTTGCCATCTTCTATTGTGCCCCCTATCTGTGCATCTGGACTAGATCTTTGCATGGAATACTTGTAGCTATGGCAACGGCTGACCAAAGGGAATGGGATCGGGCCAGCGATTGACGTTTGCGGGCGCAATGGGCGTGGGTAAAGGGGCGATGTTGGCAGAGAGAGCTTCCACCGGCACCGATAGCTCAACAGATGGCTCAGCGGGCTCGATTGCCACTGGCTCAGCGAATGGCTCAGCCGGTTCAGCCACAACTGAAGGCATTAAAGGCATTAATGGTGCAGGCAGTGCGGGCGATTCATCTGCTTCTATCAAATCATCAGACAGCGGAATCGGCACCGTCAAATCACCCAATGCCCCAATGAAAGGCGGTTCGACTGGAACCGCAGCCTCCTCGGTCGGTGAGGGGACAATTTCCGCTACAGGCTGAAGCGGTTCGGGTGCAGCTACAGGTTCAGCAGCTACAGGTTCAGCAGCTACAGGTTCAGCAGCTACAGGTTCGACAACGGCGGGCTCACTAGCAACAGGTTCCGCCACGACAGGTTCATTCATTGTCGGCGTTGACGGTAAGGGCACTTGTCCAACTGGGCTTTGAATAGGCGTAGTTTCCAGAACTGTTTCTACGGGCTGTGCTTCAAGTGGCGTGGAAATAGCCGGGACGCTCACAGTCGGGACGCTTACAGCCGGAATTGAAACCAAAGAGGGTAATCCATCATTATCGGCCACTGCCGCCGGGAAATTGCTCGGCTGCTGGTTGACTAAAGGTTGATTGACTAAAGGTTGATTGACTAAAGGTTGATTGACTAAAGGTTGATTGACTGAAGGTTGATTGACTGATGGCAAACTAGCGGGCAGTAAATTCACAGGTAAAGGTACGCTAACCGGCGCATCAATTGGATTTGCAGGCTCCAACACAGGCAGGTTAGGAAAATCAGGGAGCTGAGCCAAATCGCGAGGAATCGCCGATATCTCTGGTTGGCGGCTATTGCTACTGTCAATGGCCTGAGTGTTGGCCTGAGTATTGGCCTGAGTGCTGGCTGAACTGCTAGACAATAAAGCCGGACGCACTTGCCACTGCTGAAGATTCGGCCCGATTGCATCGGCTACGCCTATCGGCGCGATCGCTTGTGAACCGGCTAATACCGTACCGGGTAAAAATGCCACCACCATCCAAACGGTGTCTGGACTGGTTTGCTTGACCATAATGTTGTCTACAACGCCATCGCTCACTCGCTGACCCAACACATCACCAACTTGAGTATCCGGTAGCTCTATGAGCAGTTGATTGTCAGAAAGCACCGAAACGGTGGGTGTGACTGTGGCAGAAATCACAAGGGTGAGCGATCGCGTTTGTGAGTCGTAGCCCCATTGCGTGAGTTCGACAGCGATCGCAGGCATCACCCGCATGGCCAGCATCACGCTCACAGAACCCAACACCCAAATCAACCGTCTCAACTGGCCGTATCCGCTACGCTCTAGCCCTCTATTGTCCGACTGATCACCCATGAAATGCGCTGCCATCCATCAAATTTAATGCAAGGATACGCTAAATCTCAAAATCGGGATACGTTAATTTTTAGGAAATAATTAGTTTTCCCCTCAAAAATTGATACATTCGCGCCGCTTATTCGCCATCATAGAAACGTCGTTAACAAGCGCAACATGGAACTTCACGACTTTTTCATACTGATATTGCTGTTGAGCCCTGGACTGCTGCTTTCTGTCGTGGTCATGGCTGGCATGAGCGCAGGCGGTTAATTCTATGGTTAGAACCGAATCCACTATGCTTCCCTTGGGCACGCCCGCGCCTGCCTTTTCGCTAGAAGATGTCGTCTCTGGTAAACCCTTTTCGCTAGAGAGCTTTGCCGGTAATAAAGGGCTTTTGGTGATGTTTATTTGCCAGCACTGTCCTTTTGTCATCCACGTAGAGCAAGCCCTCGGTCAAATTGGCCAAGACTACTGCTTCAAAGGACTGGGCATTATGGCGATTAGCGCCAACAGCATTGAAACCCATCCGCAAGATAGCCCCGAAAACATGCGGGAGCAGGTCGCTAGGGCAAACTTTAACTTTCCTTACGCCTACGACGCGACTCAAGAAATCGCCAAAAGCTATACGGCTGCCTGCACACCGGATTTTTTCCTATTTGATGGCGACTTCAAACTCGTCTATCGCGGTCAGCTCGATGATTCTCGCCCCGGCAATGATAAGCCGGTTACGGGCGCAGACTTGAGAGCGGCGATTGATCAGGTGATTGCGGGTGAAGCTGTCCCTGAGATGCAGAAGCCCAGTATTGGCTGCAATATCAAATGGATACCGGGCAAAGCCCCGGCGTATTTTGGCGCTTAAGACACTTGAGGTACCTGGGTTGAGGAAGTGATGCTTTTGGGCGATCGCAACCACAACCAGCTCTGCCTTTAGCCAGTCCCCATTTATCTATATTTTTTTTAACTTGATGGATAAGCGATCGCTTGCCCATCAAGTTTTTTTATTTAAATGCCTACTACCTCCGCTCATCCTAAAACAGCCGCTGCGATTCAAAATTCAGCAACTTCCTCATCGGCAAAGCTTTGGCGACCTAAGCAAGTACTGGTTACGCCTGCTGCCTACGATGAAGCTTGGGGACAGCAAATTATTGAGCGAGTCAAGGCGCTAGAGATTCCGGTCACACGGCTTCGGCAAAACCGAATCACCGGCCTCAAAGGAGAAACTGAGCGGGAAACCTATGCCCTGGCAAAAAACACAATGGTGATTGTGAACGCCCCGGCTGGGCAGCTCAAGCTAACGCCCATTCCACCCTCAGCCGACTGGCAGTTTCACATTGCCCAAGGCTGTCCGGCTCACTGTCAGTACTGCTATCTGGCGGGGAGCTTGTCCGGTGCGCCAGTCGTAAGAGTCTATGCGAATCTGCCGCAGATCCTCGCAAATTTGAGCAACTACGAAAAACCGGACAGATTGACGACTTATGAAGCTAGCTGCTACACCGATCCGCTCGGCATTGAGCATTTGACGGGTAGTTTGGCCGAATGCATTCGCTATTTTGGCACCCGAGAAACGGCCTATTTACGCTGGGTGAGCAAGTTTGATCAGGTCGATCAGCTATTGGATATAGCCCATAATGGGCACACTCGCTGCCGCATCAGCGTGAATGCAGACCCGGTGAGTCGGTACATGGAAGGCGGCACGGCGACCGTAGGGCAGCGACTACAGGGCATTCGCAAATTGGCTCTGCGGGGCTATCCAGTTGGGCTAGTGGTTGCCCCAATTATGGCCATAGCCGACTGGCAATCTCACTACGACACGCTATTTGAGCAAATCGCTGAAGCGCTAGATTTTGAATGCGATTTGACCTTTGAGCTGATTACTCATCGCTTTACGCCTAAGTCTAAAGAGGTGCTGCAAACTTGGTATCCTAACAGCCGCTTGGATTTGGCAGAAAGCGATCGCATCCAAAAGCGCAACAAGTTCGGCGGCGTCAAATACGTCTACCCGCGCGATACCATGAGCGAACTCAAAGCCTTTATTCAAGCGCAAATTACAGCGCGCTTTCCCTCCGCCGAAATTTTGTATTGGACGTAGGCTAGCCGCCGTTCATCCAATTAGCGACCCAGACGGGTTAGCAACCTAAACGGGCTAGACGGGCTAGACAGGTAAGTCTGCTCTCGGATTAAATCGCTCAATATTTCTGAGTTCTTGATAGAGCGCCTTTTCTTCGTCATCTAGCACTTTTGGGATCGCTACCTCGATTTCCACGATCTGATCGCCATACAGACCTTGACCCACTAAGTAACCTTTCCCGCTCAGCCGCAGCCTTTGCCCTGACTGCACGCCGGGTGGAATCATCATACTGATGCGCCCGCTTAAAGTAGGTACGGCAATCGTTCCGCCTAATACGGCTTCACTGGGTGTAATTTGCAACTGGCAGTAAACATCGCCTTCTTGCAGCGTGAAATAGTCGTGCGGTTTGACCTCAATGCGCAAATATAGATTGCCGCCATCAATGCCCTGACCTTTGAGGCGAATCCGCTGGCCTGTGACCATCCCCGGTGGCATATTGACTTCGAGCGATCGCCCATCTTCCAATATCACCCGTT
>QBMP01000169.1 GCA_003242115.1 Phormidesmis priestleyi
TAGCCTCCGAACGAAAATTCCGACATGCTCTGCTTTTATCTAGGATGATAACAGAGTTTTTGTGGTGCCAGAGCTAGCCTGTGAACCGTAGTTCTTTTTCGCTATCGAAAGATTGAAGTGAACCCCTAAATTTAGACAGTAAAATCAGGTGACAGGAAATACTGGACTTGCCAGTATCACCTTTTTTCTTCAAATTCACTGGGCGTCAAGTAGCTCAAATCATATGTTACAACTCCGCTATTTGTGCTTCTGAATCCTCGCCCACGTCTGCTCCACCAAACGCCTGATGAGCCTGCTTGAGAAATTCGTTCCGCCAACGGTAATCACCGATGCATGGACTTTATGGGCGCGACTGGCTGCGCTGGCCGCTGACAATCTCCAGCCCAACTTTTGCCTTGAATTCGCGACTGTAATTTCTTTGCTTGCCATGATCTTTTCCCCTTATGGACGTTAGCTTACGCTCTCTCGGCTCTGTCCTAATTTTGGGGGCACTACAATTTGGCGGGCAGCGATAAAAGCAGACGTGGGGACATCCGTTATGCGGGGATAGTAGATGCCGGTGGCGTAACGGATAGCGGCTTGAGTCGTGTTGTCTTCCACAAGAGTGACTCCATGATAGGTCACTCACTCAGCTCAGCGCGCTTCACCCGCCTTGTGGCTATGATGCTATTCTGGAAGATTATAATGCTGTATTGATTCCAATCATGTCCGAAGCTTCCTCTCCAATTGAAACCGCTGACGCTTTGATTCTGGCTTACAGAGCGGGTCAGCGTAGCTTTGCGAACCTAAGCTTATCCTCAGTTGATCTGAGCCGTGCCGACTTAAAGGGAGCCGATCTGAGCTATGCCGACTTTAGCGAAGCTAACCTCAGCGGGGCCAATCTACGCGGTGCGGATCTGAGCTACGCGGCCTTAGGCGAAACCAACTTCACTGGGGCAGATCTTCGAGGAGCCATGCTAATCGGCACAGACCTGCGAAATGCAGTCTTGGCAGATACCCTACTTCAGGGTGCTGACTACGATCCAGATGAAACCCACTTCCCAAACGGGTTTGACATCAAAGCCGCTGAGATGCGTCCAGATCGTTAGAGATCAAAGTCTCTAATGGATCACCCTATTTCTGAGCATTCTGACGTTCGTGCCGAATGAAATGACACCTGACATTAGTACATCTCTTTTAAGGCCCTTAGCTGCTGGCAATCGGCAATTGTAATGATGCCTCCGCGTCGATAAGTAACAACAGGGCGCAGTTGCTTGAATAATCTCACACATTCCTCATAGGTAATGCCGATACTGCGGGCAATTTGATAATAGGTAAGCTGTGATTTAATCTGCTCTCCGCCCGTGACAGGCGCGCAACCTATATTACTCACCATGTATTCTAAGTAGTTTATCAGGCGGACAATCGCCCGCTCTGAAACTAGCCCATGCATTCGATTGTGAAGCTGTTGCAGCCGCTGATTAAACACCCCTAGCAAATGTAGTGCCAGCTCGGGCGTTTGGGAGAACCCTGCTAACAAGGCTTGCCGCTTTAATGTAAGTACGGTAGCTGGTTCAATCGCTGTCGCGGTGGCGGGCGCTTTGCCATCTCCAAAGAGGGCTGAAGCCGCAAATATCTCCCCCGCAGGCAGAATTCGTAAAATCGTCTCCTTACCAGATGGGGCGATTTTGGTAATGTGAAGCCGTCCTGACATCAATACATGCAGGCAGGCAGGCAAATCATCCCCTTCAAAAAACAACACTGCTTCAGTTGCATATTGCTTTAGCTGGCAGTGCGGAATTAGCTGCTCTAGCATTTGGGCAGGCAGGCCGGTGAATAGCGATATGTCTTGGAGCTGATTGACATTAATTTTTTGGGTCATGGCTTAAACCCATTTAAGTTATTTTCTCAGGTTTTGCGAAGACGCCTTATTCATCAGAATGGTTCTTAACGACAGCGTTGCTCACTTAGCTTACGGCATGGGTGACGGCATGGGTGACGGCTCAGACTTGAGTGTTCTATGAGGTAGCTCATAGAACGGATTGAGGCGCTCTGACATACTGAAGTCACTATTCTCAGGTAAAGATGATGACTCAGATTAATCTTAAAACGGCCCCTGGCCATCAGGTGTTAGCCGCTGCTGGAAAGCAAGCCCTGCGCCCAGGCGGATATAAGGCTACCGAACAGCTTTTTACTTGGGCTAACTTCAAGCCTGATGAGACCGTTCTAGAATTGGCCGCTAGCTTTGGGCATAGCGCGATCGCCTTAGCCCAGCGCTACGGTGTGCGGGTCGTAGGAATTGAGAAAGACCCCGATAGTGTGACCCGTGCTCGTGAAAATGTCGCCGCCGCAGGCTTGAGCGATCGCATCGAAATCATTGAAGGGGATATTTTTCACTTAGAGAGAATTACAGAACAGTTTGACTATGTACTGGCAGAAGCGATTTTGACCATGCAATCTGCGGCTGGTAAGGCCAAAGTGTTGGCTGGAATTCGCGATCGCCTTAAACCTAACGGTCACTTTCTCAGCCAAGAGCTGCGCGTGAGCGGCTCCGATATCGACAGCATTCATCGAGACCTCTCTGCCACCATTCGCGTAAATTCACAGCCTCTTTCTGCCGAGGATTGGATAGCCGCCTGCCAAGCCGCAGGGCTCAACATCGAGCACCATGCTGTTGGCCCCATGACGCTGCTCAACCCGCGCCAAATCGCCCAAGAAGAAGGGGTGCCTACCCTGCTCACCATCGGGTGGAACATGCTGACTCGCCCTGTTCTGCGGCAGCGTATTCTTGCTATGCGAGATACCTTCAGGCGTCATAGCAGCGACTTGGGATATATCGTACTTTGCTTAAAAAAGGAGAATTAGGCCATGTCAACCTCTCTAAATTTCTGCCGAAATACCCTTTATTCAGCTTACAGGACAGGCGCGTTAGCAGCGGCTTCAAATCTGGCTTTCAGACTCACACTTTCTAAAGTTGGTTAGCAACACAAGGTTAGTACTATGACGCCGAGTTCAGCCCAGTCTCTTGACCAAAAGCCCAATACACAGAAAAATACCAAACAGAAGTCAAATCAGTGGTTCTCTCCCACGGTTTCTCCAGAGCATGGAGCCTACGTGGTGCTAATAGTTTCCTTCTTGACGGGAGCCGCCGCCGCACAGCAGTGGACTTGGGCGACAACGCTGGCGCTGCTCTGTGCCTTTTGTGGTTTTCAGGCAGAGCATCCGCTGATGGTGCAAATTAAACAGCGGCGCAGTTGGAAGCCTAGATTTTTACTGTGGAGTGGCATTTATGGAGGGCTTGCGATCGCGATCGCAAGCTGGTTATTCTGGCGCAATCAAGAGAATTGGCCTTTGCTAATGATCTATGGCACAGCTCTAGCAGAACCGTGATAGATGGGGCCTTGGTATGGCAGCGCCAGCAAAAATCAATCTTGAACGAACTGGTGACGTTTGCGGCGGTCTGTTTGTCGGCCCCCTTAGCTTATGTCGTGATCACTGGGATGTTGACTTGGCCAATAGTCGGGCTATGGATACTCAACACCTTGTTTTTCTCCAGCGCTATTTTCACCGTCAAGCTACGGAAGGTGCGAACGGCATCTATTGCACCAGGGCTGATTTTTCACGCGCTGGCCACTTGCATGGTTGTTCTGCTGTGGTACATACACTGGCTATTGCCGGTGACCGCTGCTGCATTTGGCGTTGCCGTGCTTAAGTTTGGGCTAATTATGTGGCAAAAAGACTGGTACATTAATACTAAAATTCAGTATGGGGCGCTGTTGGAAACGAGTGCAAGCTTACTGTTTTTGGCGATCGCATCCCTGTCGCTACTGCCACCTTATCTGAAGTAGAAAAGCCAAAATAAACAATCTAGAATCAACAAACCAAAATCAATAAGGTAAGAATCGTCATGACTATCGAAAATACAGACCTGCTGGTTAAATACAAAACCCTGCCGCCCTGGACAGAAACAACACTGCCAGCGTCTTTTCAAACCCGACACAACACCAAGTCTGGCACCTGGGGAAAAATTACGGTAGAAGCTGGCCAACTGCAATACGATTCTCTCAATGAAGCCGGAGCCGTCATCTCTAGCAATATCATTACTGCGGATCATCATGATTTTTTTGTTTTGCCTGAAGTCTGGCATCGGGTGAAGCCTTTGGGAGACTTGCGTTGCCTCGTAGAGTTTTACTGTCAGCCCCAGGATTATTTTCAAAAAAAGTATCAGTTTCCCGCGCCCCATCGTGATGTGCAGCAGCTCATGGAAGGGCCTTTGGCAGACTGTTCCGATTTAAATATTTTGGATTTGGGCTGTGGCAAAGGGCGCAATGCCACCTATCTCTATGCGCTGCAACATCGCGTCACCGCTTTGGACAAAAATGTCAGTGCCATCGAATCTTTGCAGCGGATCATTCAGCTTGAAGAGGCCGCAGAGAGATTTCAAGCCCATGTTTATGATATCGAATCTGCGGCGCTTAGCGAATATTGCGACGCGGGCAACAGCTACGATCTAATCATCTCTACAGTCGTTTTTCAGTTTCTGCGCCACGAGTCTCTTGCTGCTGTCATTTCAAACATGCAGGCCCACACAAAGCGCGGCGGGCATCATTTCATCGTTGTTCCAGTCTCTTCTCCAGGCGCTCCCTGTCCCATCGACTTTCCTTCGATCTTTGCGTCCCAAGAATTGCAGAACTACTACGCTGACTGGCAAGTTTTAAGCTATCAAGAACAGCCGGGAACCTTTCATCGCAAAGATAGCAATGGCCAGCCGATCAAAGCTGCATTTGCAACGCTGCTGGCGCGCAAAAAATAAAAGTTGTTGTTGCGATTCTCCATAGAAGAGGCTTCACCATCGCGCTGGCTCGTCAGTTTGCATCTACACCGACAGCGATCGCTCTTTTCTCAAATTGACCATCGTCTGCCGGGCGCTTGGATCTTAATGGTTTTGTTGCGTGAATATTTTCTGGGGGATGCATCGCCTTATCTCCTAACTTTATGCAGGTGTTTTAGGGCTTTAAGGCATAGCTATTCGGCAGTCCCAAGTGCGTCATCCAATTGAGCGCAGCACAAGCGAGTAATAGCTCTGCGGCTTGGTTGTTAAAGGTGCGACGAGCGCAGGTATATGGATGGGCAGTATTTCGATGATATATTATCGCTAACTCATACTCTTTGTGCAGCAACGCCGTTACTTTCTATAAAACTAATTGCAGCTAATGCCCACGTTAAAAGGCCGACTGCAAAACAGCCGACATTTTAAGCTTACCTATCTCAGGCTCACCTATCGACTGAGCCCATGATGATATCGACACTGCCCAAAATCGGCATGATGTCTGCTAGCTTCACGCCCTTGAGCAAGTTAGGCAAAATTTGCAGGTTATTAAAGTCAGCTGCTCGAATCTTCCAGCGCCAGGGAAAAACGTTATCTTCGCCGATGATATAAACGCCGACTTCGCCTTTGCCAGTTTCAACGCGCACATAGTGCTCACCTTCTGGAATTTTGAAGGTTGGGGCGATTTTTTTGCCTGCAAACTGATAGTCAAAGCTATTCCACTCCGACTTTGGCCCTTCCATCATCCGCTTGGCTTCTAAGTTTTCGTAGGGGCCACCCGGCATCTGCTCCATTGCCTGACGAATAATCTTGACCGACTCGCGCATTTCATTGATGCGCACAATGTAGCGGGCAAAGCAATCGCCTTCGGTGGCCCACTGCACGTCCCAATCTAGCTCGTCGTAGCGCTCGTAGTGGTCTACCTTGCGTAAGTCCCATTTGACGCCCGAAGCGCGCAGCATGGGGCCAGAGCAGCCCCAGTTAACCGCATCCTCGCGCGACATGGTGCCGACACCTTCTACGCGGCGGCGGAAAATGGGGTTGTCAGTAATCAGCTTTTCGTATTCATCAACTTTGGGCAGGAAATAGTCACAAAAATCGGCGCACTTATCAACCCAGCCGTAGGGCAAGTCAGCCGCAACCCCGCCAATGCGGAAGTAGTTGTTGTTGATCAAGCGCGCGCCCGAAGCAGCTTCCCACAGGTCATAAATCAGTTCACGCTCACGAAAAATGTAGAAAAATGGCGTGGTAGCACCGCAGTCAGCCATGAAGGGGCCAAGCCACAGCAAATGGTTGGCGATCCGGTTTAGCTCCAGCATGATCATGCGGATGTAGCTAGCGCGCTTGGGCACTTCGATGTTGGCGAGTTTTTCTGGAGCGTTGACGGTAATGGCTTCGTTGAACATGCCTGCCGCGTAGTCCCAGCGGCTAACGTAGGGCACAAACATAACGTTGGTACGGCTCTCGGCAATTTTTTCCATGCCGCGATGCAGGTAGCCAATGACCGGCTCGCAGTCGATTACGTCTTCGCCATCGAGGGTGACAATCAGCCTCAGCACGCCGTGCATAGACGGGTGATGCGGCCCCATGTTGATCACCATTGGCTCAGTTTTTGTTTGCAGCGTAGCCATATTGCGCGAAAATCCCTTACTGCTTTTTCTACTGCTTTAATAGTCGTACATTGACAGTTGCTTTTACTCTAAAGAATCAGCGTCAAAGATTCAATGCTCGACCCTATCATCTGTCCCAAATTATACGGTAATGCTTAAAAATATGTCTGAAGATAGCGCGATCGCTCAACCTGAATTTGCCGATACGGCCCTATCTGAGGATTTCTCTGAGGATTGCTCTAAAGCGCTATCTGAAAATAGCGAAGCGGGTGAAAGTTCAGCCAACCAGCCCTTTTTTCATGTGCCGGTGCTGGCTGATTTGGTAATAGAAGGGCTGCAAATTAAGCCAAATGGGCACTACCTCGATGCTACGGTCGGCGGCGCGGGGCACGCTCAGCTGATTTTGCAGGCTGCACCAGATGTCACCTTAGTCGCGCTCGATCAAGACTTACAGGCGCTAGCGGCGGCAAAGTCGCGGTTAGCTGAGTACGGCGATCGCGTGAGTTTTTGTCATACCAATTTTTCTAACTACGCGGTGAAAAGCCGCCCATTTGACGGCATATTAGCTGATATTGGTGTCAGCTCCACTCAGCTCGATCAGGCTGATCGCGGCTTCAGCTTTCGCGCCGAGGCTCCGTTAGATATGCGTATGGACAGTACCCAAGCCCTCACCGCCGCAGAAATTGTCAACCATTGGGATGAAAAAACGCTGGCCGATATGATCTATGCCTATGGCGAAGATCGGCTTTCACGGCGAATTGCCAGACAAATTGTCGAGAAAAGGCCGTTTCATACCACCACTGAGCTAGCGGGGGCTATAGCTCACGCCTATCCCGCCAAAGCCCGTCATGGTCGCATTCACCCGGCGACTCGCAGCTTTCAGGCGCTCCGCATCGCCGTGAACCATGAACTTGATGTGCTAGAGCAGCTTTTAGCCAAAGCGCCCGATTGGCTGAATCCGGGTGGTCGGCTCGCCATCATTAGCTTTCACAGCCTAGAAGATCGGATTGTAAAGTACGCCTTTAGAGGCGATGACCGCTTGCAAATTGTCACGAAAAAGCCGCTGGTCGCAACCAGAGAAGAGATCAGAGAAAATAAGCGATCGCGCTCCGCCAAACTCAGAATTGCCGAACGCCATCTGCCCATGAAGCCTATGCCATAAGCATTTCAACGACTGACTACCATGCCTTCATAAGCGATTTTGGCATTGGCAAAGCGATTGCTTACCTCATCCTGTAGCTGATCTAAAATAGCGTCGTCTTGTACGGGGCTATGATGCAAGAGCACTAGCTCTTTAACACCAGCCCTTTTCGCGATTTCAACGCCAAGTTCCCAAGGCTGAGGAACCGTTCCTTGATCCGTAGCGGCAGCGTAAAGATAAGTCAAATCAGAGTAGGTGCCGTCGTAAATCAAAATATCAGCCTGATCAACGAACTCCAAAAAAGCCGCATCGACTGATTCTGTTGGGGTATCGGTCGCATAGACCACAGTGTAATCATTCCAGCTGAGGCGATAGCCGATTGCTTCGTTGCGGGCATTCGTCTTGAGGGTTTTAACCTGAATGTCGCCTATCTGAAAGCAGTCGCGATCGCCCACCGTACTAAACGTTAGGTTCGCTCGCATATGCTGCAACGGCATCGAAAAATGAGGTTGCAGCATCTGGTCAGTCAGGCAGTGCTTAATCGAAGCGCCATTTGGAGCCGTGCCACCATACACCGAGAAATGATTGCCCCCAATAAAGGCAGGCTGAAAAAAAGGAAAGCCTTGAATGCGATCCCACTGGGTGTGAGTAAAGAATAAATAAGCGACGCTGGCCCCTGCTTGCTGCTGCAAGTGGTGGCCTAAGCCGACGATACCTGTACCGCTATCAAAGATAATTCGCTGATCGCCCATCATCATTTCAACACAGACGGTATTGCCGCCATAGCGTTGGTTAGCCGTAACGGGTGTTGGCACACTGCCACGCACACCCCAAAATTTGACCCATAGCTGGGTCTCTTGAACAGTTGTTATCTCACGCTGAGCTATCGACGGGCGCACGGTGTAGATCATGATGGGCAGACAAAGAGAAGTGCTGACTAACAAAGCCGAACGCAGGGCTATGGATATGCGTATCAGCGTTTGTCACCTTCAGTGAACCCAGGCTCGAAGTGATTAGATCTCAGTGTTTCCAAGGATTTGAGCGAAAATTTAATCATTCAAGCCTCAATGCTTTGAGTGAATGCATCAGGGCTTGAATCGGGTGGAATACCCAGGTAGATATGCCCAGGTAGATGCTTGAGCTAGTAATGGCAGCTTATTGAGCAGCTTTGACGCATTCGTCAATCAGCGGCTGCACCTGATCGAGGTTTTTCCAGCCTAGAATTTCAGTTTCTTTTTTCTCCAGGTTCTTATATGTTTTAAAGAACTCGGCAATCTCAGCTAGCCGGTGCTCGTCAATGTCATCTAGCGTTTTGACGTTGACGTAGCGCGGATCGTCGGCAGGCACACACAGAATTTTCTCATCGCGATCGCCGCCATCGATCATCTCCATCATCCCAATCGGACGAGCGGGAATTACGCAGCCTGGAAAAGTAGGCTGATCCATAATCACCATCCCATCGAGCGGATCGCCATCGTCGGCCAGCGTGTTGGGAATAAAACCGTAGTCATAAGGATACTGAACCGATGAATACAGCACCCGATCCAAAGCAAAGGCATTGAGATCTTTATCGAATTCGTATTTGTTTTTGCTGCCAGCTGGAATTTCAATCAAGACATTGACAATACCGGGCTTGGGCTGAGCCGGAATGCGAGTTAGATCCACAAATTTCTCCTAAAAATGATTAAGCAATAGCATTTTACGGGAGTACGGGAACTAAATACCAGTGAAATGGCGACAGCTATCAGCGGTTTAGAAAATGAGTCTAAACCGATTCCAAATCACTGTACAGGTGTAAAAACGCCTTTTAAGTCAGTTCTTCAGTCATTTCTTCAGGCACCTTTAAACAGTCATTTCTAAATAGCCTGCGCGGCTAGCTTGAGTCTATTTTTGCGCTTTCATGAACGTTGAGGGGAGCTGCTGTGGAACGACCGCTTGGCTGGCGTTGAAGTTCGATATTGCATAGAGGGGCAAGGTAATAGTCAAGGTAGCTATTAATATGCCAATCAGGTTAGCAATATGGCCAGGGGGCTGTTCGCTGGGGTGCTCGGGACTCGCAGATTCCATACGGAGAGAAGCGTGAAACGTCTATGATAAAGAACAAAGGGACAGGCTGTGCGATTAAGCTGTATCTATTAATAGATCAGCTAGGTCAGTTAGCTTCATCTTAAGAGATGAAACCTTTACCGAATTTTTATCTTTACAGATCCTTATCTCACATGTTAGCCAAAGCTTGAAAATTCGGCACATAGGATCTTACATTTGTGACATTATCGTCATAGATGTCCGTATTTACGCAGAATCTGCTTAGGCTCGTTTGTAAGATATATAAC
>QBMP01000016.1:0-4623 GCA_003242115.1 Phormidesmis priestleyi
CCCGAATGCACCGATGACGCGGGTGCAGGCCGTTGTGGCACTGGTGAATGGGTTGGCTTTAGGCAATGGCCGCTCAGAATCGCTGCTGGTGTATAGCGATCGCGCCCAAATCCCAAGCTACGCCATTGAGCCTGTCGCCGTTGCCACCGAACGCCAAATCGTCGTCGGCTACCCCGATCCGTACACCCTGCGCCCGCTAGAGCCGATTACCCGCGCCGAAACCACTGCTCTGGTTCATCAGGCGCTGGTCGCTGCCGATAAAACTCCGCGCATTCTGTCGCCTTTTATCGTCGAAGCCGATACCGCCGCGCCGAACTTTATTGATTTGCCCGCTCAGCACTGGGCTAGAGATTTCATTGACCCGCTGGTGCAAAAGGGCTGGCTTAGTGGCTTTCGAGATGGCTCATTTCAGCCCGATGCGCCGATGACGCGGGCTCAGTTTGCGGCTCTGTTAGCCGGTGCCTTTAGCCCTGAGCCTAAACGCCCCGCTGTGCGCTTTCGCGACGTGCCCGACGATTTTTGGGCTGCTGCGGTGATTCAAAAAGCCTACCGGGCAAAGTTTATCTCTGGCTTTCCCGATCTGACTTTTGATCCGAACTTTCCTTTGACCAAGCTTCAGGCACTATTAGCTCTAGTAAGTGGGTTGGCACTGCGCTCGGTATCAACGCCAGAAGCGCGATCGCTCAGCCGCTACACCGACGCCACCACTATTCCTAGCTACGCCACCAGCGCTATTTCTACCGCCACTCAGCTCGGCCTTGTTTTCAACTATCCCACCCTGACCGAACTTCGGCCCAACCGCTCTGCTAGCCGCGCCGAAGTCTCCGCAATGGTTTACAGAGCCCTCGTTCTAGCCGGGACGATGCCGCCTATTCCCTCGCCTTATCAGGTTTTACTCGACTAATTTTTACTCGACTAAACGCCCAAAAAAATGAGAAGCTAGAACGGCTAACTCACACAATTTAAAAAATGCTATGGCTGAACTGCAATTTTCTCGCGGAGTCAAAGAGGAGGTCGTTCCTGATATCCGCATCACCCGCGCCAAAGACCTCTCTGACGCCACGGCTACCTTTTATTTTGATCGACCCAAAGCCCTCGTCGAAGAAGGCGGCGAAATTACCGGGCTATACATGGTCGATGAAGAAGGCGAACTCACCACCCGTGATGTCAACGGTAAGTTTGTTAACGGTGAGCCTGCGGGCGTAGAAGCCGTTTTTGTGATGCGCGGCCAAGATGAATGGGATAGATTTATTCGCTTTATGGATCGCTACTCTCGTGACAGTGGCTTGGGTCTGACTAAAAACTAGCCCTTACAGCACTTCTACCGAATCAGAGATATAGCAAGCGCCTCCAAATTTCTGTAATAGGGGGCGTATTTTCTCTAAAATGCAGCTCGTTTTCTCTTCATCACAAAAAGAGAGAATATAAACATTGCTGAGCGTTGTTGAAACAAAATCAAAGTCATCAGAGACTTTCCCCCCATCGCCTTTGCCGATGACATCGCGAATCACCGAATAGCCGCGCACACCCGACTGATCTAGTTTTTCGAGAATGAGCGGCAGTTCTCGTGAGGAGACAATAATTTCAAGACGTTTGACGACATTCATGACCCTATTTTATAGTGGCGATGGGGATCTTAAATGAGACTTAAATATTTGTATTCTTTGTATCCTTCGTATTCTTGGGAACTTCATCAGCTTACGGTACTACCCCAAAATCTCTGAATGATTTGAAAGTAAATGGGAATGCCAATAATAATGTTGAAGGGGAAAGTAATCGCCAGAGCCATTGAAATGTATAGGCTAGGGTTGGCTTCTGGTACCGTCATTCGCATGGCGGCAGGTACAGCAATGTAAGAGGCACTCGCACACAGCACTGCAAACAGCAGCGCGTCGCCGGGAGCAAGCCTCAAAAGGCCCGCAATGCCGATGCTCACTAGCGCATTGAACATTGGCATAAATACAGCGAAGCCAATTAAAAAGCTGCCGCCTTTGCGCAAATCTCGCATTCGTCGGGCGGCAACAAGGCCCATATCCAACAAAAAGAAAGTCAAAATGCCGTAAAACATATCGCCTGTAAAAGGCTGAAGACTTTCCCAGCCTTTTTGACTGGTGACTAGCCCAACGAGCAAGCTGCCAATCAACAAAAAGACAGATCCGTTTAGAAAAGATTCTCGCAGCACGTCTCCCCAATTAAAAGCTGCTTTTTCTGTTTCGCCGCTGCCAGTTTCGCTATTATTTGCCTCAATGCTATTGCCCTCAGCGCGGCTAACAAATATCCGCACGAGCAGTAAGCCGACAATGATGGCCGGAGATTCCATCAGCGCGAGCGCCGCTACCATGTACCCTCCATAGTCAACGCCAACGCGCTCTAAAAAAGAACCAGCGGTGACAAAGGTGACGGCGCTGATGGAGCCATAAGTTGCAGCGATCGCGGCCGCATTGTACACATCTAACTTCAGCCGCAAAATAAAAAATGAATAGATCGGCACGACTGCCGCCACCACTATCGCCGCGATTAAGGTGCTAGCCACCTCAACTGTTAAACCGCTCTCATTCAGCTCATGACCCCCTTTAAAGCCGATGGCAAACAACAAATACAGTGAAAATAACTTAGGAATCGGCTGCGGAATTTCTAAATCTGACTTGGCGAAAACGGCAATTAAGCCAATAAAGAAAAATAAGACTGGCGGATTGAGAACGTTCGATAGAATTAAGCTAGAGTCTATACTGTACCTAAGCTCTATGCTTTAAGTGAGGGGGCAGATCAGGGCAAATAGCGGCAGTCCCCAAGGCGCTGCCGGTCTTGGTCAAACGTATCACCCATTGCTCTGCTTTGCGAAGAACTTCGCAGGTGCTAGGCAGACACTACATAGCTATAGCTGCGTTACTCATACCGCACTCGGCGATGCTCAATCCAGCCATCTTCATGACTGTTACGCGGATCGCGGTGCGTCCAGTGAATCAATCCGCCGCGCTCGTTCCATTCATATTCACCTTTAACCGAGACGCGATCGCCCTTAATGAGGCTGTTAATTCTGGGAGCCATATCAATGTTATGCACTACCAGCACCGTCTGATCGCGCCCAATGCGAATAATAAACCGCTGATGCCTTGCGCCTTCAGCATCATCCAGCAGCAATGTCTCGACCGCTCCCGACACATTTTCCACCATCACATTCGACTGCCGGTTCTTAAACGCCTCTAGCACTGCCTTACTCCCCGTCACTTCAGCCTGATTATTCCGGTAGAGATAAGACGGCGCGGCCAGCACCGGCACCATACCCTCTAAAAATACTCTTCTACGCATATTTATTTTGCCTGCCTCATTTGCCTGCTTAGTTTTACTTCATAATATTGCCCTCGGTCGTTTAAGCAAAAAAGAATACCTGCCATCCTCGAACAGCTTTTTGAATGTCTGTAAATGTTTCTGTTGCTGCTGCATTACAGCCTGAGTCGTTACGATATTTTATTCTTTGCGTCTTTATATTGAGGATTCGCTTGAATAATGGCATTGTGAGTAAATTATGGGCAAGTTAGCTGTATTTTTGATCGCTCTTGAGCGCCAGTCGCGATCAGTTTTAGTCAAACCTAGTCAAATCTATTCGTACTATAGAGAGCCTTGCAAACCTTATGAAGCTAGTCATTACCGCTGATACTTTTCTCAAAGCACTGCCTACGCAGGCCAGCAAACTTCAGGAAAAAAATATCCCCGATCAGCTAGTCAGCGTCAGAGCCGGAAATACCTTTGAAATTGTCGATCAGTTTCCTTACGAAGGTCTCCCCAACAGCACCGCCGATGATCATCTGTTTGTTCAGCTTGCGCAGCCTTTAGAAGGCCACAATGCCATTCGCTGGTTTGTCTATGGCCTTCATGCCAAAGTAGAAGGCACTGAACCTGACAATAATCCTAAAGATGAGCCTGCTGTGCCACGGCCCGCTCCCACGCCCGAAGAAAAGGCCGCTGCTAAACCTAGAAGCTACGGCCCTACTATTGCTATTCCGGGCATTGGCCGCCCGGTTGGGATTTATGAACCCATGTACTTTGAACCTAGTGTCTGCAACTTCACCTGGGCTGAAATGACCAAAGGTGGCACTCGCGTACCGATTAACTCCACGGTGACTCAGCGAATTATTAAAATATCCAAATATATGGATGAAGTGCGG
The DNA here is from genome assembly GCA_003242115.1 of Phormidesmis priestleyi. Lineage (GTDB taxonomy): Bacteria > Cyanobacteriota > Cyanobacteriia > Phormidesmidales > Phormidesmidaceae > Phormidesmis > Phormidesmis priestleyi_A. The sequence goes on from QBMP01000016.1 coordinate 4,167, forward strand.
TCTTTTTTTGGTAACAAGCCGGTGCGCATTACCTCAGGCTATCGCGACCCAAGCAGCAACCGACGTGTAGGTGGAGCCCGCGACTCACGGCACATGTATGGCGATGCTGTAGACTTTTCGATTGAGGGAATGAATGTTGTCGATGTCTTTAATAAGCTCAAAAGCTACCACCCCAAGGGCGGTTTAGCGGTGGGCAATGGCTTTGTGCATTTGGATTTACGACCCGGCTCTCCCGCTAGATGGACGTATCCCGGTGGCCCTCGGGTAGATCTTTGGTAGTTATAGATCTTTGGTGGTCATAGATCCTTGGCTGTGAAAGATATGATTTCAAGTTTAGGCTCCGGCGTTGGCCTCAAGCGCTAGCTCAGAACTGTTGGCTTTGACTGGTAGTTTTGACTGGTAGTTTTGCAGTTGGGGTTTTGCCTAACTGTTTCTAGTGCCACCATTGAGTCGCCTG
>QBMP01000016.1:4633-9797 GCA_003242115.1 Phormidesmis priestleyi
TTAGGGGGCCGTTATCTTTTGGCGGCGCGGCGGCGATCGCGCTAGGTGATCCGATGCTCTGGCTGGCGCTTTCGGCGATCGCGATCGCCGGTAGGCCATATAGCCCAATCAGACTGATAATCATAGAAATACAAGCATACCGTTTCATAATTATGCGGGGGGTTAACTGTTGCTCTAAAATAAAATTAAAAAGATCTAACTAAAGACATAGGTGATTCGTATGTCATCATTCTAAAGGAATGATCTAGTGTTTATAGATAGAGAAGCTACCGAAGCTTAAAAAGTTATCCGGAAGAAATTAACGTCAGGCCCATAAGATTTTACGCAGACGCGCCCCAAGCAAAAGCTGCCGGATCTTGGTCGCGTCGATGCCGAACCGGAATAGCGGCACCTTGGCTGTTGCCGACGAGTGCGGCAGTATCTTCTAGCGCTGCTCTCAGGTGCTTGGCAGCATAGATAGACATATCGCGCGGGACATTGATGCGATCGCGCAAATACCTCAACCCCGCATCACTCCCCTGCGGCGGCTCACACCCCTTGCCTGTCATCATCCGGGTTAGCGCACAGCGCAGCGCCTCATCCATCAGGTCATCCGCCGCTGGATTGACCCGCACAATATTTTGACGATGCTTAATTACCCGTTGTAGCGCTTCAGCTTTAGCCGATTCAGGTTCAGGGTAAGCGACGTCGGGCAACCCCTGCCAAGGGCCATTGTCTACCTGCGCCTGATTGCGCTTGGTCTGCGGCTCACTGTTTTCGTAGCAGCCACCCATCTGTGGCGGCAAGTCATGAACATGCGTGTGAAAATCGCTTTGTGTCCCGCGATACGTCGAGCGGCTTTCCATCGCCTCAAACCAATCTGACAGCCGAGGATTCTCTGCTCGCAGAGAATAGCCCTTGTAGTAATACAAACTGGCATTCATCCGCTCAACATAAGGCGTAAAAATCACATCTGCCGTGCCAAACTCCGCCAAAAAATACGGCCCCGGTGTGCGGCCTAAAGCGTCTTCTACTTTGGCAACAACGCTGACAAACTGTTCACGGCTGTTCTTTTCTTGCCCAAACCACCCCGCAGGCTGACACAGCCACCCACACCAAGCGCGAAACAACAACCTTTCTAACTGCCGTAGCGACAGCACAGAAGACTCTTTCATTCCTAAGCCCAACGGCCCAAACGTCTGCTCTAGTGCGATTAAAATATCGTCACTTTCGGTAACGATGCGGCCATCTATTGCTAACGCTGGCAGCATTCCAGAAGGCACCTTGCGCTTGTACCAATCTTCTTTTTGCCCGTAGCAAAACATGGTTACTTTTTCGATGCGGTAAGGCACCTGTTTTTCTTCTAGCCACAGCCAAACCTTTTGGCAATAGGGGCACCAAGCGTGATTGTCGCGGTAAAGCGTCACGCGCACATTGGCTTCAGATTGACCAAACAATCGCAGCCGAGATTGAGCGTTGGTAGACCCATTCACAAGATCTATTTGAAAATTGGTGAGGGCCTGTAATTCTGACCAGCTAAGGGCATTTGGCGTCATAAAACTATCTTTTGAAACCTTTGGAAAACTTTTGGAATCTTTTGGATTTGAAGTCTACAGAACATTTTATCAGTTAGTTCTATTCAGCCGTATTGGCTAGCCGCCTTGTGAGCCGATGGAACCGCCATACAAAAATCACCGCTGCGACTGCGACGCCAGTGTATTGACCAATCCATAGACCTACTGCGCCCCAGTTAAACAGGAAGCACAGAATGTAGCTAGCGGTAAGCCCGATGCCCCAGAAAGCGATCGCACTCAAGATCATCGGCACTCTGGTATCTTGCAGGCCGTATAGCGCGCTCATAGTGACTCGCTGCACGCCGTCGATCATTTGAGCGATCGCGCTGACTAACAGCAAATTCATCGCTAATTCAATGACAGGGGCATTTTGAGGATTCTGCAAGTCAATAAACAAGCCAATCATCACGGGGCGAATGATGACCAGTGTGAGGGCGCTAAAGAGTAAAAACGTGACGGCTGAGGCAATAGCCACCCATCCCGCTAGCCTCACCCCCGCTCGGCTACCCCGCCCAAACCACAGCCCTACCCGCGCCGTCACCGCCTGCGACATACCTAGCGGCACCATAAAAATCAGCGCCATCGTCTGAAAAGCAATTTGATGCGCTGCTAGCACCTCAGCGCCCAAACTACCCGCCATGTAAGACACTGCCAAAAACATCCCCAACTCCAGCGTCAGCGTCACCGCGATCGGTAAGCCCACTGCCATTAGCTGCCGCAAAATGACCTTGTTAGGATGCTTCCACCCCCGCCAAAAGCGATAGCGGCTCAGCTCCGGGTGACGCAAAATATACGCAGCAAACAGCCCAAACATCAGCCATAGGCTCAGCGTACTGCCAAGACCCAACCCTAGCAATTCCATTCGGGCGAAGCCCAGCTTGCCAAAGCCCAGCACGTAGTTGCAGACAATATTAAACACCGTGCCAAGTGTCACAATCGCCGTTACGACATTGGCCAGTGAAAACGCCGCCAAATAGCCTCGCAGCATCGCAAAGCCAATAGCGGGTAATACTCCCCACGAGATGCCGTTAAAATAGTGCTGCGCTAAATTAATCACCGCCTCAGGCTGATGCAGCGCCCTAAGTAAAGGCGTCATCTCCCACAGCAAAATCATGAAGGGCGCAGCCAGCAGCAGCGACAGCCACAGCCCTTGTCTGGCCAGCCCGGTGAGCTGATCCTTTTTGCCTGCGCCGTGGGCTTCAGCGGCCAGCACCCCTACCGACATCACAAAGCCTGTGATAATAGTCAGCAGCATCTGAAAGGTAGTCGAAGCCAATCCGCCTGCTGCCAATGAGGCCGTACTCAAGTGCCCCATCATAATCGTATCGACAAAGCCCACCGCAAACTGAGCAAGCTGAGCGGTAGCTAAGGGAATCGCCAACTTTAAGAATGCGCGCGCTTCTAACCCGGCGCTCGATGTGAGCATCATAGAGCCACCGCACCACTGCGCCGAGGATCGCCAGCACCCTGCAAAGCGCCGTCTGCGGTAACGCCGACTGAATGAACCCCGCCAAAAAACATATTTGACTGCTGCCATTGCACCACTTGCTCGGTTGCTAGCTGCGCAGCCTCTAGCCCATTCGGCAACTGTGCCTCTAAACCCAGATCTAAACCGGGCTCTAAGTGAAACAGGCCATTTTCCCAGTGAATTCGAGGCGCTTCTACCGCTGCTGTCAGCGGCATTTCAAAATCTAAGACGTTAGAGATCACCTGTAAAATCGCGGTGCGAATTCGGTTGGAACCTCCCGAGCCTAGCACTAGCTGCGGTTTGCCCGCTTTTAGAATCATGGTGGGAGCCATCATCGACGACATCCGCTGATTGACTGGCCATTGATTAAAGCCGTGAGGATTGAGATCTTCTTCACCTAACATGTTGTTTATCATGATTTGGGTGCCAGGGATGACATAGGCAGAGCCTTCTCCATTAGAAGTCGTTACACTAGCGGCGTTGCCTTCGGTATCGATCACACTGATGTGCGTGGTGCTGCCCCAGCGGTTGATACCTCTGGCACAAATTTCTTGCAGCGGCTGAGCATATTTATCAATTAGATCAGCGGCCATGAAGGCGTTGGCAAGATCGGAATCAATCGGATCGGTTGGATCGGCTGGATCGGCAAGGTCAAATAGAGCGCTGTCTAAGTGCGATCGCCTTGCCTCATTCGTCCAGCGCATCGCCTGAGACAGCAGCGTTAAGTGCTCCGCCGATCCAAAAGCCATTTGCCCGACATCAAAGCGATTCAGCAGCTCTAGGCAAAATGCAATCAGTGAACCGCCCGCGCTCGGCAGGGGATTGGTGATGATCTGAGCGTTGCGATAGTTTAAAGCGAGTGGCGATCGCACCTTCACCTCATACTCGCGAAAATCCGCCAAGCTCAAATACCCGCCGCCTTCGGAGCAAGCCTGCACTACCTTTTGGGCAATTTCACCTTCGTAAAACGTCCGCCTCGCTCCCTCATCGTCTAGCGCTGCTAGATATTCTAAAGTGTCCGCAAATTCACTCATGCGCAGCGTTTGCCCAGCTTGCAGCCGCTGCCCAGTCGGGGCATAAATTGCTCTGGCTGCTGGCGTTGCCATCAAAATCGGACTCAACAGCTCATAGCAATAGCTTTGAAATCCGCTCACCGTCACGCCCTCGCGGGCACAGGCCACCGCCGGTTCAGCCACTACCTTCAGCGGCAACCGGCCCAACTGCCCATGCACCGCCAAAATGCCAGCCAGCATCCCCGGCACCGCCATTGAGCCTAAGCCAACGTGAAATTCCTGCACCATATCGCCAAAATTGGCCTCAATCGGATAAAAATCGAGCGGTGAGGACAGATCCCGGCAGCGAGGAGTCTGCGTGAAAAAATCAAACAGCAGATTGCGCTGCTTTACTTGTTCATTGGCCTGATGAGCCAGCAAAAAGCCGCCGCCGCCCAGCGAAGTTAGGGTTGGCTCCACTACACAAGCGGCTAGCATCGCGGCCACTGCGCCATCAAAAGCATTGCCGCCTAGCTGCAAAATTTGCCGACCAGCGTTAGCCGTTTGCTCGTGTCCCGCTGCTACCACACCTGACATTAATAAACCTGCAAAAATAGGACAAATGTATTACTTTTTCTATTCAAGCCTGATTTTTTACAGGGAATAAATTAGAGTAAAAGACAAGGCAAAAAAGGACGCTCCTGCTCAATGGCTATTATTGCGCTTAAAGCTTGGTATCTCAGCAATTACGAACCGATTCGTGAGTTAGAGAAGCGATCGCACGATCTGCGACTCGCCAAAAATAGCTTACTCAAGTCGGCTCTGCGCGCCGACTTTTTAGAAGATGTTGAAGAGGTCAAGCAGGCCGATTGGTTTCAGCGCTACCTCGAAGGCGATTTGGTGGAGTTTTATATCGAAGGTAGCGGGACTTATGCGATCGCTAACATCGACTTGATCAGCCACGAAATTTACTTTGCCAAGCAAGACTCCCTCGCCAATTTAGATCCCACTATTTTTCTCAGCTACCAAACCGAATACACCGACTCTAGCGACCTGCTGCGCGACGCCATCGAAGCTTTCACTGAAAAGTTCAACCGCAAATCCAGGCTCCCGATTGCCCTAGTTGAGTCTCACCGGCTAAGTCAAGGTGC
>QBMP01000016.1:9807-11595 GCA_003242115.1 Phormidesmis priestleyi
CCTCAACAGTAGCCTCATGCGGCAAATCAGGCGATCGCTTCTCTACATCGCCGACGGCACCCCCATTTTAGCCATTGACAGCGGCACTGACGGCACGCCGCCTGAGCTAGTGCCCAGCCCCAAAGTCTGCGTAGAAATGGGCTACGCTCTACACTGCAAACGCCCCGAGCAAATTATCCTAGCTCAAATGGAGCGCCCCGACCTACCCGGCCAATTTCCGTTTGATACGCCCACGCACAACCGCTTGAGCTTCACCCAAAAAAGCGACCTGCAAAAAGAACTCACTCAGCTCTTGCAGAGTCGGTTGCAGCGATTTAATCTTCCCTAGCGATTAAAAAAACCAGCCATTAAAAATATTGGCGGGAGTGAGAGTTTTGGCATCTATCAACCAATACTAATGGCGTCATCTGACCCTTTAGGTTGTGTAAAATGCCCAGAACGCCCAGCGAATATATTGTCCACATCGCTTTCGACGGTGGGCACAAAGAGGAAGTCCGCTTCACGACCATTCAAGACTTTCAAAAATGGTACAGCGACAAGCTCATGCCCAAAGCCACCACCGAAGAATTTATTAACGTCCCGATTCCCAAGGTCAATCCCGGTGAATACATGGTCATTCGCCCTGCCCGCGTTGCCTGCATCCGCGTTGAGCCTATTTTCAACTCCAGCGTCGAACGGTATTAGGCATAATCGGGATCACAAGGGGTTAAGATCTGTGGGGTAGCGCTGAGAGCTTTCCTTGCGAACCTTTTATTCTGTTTTGACCCGTGCTTTGGCTCGCGCCTTATTCAAGCCATCTTGGCAGCTTTTAATAGGCGCTGTAGCGCTTGGAGCCGCGATCGCAATTTCAACCAGCGGCCTTAGCTACGCTACCGATATTGCACCAGCGCTGACCCGTCTTCAGTGTCAAAACGGCCAGCAAGCAGCGGCCCTAATTGGCCAAGACACACCGCTATTTGATCCTGCTGTTGAGCCTTCACTGGTTGCGGGCGATCGCCAAGCGTTACTGAGTGCCATCGACAATAGCCTTGCCTACCTGCGCACCCCAGGCTCTATTGCTGCCTATCGCACCTACGCCATTCCTGGCGTGACCCACAGCCGCGTGCAGCGTAGCCTCATGCGCTTTCGCACTCTCGTCAGCCAAACCCCGTCAGCCGCCGCCCTTCAACAAGCCGTCGCCGCCGAATTTGACTTGTATCAGTCCACTGGCCAAGATGGCGCAGGCACAGTGGCTTTTACTGGCTACTTCGAGCCCACCTACCGCGCGAGTCGAGTCCGTACCGCCGAATACCGCTACCCCATTTATCGCAGTCCGCCCAACCTCAGCCGCTGGCCTGAGCCGCACCCTACTCGCTCAGCGCTAGAAGGCGTAGATGGTTTGCAAGCAGCTCGTGGCCCCTTAAATGGCTCAGAGCTAGCGTGGCTACCGGATCGCTTGGAAGCTTTTTTAATTCAGGTACAGGGTTCAGCTCGGCTCGAACTCACCGACGGCTCGACGCTTTCTGTCGGCTACGATGGCCGCACCAACTACCCTTACACCAGTATGGGTCGCCTCCTAATTGACGACGGCATTATCCCCGAAGATCAGCTATCGCTGCCCGTTTTGATGGACTATTTTAGGCAAAATCCTGAAGCCCTCAACCGCTATTTACCTCGCAACAACCGCTTCGTTTTTTTTAGAGCTACCAATGGCGCACCTGCGACCGGCAGCCTTGGCGTTCCGGTCACCGCAGGCCGCTCTATTGCAACGGATAAATCCGTCATGCCACCCGGCGCTTTAGCTGTGAT
>QBMP01000016.1:11605-23554 GCA_003242115.1 Phormidesmis priestleyi
CCCCTGCCAAAAAAAACCGCCGATGGGACGCTGGCTATCAGCCCTGCTAGCCGCTTTGTTTTAGACCAAGACACTGGCGGAGCCATTAAGGGCGCAGGTCGCGTCGATCTTTTCGTCGGTACTGGCCTCGAAGCTGGAGAAATTGCGGGTTTGATGAATCACACGGGCTCACTGCATTACTTGCTTTTGAAAGAATGAACTCTGCGCTTGAGACGCGAAGCTATCATTCTTAGCTACAGACATATACGCCGCTATTAATTGCAATGCGTACGTAGTACGTGACTTTACACAAAAAATAGATGAACTTCATGTAGTATTTATACAATTCAAAGGTACTGATGCTCTTGGGTTAGGCGAGCGATCGCTAGCATCCAAGGCTGTAATTGCCTTTGAACTCAGTTCCCGAAAGTTCATTATTGTTCCTCCAAGGAAAAATACTCGTGCCCAATCCTTGTAGCAAGCCGCTTAAGCCTAACCCGTTTGAGACGTACCGTGACCCGGTGACCGGACGATGGGAGGTGAAATATCCGGCTAGCAATCAGCCTGACTTCTCTGATATCGTATCTGCCGCCTGGCTGGAGCATTCTGAAGTGGATTACCTCCAGCGATTTTTCTTGGCAGGGTCTTTCCCACCCCTGTGCCGTCGTTGGAAAAGCAATCCTCGCACCAAAGTGATGGCTTAGGGTCAATCATCTTAGTCGAGGCATGTACTGATAGAACTTCTTAGGAAACAGAAAGCAATAGCCAGACGCCGCTGAGTGCGATCGCAACGCCTAATACTGATCTTGGGCTGATGCGATCGCCCAAAATCGCCGCCATCGGCAGCACGAACAAAGGGCTAGTTGCCAGTAGCGCCTGCGCAATTCCTGCTGCCGTATACTTTAATGAAATTTGCTGAAGCCAAATGCCTAAGTAAGTCGCAAAAAAAGATACCCCCGCAATTTTGCTCAGCAACCGGGGTGATTTTAGCGTTGTTAGCACAGCCCTCCATCTGCTTGGCTGCGGTTCAGAAGCTGAATTTGCCAAAGACTTGCTTTCTATCAGCTGAGGTCTAATCGCTACCAGCCCGCCCATAAACGCCAGCCCTGCTGCCAGCCGAATGAGAGAACTCCACAGCGGCGAAACCGCCGTATCAGCTAGAGCCGCTCGCGAAAATACTGCTCCTGCCGCCTGACAGAAGGTGGCAACTAGCGCAATCAAAATGCCAGGGCCGGGGCTCACCTTCTCATTTCCGGGCACTCGTTCGCTAACGACCCAAGCTATTCCTATCAAGGTAACTAAAATGCCAGCAGTTGCCACCCACGACAGCTGCTCTGCTAAAAATATCCACGCCAGTACAGCCGCCATCGGCGGTGCAAGGGTTTCTAGCAGCAAAGCTCGTCTGGCTCCCAGCGCATTGATCGCCGCAAAATAAGCCGTATCTCCTAAGCCAATGCCTAACCCACCGCTAATGATCAAATAGAGTGCTGAGCGCGTTGGTAGCGCGGATTCAGTTGCTAAGGGATCAGAGATTGCCCCAGTGGATTGCCAAGTAGATTGAATGATGAGAGTGATAAGAATGAAGGCGATCGCAAACACCCCCTTCACCAAATTCAGTACCACCGGCGAAATTTGTCGGCCCAATCGGCCAAACATCAGCGAAGACGCTGCCCAAAAAAAAGCCGCTAGCAGCGCTGCTAGCTCACCTACAAACTCGCTACCCATTGCCATCTTTACAATTGCTCAAACAGTTGCCCAACAGTCGCCCAAACAATCGTCCCACTTGAGCGCGATTCACTATCACTTTAGGATAGTCTTCTAAACATATAGACTTCTAAAACGCTAATCAACGCTAAGCGTAGGCGTATTTCCTTATCGTCCCTTTCTAAGCGGATAGTTCTATCCATTAATGACTTGCCTGCCCAGCTTTCCAATCCACTCTCTGAAGAACTCATAGCACGACTAAAAACGCCGCTCATCATTGGCAATATCACCCTCAACAGCCGAGTATTGCAGTCGCCGCTTTCTGGGGTCACAGATAAAGTCTTTCGCCGCCTGGTTCGCCGCTATGCGCCTCAGTCGATGCTCTATACCGAAATGGTGAGCGCCGCTGAGATTCAGCATCTGCGCCAATTGCCGATAGTGATGGATATTGATGCTAACGAGCATCCCATTAGCATTCAGCTATTTGATCGCCGCCCTGACTTTCTCGCCGAAGCTGCCCGTAAAGCCGTCGATCAAGGTGCAGATACCATTGACATCAACATGGGCTGTCCGGTCAATAAAATTACCAAAAATGGCGGCGGATCGGCTTTGCTGCGCGATCCTGACACCGCTATTAAAATTGTCGAAGCCGTCTGTCAGGCCGTATCTGTCCCCGTTACCGTCAAAACTCGCATCGGCTGGTCAGATGACGCTATCAATGCGGTAGAGTTTGCCCTGCAAATGGAATCTGCCGGCGCGCAAATGCTCACGCTGCATGGCCGCACTCGCAGCCAAGGCTATAGCGGTTCGGCCCGCTGGGAATGGATTGCCAAAGTCAAAGCGGCACTGCGCATTCCGGTAATTGCCAATGGCGATATTTTCTCGATAGACTCTGCTCTAAGCTGCTTATCACAAACCCAAGCAGACGGTATTATGTGCTCTAGAGGAACATTGGGGTACCCCTACCTCGTCGGAGAAATTGACCACTTCTTCAAAACGGGCGATCGCAGGCCAACACCGAGTGCAGTAGAACGGCTCCAGTGCGCCCGCGAACATTTAATGATGCTCTGGGACTATAAGGGCATTCGAGGAATTCGTCAGGCCCGCAAGCATATGGCCTGGTATGCCAGGGATTTTGTCGGGGCCGCAGAGCTGAGAGACCGGCTTTGTCAGGTGGAATCGGTAGAGCAGGGCTGCCAATTAATCGACCAGGCGATCGCTCAAATTCAGGCCCAAATCCAATCGTCAGAATCAAACGGCAACAGCTCAATTGCAAAGATTCCATCGGGACGGTTTTACACCAACGCCGAGCAACCCGCAACCGTGCTATAACCGTCATTAAGTCATTTTTACGCCTCGTCTACGCTGCCCAACGCAGCTTTTTATCTGTCTCATCTGTCGTTTCCTATCTCTTGATTAAGAGTGCCTTTAGCCCTATGTCTTACGCTAGCTACACTTCACCTCGCGCTGATATTGGTGAATTGCGCCGTTTGCGGAGCCTGCTGCCTCCTGAATTGCAAAGCTGGGTGACCGTCGAACCGGCCACAGATGTCGCCCCGCCGCTGATTACCTGTGAAGAGCTAGGCCGCGATCAGGTCGAAGTGCAAATTGATTTAACTCAGTGGGAGCAGCTTGCCATTGACCAGCGCAACTTGCTGTTTTGGCACGAAGTCGCCCGCGTTCAAAGCGACACGATTCCTCGCGATGGGTGGGAAATGGCCGCTTTGGCGATTGGCTTAGGCGGCGCGGTCGGTGAGCTGTGGGTGCAAGACGGGCTGCTGCTGGTGCTGGCAATGGGTCTGTGTGGGGTATCTGGCTGGCGGCTTTACAAGCGCAACAACGGCCAAAAAACCCTGCAAGAGTCGATTACTGCTGATGAAAAAGCGATTTCTATCGCGACTCGGTTTGGCTACACGCTGCCTAATGCTTACAAAAGTCTCGGCAGTGCCCTCAAGACGCTGATTGAACAAACACCGAAGAAAAAGCAGCGCGATCGCTACATTCGTCGGCTAGAAGCTCTAAAGAAAAGCGCAAATCGGGCCAAACAGCAGGTCAAAGAGAGCGATCGCGCCCCTCGACCTTCTTATTAAAGCAATCAGCTTTAAGTAATCAATCGGCTGGGCAACTTACTCAGCAATTGCTTTCGCCAGATCATTTACCAGATCACTCACCAGATCGCTTTCTAACGATTCAGCAGTCGGCCTAATCAGCTCATACTCCACTTCAGACTCATCCAAAACTGCCTGCTGCTGCTGGCATTCTGTATCATCTCGCGATCCCATCACTAGCAGCGGCACCCCACGACGGGTTCGCTGCACCGCAATCTCACTCACCGCTAGCTCAAACGATCCGGGAGTAAAGTAAGGATTGAGCTTACGGTCATATTCAAACTTGCTGAGCATGAGCTGAAGCGAAAATACTTGCTGTGGGTCAAACGCCGGAGCACTTGGCATGGAGCGGGCTCGAAACGTTGGCACCAGATCAGCAAAGGGAATGCTCACCTCAATCCAGGTGTCAGCTACCGCATCAAAGCTGTAGGTGTATGCCACACTATCCCAACCATCGCTATTACGGGCAATAAACTTATAGCGATTGCCGTCGCCTTTTACCCTCAGCCCAATCCCTTCCCAATCAGAAAAATCAAACGGCGGCTCAAAGTTTTGAGTTCTAACTGACGAAAAGCCGCCTGAATTATCGGTCGATACATTGCCCGCAAAGACCGCTTGCTGATTGCTTGTCTGGTCGTTCGTCTGGCGATCTTTCAGAAAAAAGCTGCCCTGGCTCACTCCGCCCATTACCACATCGTCTAGTGCGCCCCACATTGATAAATCGCAATCAAGATCGCTAAAATCAAAGACGCTTTGCCATACTTTTGGCGATCGCGCCTTTAAACAAGTACCTACCTCACTCAGCAACGCCAGCCCTTTTGGATCTTCTAATATAGCCACCGTATCCGCCGAGCGGAGCTGATTTTCAAAAGGAGCGATCGCGCCCCTTTTTTGGTCACCGTTAGCAGCTATGGTTTGATCCGCTTCTATCGGACAAAGCATCCATTCAACTGAGGGCAGTGCTTGCTGCTGCAACTGCTCAGCTAGCGGCGATAAGCGAGGCGCTAGCACAACAACCTTTTTTTTCATCGCATTCATTTTTTTGCCTGAAACCGTAGGGCTTTGACCTAACAATTGCTGTAGCCAGCGAAAGCTTCCCAAAAATGGCACCTCACCAAAATAGTTAAGTGTCGTCAAAAATCTCATTGGATCCCATCGATCTGGCTCTGGGGTGGGCATCATATGCTCCTCATTGATCACAATTGGTTGAAGTTTGGTTGAAGTGATTATCAAAACATATCAAAAATAAATGAAGACCTGAATTTTCGGAGGTTGTTAAGCGATCGCAACAATGAAGGCTGTAAAGGACGTAAGTAGCAATTGCTACTCACTGACTCAAACCTCGTGCAATCTAATTCAAAAGGTATCTTCTGACACGGTAGTTTTTCTAGATCAGCGGCTTTATGGATACTTCAAGAAAACGAATCAGCCATTTTTGAATCGATCTATCCGTATTATTCCTTACCTAACTGTGCGTAATTCAGCGCATAAGCTCAGCGCATTTTTAGCAACTTTACACAAATCTCCCTAAGTCTCTAAAGATTAGCTAAAGCCGAAGAAATATCGAGGCTCACCGCTAGGCTTGAAAGTTAGTCTTAGGTCATCAATCCTGCTTTTGTGCAGTGCCCCTCCATATCTATTCGATCAGCAGTACATTCTCACTGCCTATCGGATTCCTGAAAATGTCTAGTTCAAAGAGCAACTATCCATGCGCGTCCTTCTTTATTCTTACAACTATCATCCTGAGCCCATTGGGATTGCACCCCTAATGACCGAACTTGCCGAGGGACTAGTCAAACGAGGACATCAAGTTAGGGTAGTAACTGCTATGCCCAACTACCCTGAGCGCAAAATTTATCCTGAATATCGCGGCAAAATTTACAAAAGCGAAGTTCGCAACGGGGTCGAAATTGATCGATGTTTTGTAGCTGTGCGACCACAGCCGGGACTGATCGGTCGGGCTTTGTTAGACGGCAGCTTTGCAGTTTTAAGTTTAGTGAAAGCCGTCAGCGGATGGAAGCCTGACATTATATTGTCCACTAGCCCCTCGCTGCCCGCCTGCCTACCCGTCGCGGCTACCAAAGCCTTTTACAACTGCCCGGTTGTACTTAGCCTGCAAGACATTCTGCCAGAAGCCGCTGTCCAAACCGGACTTATCAGCAACAAGCTAGCGATTAGAATTTTTGAACGGCTAGAAAAATTTGCCTACGCCAGCGCCACCAAAATCGCCGTTATCACACCGTCTTTTGCCAAAAACCTCATTTCAAAAGGGGTGCCGGAGCGCAAGCTAGCCTGCATTTCTAACTGGGTAGATGTCGATTCTGTAAAGCCGTTGCCCAAAGAGAACAACCCCTTTCGACAAGCGCATGGCCTAGAAGGCAAATTTGTCGTACTTTACTCAGGCAACATTGCCCGCACTCAAGGCGTACGGACGATTATTCGGACTGCCAAGCAAATGAGACGCAATCCGACTATTCAGTTTGTGATTGTGGGAGAAAGTCGGCAGCTCGGCGAACTCCGCACCCTCTGCGATGATCTGAACGTCAAAAACGTGTTGCTGCTGCCCTTTGTCTCTGAAGCAGAATTTCCTGAAATGCTGGCTGCTGCTGATGTTTCGCTGATTATGCAGAAGAAAAATGTGGTTGGCTTTAACATGCCTTCCAAGACTCAAAAGATTATGGCCAGCGGTCGGGCAATCATTGCCTCGGTGCCCATGCAAGGTTCAGCCGCCGAAGCCGTTCAGATCAGCGGCGGTGGCTTAGTAGTGACGCCCGAAAGCCCGACAGAACTGACTAAAGCTATTCAGACGCTATATGACAATCCTCACCAGCGAGAAGCTTTAGGCAGGTGCGGGCGGCAATTTGCGATGAGCTACTACTCAGGTGAGCAGTCGATTAACGCCTACGAATCGCTTTTGAAAAGCCTTATCGGTGAACCTTACACAGCGAATACCTCTGTCTTCTCACTTAATTCAGCGATCGCCAGCGCATCTGCTACGCCTAATGCTTCAAATTTGTCTTCTGATCAGCTTAGTGTGAAGCCAGCCCTTGAGCACCACCTCTTCCACAGCCGGTAGCTGCGTTAGCACAGGAGCTATAAACTTCTGACTACAGAAGCTACAAACTTCGTGACTTTAGAAGGGTTAGCTAGCTACCAGCGCCTCAAAAACTATTGCAGAAAGCGTATTTTGCTTAAGGTTGCACGGTGGGCTTTACGGTTTGGTCTACTTCTGGATTGAGCTGCTGCAATAAGTCGCCCAAACGCTGCTGAGCCTGACCGTAGGCTGCCCAATCGCCTTTTTGCAGGGCTTGTTCACCTTGCTCATAGGCTTCAATAGCAGCTTTTACCAACTCAGGAGAAGTTTGGGGTGAATTCGTAGCGGTCTGCGGTGCTTTGCCCGGAGTGGCGACGGTGGGCTTTGCCGATGGACTGCTAGCGGCACCGTTTGAGCTTTCACCGCCAATTTCACTGCCGAAGATAGCGTCTAGTGCTTCAGAGAGCGTTTGGCGCATGACAATGGTGTTTTTAAAAGCTACGATGACCCGCTTTAGTTCGGGCAGTGCACCCTGGTCGGCTTGCAGGTAGACCGGCTCAAAATACAGCAGCGACTGATCGATTGGAATTGCGAGTAGATTGCCACGGATGACGCTAGAGCCTTCTTGGTTCCAAAGTGTTAATTGCTGAGAGATATCAGTGTTTTGATCAATGCGGCCTTCTATCTGCTGCGGGCCGTAAACGAGTACCTGTTTGGGAAATTCGTATAGCACTAGCTGGCCGTACTGTTCACCGTCGCAGCGGGCAGCTAGCCAAGCGACCATGTTGTCTTTGCGAGAAGGGGTAAAAGGCAGTATTTGCAGAAATTCTTCGCCTTCTGTATTGGGTAGGCGCATGATCACGTAATAGGGCTGCATTTGCTCGGTTTCGCCGTCGTTGCCTTGCTGCTGAGGCACTTGCCATAGGTCTTCTTGGTTGTAGAACACCTCGGTATCTTCCATATGGTAGGCGCGGTAAACATGAGACTGAATTTGAAAGAGGTTGAGCGGATAGCGAAAATGGCTGCGGAGCTGCTCGGAAGCGGCGCTTAGCGGTGTGAATAAATCGGGAAATATCTTTTGGTAGGTAGCTAGAATCGGATCGGTGGTGTCTGCTGCGTAAAGCGTGAGCGAGCCATCGTAGGCGTCAATCACGATTTTGGCGGCGTCGCGGATGTAGTTGGTGCCGCCAATGGCGATATCTGCTAGTTCGCTTTGGCTAGCGATTAGAGCCTCAATGTTTTGTGAGCTGGTGAGCGGCTCTGAATAAGGGTAGCGATCGCTCGTCGTATAGCCATCTAAAATCCATTTAAAGCGGCCGTCGATCAGAACCAAATAGGGATCGCTATCAAGCTGAAGAAAGGGCACAATTTTGTGCGCCCGCGCTTTGATATTGCGGTAATAGTGAACTTTCGATTGATCGGTAAAATAGTTGGATGTCAGCAGCTTCAGCGTCCCAAAATCCAAGGCATAGACCATGCGCCTAAATGCACTGCCCATTGGTACACCGCCGTTGCCATCGTAGCGATTGGGCGCATTGTCATTTCCCAAAGGATAGTCAAACTCATCGGTGCTCATGCCGGTGAAAATATGATGATCGGTTTCTTCACCGTAGTAAATCCGAGGCTGATCTAAGGCGATATCGACGGTAGCGGCGGGAGGAATATCTTTGATAAAAAAATCTGGCAGACCTTCTACGGTGACTTGGTTCACTGGACTCATCGCCAGTCCGTAGCCGTGGGTGTACTTCAATCGCTGGTTCACCCAGTTTCGAGCTTTTTCTGGAACGCTGTCATAGTCGAGTTCACGGGCCGCTAGCATGACTTGGCGGTAGTCACCCGCTAAGGTGTAGCGATCAATATCGACATCGTGAAAGCGGTAGTACAGCCGCAGACTTTGCAGCTCTTGGTAGGTGCTCAGCAGCGTTTGATAATCCCAGAGGCGGATGTTGTTGAGCGTGCCAGCATTTTGCTGGAGGGCAGCTCGATCCAGATTATCTTGAACCGCAAAGTCTTCTCGCTGAACATCGCTCAGGCCATACGCCTGACGGGTAAAGGCGAGGTTATAGGCGATAAAGGGCGTTTCCTTATCGAGTTCGTTGGGTTCGACGATAATGCTCTGCTGTAGCCAGGGGTATAGGCTACCGACGACTAGCAGCACGCCAAAGTAGATCCCAATGCTGGCTGCTGGCAGCGAAAAGCCCTGTCGCCAGAGTGAAACTATTAGCAGTAAAGCAATTACCAGGGTGACGATGCCCAGAATGCTATAGGCGTGCAGGCGGGCATTGACATCGGTATAGCCTGCGCCAAAAACAACGCCAGTCGGTGAATAGAGCAGATCGTAGCGGGCTAGCCAGTAGCCTAAAGCAGAGGCAACAGCGATCGCACTCAACAGCACACACAAATGCGTCTTGACTGCCCCCGTTAAAAAATATTTCCAGCCTCGCTCCAGGCGAATTTCTCCTTTGAAGGCATAGACCACAACGGATAGCAGTAGCGCCCAGATCAGCAGCTCTATGCATTGCCTTTGCAAGCCTTGATAGAGCGGCAACTTAAAAATGTAAAAGCCAACGTCTTGCTGATAGATCGGATCGGCGACTTGAAAGGCTGTCGGGTTTAAAAATTGCAGTAACAGCTCCCAAGCATCGGCACTGCGCAGAGCCGCTCCGGTCGATAGCAGCACTATCAGGCTGATTCCACCATAGAGAATTAAGCCCGGAATGAGCGGTGTCCAGTCACTGTTTCTGTTCGTATCTCTGGCACTATCTCTGGGCAACTGAAAGCTTTGTTCGCGCGTTATCCATAGTGCTAGCCAATAGTTAGCAAACAGAATGCCTGCATACGTCACAAAGGCCAACCCTGCACAGAGAATGCTCCAGCCCAAGCGGATTTTGAAGATGTTGACAAAGCCCGCCGCCTCAAACCACCAGTATTCGCTCAGCCAATGAATGAACGTCCGAGAGCAGGCCAGTAGCAATAGGCCAATGCCTAAAAGCCACCACCAGCGGCTAATAGCGGGCAAACTAGCGGAGCTAGAGGGGGTTGAACGAGATGAGTTCACAGGGCTAAAGGGGAGTAGGGGCTAAAGAGAAACTGGAGGCAAAAGCTATCGCAAGGGCCACCAGTCTACTTTATCTCGCGTTGCTCCATACACTGCTTTCAGCCCTTCGGGATCGCACACCTGAATCAGATCGACCGCTTCAGATTTGTCATTCTCTTTTATTAGCCCTACTTTGGTCATGCCTTTGAGCACCTGTTCAATCGTGCGATGGTTGAGCTGACAGGCTCTGGCGATAATATCTACCGGCAAATCAAAGCAAAAAATGCTGCTATCTTGCTCTTTTTGATCAGGGTTGGTTGCTTTTGCTTGCGGCTGGTGTTGCGGCTGGTTGCCCAGCGATCGTTCCTGATAGATCAAGGCTCTCAAAAGCGCAGCGACGGCCTGAGGCGGGTAAGTGCTGCAATTGAGCAGGTGATATTGAAATTTTTCACGAAGTTCAAACAGCAAGCTGTAGCGCGACTGAAAGACTGGATTGGTTTGATAGAGCTGTTGAATAACTTGCTTGGGAATTTTGATGGCGTCGGTCGTTTTGTAGGCTTCGACTAGGCTAGGAAAGCCCCGATACCGGCGGCTGTGGCCGAAATCTAAATCCAACATGCCAAAGCACCCACCGGCATAGGTCAGAGCAATGATGCGATCTAACGGAGCGCTGCGCACAATCACTGGCCCCCCTTGCATAATCACGAACAAATGCTCTAGGGGAGCATCGGGCAAGTAGGCGGTATAGATGGGCCGACTGGAGTAGAGCTTTTCAATAGAGCAGTCTTCGGTCTGTAAATATTGGGCGAGTTCACTGGGATCTAAACCCCGAAACAAAAAGTTGTTTTGGGTTAGTTCGGTAATCCAATCTGGAGAGAAAGCAGCCTGCACCTTTTTTTTTGCCATGTTGATCTTCTTTCAGGCTTTCGCTTTTTTATCTTGCCATGCGGCTTAAGCTTAACGAGTTTTAAAGTGAATTAAAAACAAAAATGATTCTGAAAACATTTATGATTCATGTCTGATTAATTCAGTCTATAATTCTGAGCAATGCAGATACCGCTTTCCTAAATATTTAATTGTTTTGAGTTAATTCTTTTGAGCTGTGAGGGCTTAAATTATGTCTAGCCGACTGCTTCGTCAACGGTATGCGCAGCCAGTTTTGATTTTTGTAAGCTGCGCGGTGATGGGATTAGGCTTAGCGATCGCGCTTCCAGTATTTAAAGAAGGAACGGTCTTAAGCGTCATGCCCTGGCAGGCTTGGCTAGCTGTCGCCGTCACCATTGCTGCTTTTTTAGGCAATGCCCTGACCTCGCTACCGGCTGACATTGTGTTTTTAGGCGCAGCAGCGGTGCTTTTTTTGAGCGGCGTTTTAGATGAAAAAGCCGCTCTAGCCGGATTTAGCAACTCTGGGATGGTGACGGTTGGCGTGCTTTATATCGTTGTCGCGGGCCTTCAGCAAACCGGCGCTTTGCAGTGGGTATCCAGTCAGGTTTTGGGGATGCCCAAAACGCCTACAAGAGCGCTAGTTTGGCTGATGATGCCAGTAATGGGTGCGAGCGCTTTTTTGAATAACACGCCAGTGGTGGCGATGCTGATTCCGGTGGTGAACGAATGGTGCCGTAAGCTGCGCTTGAGCCCCTCTAAGCTGATGATTCCGCTGAGCTATGCGGCGATTTTTGGTGGATTATGCTCGCTGATTGGCACCAGCACTAACCTTGTTGTGAATGGACTGCTGATCGAGGCTACTCAAGGCCCTGGGCTAAAGCTGTTTGATATTGCCTGGGTTGGGGTGCCCTGTGCGGTGACGGGCTTTTTGTTTTTGGTGGTGACTCAGCGGTGGCTGTTGCCTGATCGTCAGGCGATTTTGAGCGATGCCGACGATCTGCGCCAGTACACGGTGGAAATGGGAGTTGTGCCGGACAGTCCGCTAGTAGGTAAAACGGTTGAAAAGGCGGGTCTGCGGCATTTGCCCGATCTGTATTTAGCTGAAATTCGGCGGGGCGCTCAGGTGATTCCGGCGGTAGGCTCTCAGGAAATATTGCAGGCCAACGATCAGCTTTCGTTTGTGGGGGTGGTTGATTCTGTGT
>QBMP01000016.1:23564-26857 GCA_003242115.1 Phormidesmis priestleyi
GCTGAGCGCTGCTTGATTGAGGCGGTGGTTTCTAATACTTGCCCGGTGCTGGGGCAGACGATTCGCGAAAGCCAGTTTCGCACTCGCTACAATGCGGTGGTGGTGGCGGCGGCTCGTAATGGCGATCGCCTCAAAGAAAAAATTGGCGATATTCGCTTACAGGCTGGCGATACGCTGCTGCTCGAAACCGCCTCATCTTTTGTCAGTGAGCGCCGAATCTCACGCGACTTTTATCTGATTAGCACGGTGCCTGATTCGGAGCCGATTCGATATGAGCGATCGCGCCTCGCTTTTGCACTCACTATTGTGATGGTGGTGGCGGCCGCTGTGGGCTGGTTGAGTATGCTTCAAGCCGCCGTTTTAGCTGCCGTTGGCATGATTGCGTTCGGCTGCTGCTCACCGGATCGGGCGCTGCGCAGCATCGATTGGTCAGTGCTGCTAGTGATTGCAGCGGCTTTGGCGCTTGGTCAAGCCCTAGACTCTAGCGGCGCGGCTGAGGTGATTGCGACTGGCTTTATTCGCTTAGCAGGCAACAATCCTTGGTGGGTGTTGGTGGCCATCTATGCCATGACCACCCTGGCGACTGAAATTATTACTAACAATGCCGCAGCGGCGCTGATCTTTCCAATTGCGCTTTCGCTGGCTAAGCAGCTAGATGTGAGCTACTTACCCTTTGTAATTGCAATCATGGTGGCGGCTTCGGCTAGCTTTGCAACCCCCATCGGCTATCAAACTAACCTGATGGTGTACGGCCCCGGCGGATACAAATTCTCTGATTTTATGCGAATCGGCATTCCACTGAACATTGTGTTTGGCATTGTCACGGTCTTCATCGTGCCGCTTGTCTATCCTTTTTAGACCTACTTTAGGGGATCACTTCGCAGCAGGTCTAAACCACAGACAGATCTCGCACTATCCGGGGGCTCCTACGAACGTCTTGACAAAAGTTTTGAACGACTTCTCTGTAGGCGTCACCCTGGATGTTGCTGATGTTATTATGCGTAGCGCCAGCAGCAAACCAAATCCATTTGGGTTCTGGAGAAGCGTCATAAAGCGCTTGGCTTAAGTCAAAAGGAACATCCACATCTTGATCGCCGTGGATGTACAGGACGGGGACTTGAAGCTGAGAGACTTTGCTCAGTGAGTCAAACGGCTCAGTGAGGAGCTGCTCAATGGGAAAGAGGCGGTAAATGTCCTTGGCAACAATGGCGTCTCGCATCGTCGTAAAAGAGCTTTTGACTATTAGATGAGCCATGCTAGGTTGGCGAATGGCCAAATCAATCGCGATCGCACCCCCTATCGAGTGACCCATGACCGTGATGTTATCCGGCGAAATTTGGCGCTGGTTAACCAAATAATGCCAAGCTGCTTCAGCATCGGCGTAGGTTGCTTGTTCACTCGGATAAGGCCCATCGCTGAGGCCATAGCCGCGATAGTCAAACGCCAGCACCGAGAAGCCCAGGCTGTGGTGAAAGCGAATGCGCTCTAGGTTGTAGCTGATGTTGCCATAGTTACCGTGGCAGAAGAGTAGGGTGCGATCGCTGCTAGGGTTCGGCAACCACCAGCCGTGTAGTGTTTGCGTAACTACCTGATTCGCTTCATTAATTTGACTAACGGGTATCCAGACATCCTCATAGGCTATTCCGGCCTCAGCAGGTGTGGAAATTAAGGTGGGTAAAGGCCGAAAGATCAGCTTAGTTTGGTAGCTGTACAGTGCCCAACAAATGCTGCCGTAAGTCAGCGCCGCTAAGCCGCTGAGCAAAAGCAACGGGCTGACAACTTTAGAAAAAGAACTAGCCATGACGAAAAAAATGTGCATTATTTAACCTAATGTCTGGGGCGGGCGTAGCACCTCAGCTTTTAGATAGGTATACGGAGACAGGTATACAGGCGGCGCGGCTAGAAAATAAGGTAAAAATGGCACCTGCTTTACTCTGCTGACGGCTTGCTGAAAAGTCCTTTAATGCCTTTAATCGCGCCCATCAGGCCGCGATCGCTGCGATCGCGCGGCTTCGCTGCCAGCTCAATATCGTCGTCCTTTTCTCCTTTAAGCCGGTAGCCGTACTCCAAATTATCCTTACTTTTTTTCAGTACCGGAAAGGCTCTAAACGCGCCCTGCAACAGATCTTTCTCACTGTGATAAATGGCGCGGCTAATTTGACTAGAGCGACGAACAGCGATAGCCCCAATGGGAAACCACTGTTTACCGCCGATCCCACGCACATACACCTCGTACTCAGGCAGGCCATCAGTCTTCATTTTGTCGTACTGCTTCGAGGCTTTTTCTCGCTTCTGCGTCCGTTCCGACTTTGGCTTCTTCGGTGTTTTTTGGCCAAATCCCTTCTGCTCAGTCATCGCGTTCACTCAAATCGGTACGTTGTAAAAGTTTACACGATTCTCAGAAATTACAGGCTAGGAATTACTGACGGATATACCTCGCTCTGTATACGGGTAAGCCTTTCTCCTCAGTCACGGCCTCGCGATCCGTTTTGGCCGGAAAGGGGCTTTCACTCAGCCAGTCAGCGCCCTCACGGCTGAAGGCTGGATTTTCGGTGAAGCGATCGCACATCTCCACACACACCTCTTTAATATCCGACTGTAGCCAGACCCAGCCCTTGCTTGGTATCAAGTTAGCGATCGCCATCACTAACTCTGGCTGCACCACCCGCCGCTTCTGATGCCGTTTTTTAAACCAGGGATCGGGAAACTGAATACTCACTCGCTGCAAAGGGCAAGTCTCAGGCCAAGACGCTAGCAAAGGCTGAAGCGAATTATTAGCATTGCAAAAAACGAAATGTAAATTGCCTTGCTGCGCCTGATCTCGCCGTATCAGTGCCCGCTCTACTAGCGGCTCCCGAATTTCTAGCCCCAAAAAATTCCAATCCAATATCTGCTCAGCCATTGCGCGGACAAAATCGCCTTTGCCGCAGCCAATGTCCAAATGCAGCGGCAGCTGAGGATTCGTAAACACCTCAGCCCAGTCCGGCGCATCGGCAGGATTTGCGTACTTACTGCTCAGCGGATTGACATGCTGACGAACACGGCGAATAGGCGGCATAAATCTATAAAATCTATAAAATCGAAAAAGTCCAACAGGCCAATAAACCAGCAAACAGCGCTCAGTTTACCCTATCGCTTGAACCGCTTAGATCTACCGCATCGCCTGTCGCTAATTCGCTAGCTGATCTCCGCCATCAGCTAGCCCACTATTTAATAGCCCACTGTTTACTAGATACGGAATCCTATCCCCTGAGCGTGGCCAGCTCTTCCACACAAACTTCGCTAGCAAAGGC
>QBMP01000016.1:26867-27921 GCA_003242115.1 Phormidesmis priestleyi
ACCAAGATGCCTGCACGTCGGCCAGTGTATAGCTCTGCGCACCGCTCGTAGCCTTAGAAAGCTGATCAATCCCCACTGCGCCCAAATTATTTAGCCCGTGGCACATAATCGGCACCCACAGGCTCTGTGTGCGCACATACAGTAGCCCCATCACCAAGCCAAACAGCATCAGCCCCAGCGGATTATTAAAATGCAGCAGCCCAAACAGCGCCGAAGAGGCCGCTATTCCCCAGGGCAATCCCCATTTCATGCTCCAGCGCTGAAGCAAAATGCCGCGAAAGACCAGTTCTTCTACTAAGGGTGCATATACAATCAGCAAAAATACCATCAGCGCGTCGTACAGATCAGGGAAGCGGCTATCTCCGCTACCGGGCATCAGGTCAGAATCGAGTAGCTGCGCCGCATAGTCGGGGAAAAACAGCGATAGCCCATAAAAAACAATCGAAAAGCTGCCTAACGAAAAAATCAGCAGGCTCATCACCAGTAGGCCAGCATAGAGCAGTGAAAGTCTGGCCTGAGGCTGACTTTGGCTTTTTGATTGGCTTTTTAGCTGATCTCTTGACTGGCCCATTAACTGGCCCTCTAACTGGCCTGCTAATGGGTCTTGCAATTGCTCTTTTGGCCGTTTGCGCTGACCAAATCGCCAGAACCGCCAGAATTTACCAAACAGCGGCTGCACTCTCAGTCCTTGTCTAGTGCCCTCCCAACCAATCACGCTAGCGAGTAATGTCCATACGGCGATGGTCATAATCGGGGTGGCAATGGCGTCTTCTTGGCGATTTGGTAGCAGGGAGAAGAGTTCGAGCAATCTGTACAGTGCGCCAACGGCGGCGCTCACCACTAAAAAGGCTCCTAGTACCCAATAGCGGCTTTGAAAAGTTATGAAGGGATTTTTTAGCGGTGGATTGAGCGGTGGATTGGGCCGTGGATTCTCAGATGAATTTGAAGGGGATATGGGGAGCCTGTCCATAAGTGAGAAATTGCAATCTTTTTATTATAGAAAGCTTTGCTGAATGCGGGCTGAGAGATTGGCGATCGCTAAAAGTGCCACAAC
>QBMP01000016.1:27931-30045 GCA_003242115.1 Phormidesmis priestleyi
GGGGCTAAACTGCCATGTAAAGTTGCTACAGTGTTTGGGTAATCAGGCTTTGGCCCATTAATCGTGCCCCCTTCATTCGACTCTGGTAGTCCATCACCTGTGCCCGATCCAACCCCACCGGAACAGATGCCGCCTGATCAAGTTCCGTCCGAACCACGGCGCAATTTTCCCTGGTTTTGGCTAGGAACGTTGGTGGGCACGCTCTTGAGTGCAGCCGGGTTAGGGCTAAGCGCTTGGACCTGGATTTTTATTCAAGATGATCTGTCGCCCCTGGTTTCTAAGCTGCTAACGGAGTCGTTAGAAAGGCCGGTGACACTGGGCGATGTCGAGAAAGTCAGCTTGAGCAGTTTGCAGGTTGGCCCTTCTGAAATGGGGGCCTCGACAGCTGATTCGACGACGCTAAAAGTCGATACGGTCACGGTTAAATTTAATTTGGTTAAAACGCTGCTGACCTCACGCTTGGGCTTAGATTTGACGCTGGCGGGAGCAGAGGGCTACTTGGCGCAGGATAAAGACAAAGGCTGGCTAGACTTTAAAATACCTGAGCAAAATAAAAATCAAGATCGGCGATTTGAAGTTCGTTTAGACGATGTTCGTATCCGAAATTCACAAATTACGCTAGTGCCCTTGCCCGCCAAATCGGGCGAACTGAAGCCAATTGTCATTGATCAGCTCAAGGGCAACGTCAGTTTCGATCAGCTGATGTTTGAAGACAAAGAGGCTCAAGCGACGCAGTTTGAGGTGAGTGGCAAGCTCTCAGCAGGCGGCGATCTAACCGTAACCGGAAAAGTTGAGCCAGTGGCTTTGGTCGGTGATAATCTCCAACTGGCTACTAACCTGTCGATTCGAGGTAACCAAGCACCTCTGCGCGATATTTTAAACTTTACGCTCGCTACGATAGGCGCGCAAACGGAGGCGATCGCGGTCGAATCTGGTCAGGTCAGTGGCAGCTTAGATCTGGCGATTCGGCCTGAAAAACCAGTCGATTATTCGGGTGTGCTGAGTGTAGATAACGGGGCAATTAAGGCAGATGCACTGCCGCTACCCGTCAAAAACTTACAGGGTCAAACCCGCTTTCAAGGCGATCGCTGGCGCATTGATCAGCTCAGCGGCAAGTATGGCGAAATTGCGGCGACGGCCAAGGGATTGGTTGATTTTAAGCGGGGTTACGACCTAGCGGTTGTGGTCGATAAGGTGACGGTCGATGCCTTTGCGCAAACGCTCAAGCTGAATTTGCCAGTGCCGACGGCGGGAGAATTCAAAGCGACTGCTCAAGTTACTGGGTCGTTGCGTCAGCCCCAAGTGCTGGGAAGTGCGGTGGCGATCGCGCCTTTGAGCGTCGATAAGCTGACGTTTACTAGCGCTAATACTGATTTTCTCTTTGCAGATCGGCGACTTTTGCTCAGCGATATTGCCGCTGTACCCAGTACGGGCGGCTCTTTGCGAGGCTCTGGAGAACTGCTGCTGGAGCAAGGAACCCCCTTTTCTTTTCAAATTGCCGGACGAAACTTGCCTGCGACCGCGATCGCTAACCTCTACAACATCAATCCCAATTTTGCCTTGGGCTTAGTTGCCGCTGATGCCACGGTTACCGGGCGCGATGGCCGCATCGCTACTACCGTAAGCTGGAACGCGCCGACGGCTCAGTATCCCGGCTCAGGCGTAATTGATATCAACGGTAAAGTAGTTGCCTTTCGCGATACTCTTTTTCAAATCGGTGGCGGCACGGTTACAGGGTCAGGCACGCTGGTCGGCAAGCTTTGGGTAGGTGCCATTGATTTAGCGAATGTGCAGCTCGGCGTTTTTTCGGAAGATTTGCGCGGCGACGTCAGCGGGCAGTTTCGAGTCAGTGGCAATACCACCGATACGCGAATTGGGGCGATCGCTGCTCAAGGAAACGTCGCTTTTTCAGCCGGTGTCGCTGCCTTCAGCCGTCAATTTGACAGCTTCAATTCGCCTTTGACCGCTCAAGTAGCCTGGAATGGCGAAAAAATTCAGATTATTCGAGCCGAAAGTGAGCGCATTACCGCTAGCGGCACCCTGACGCCGCGCTTTGAAGGCGGCTTTACGGGGCTAGAGCGGTTTGATCTCAATCTTTCAGCCCGTGACTATGC
>QBMP01000016.1:30055-32181 GCA_003242115.1 Phormidesmis priestleyi
CAGAGTTGCTTTTTGCGCTGCCGAGTGCGATTTCTTTGGCAGGCCGCACTGATTTTTCGGGCACCCTCACCGGCAGTCCGAGTGCGCCTAATCTAGCGGGCAATCTTCAGCTTGCCAATTTAATCGTTAACCGCCTGCCCTTTAATGCTCGGCTCGCTGGCACGATTGACTATAGCCAAAGGACAGGTCTAGCGCTGAACGTGGCCGGTGGCCGCGACAAAATCGTGCTTAACACTGGCCCATTGGGTCGTTCTGGTTCTGGCGGCTCAAATATTCCCGCGCTTGACTTTGATATTGGCTGGCGCGAAGCTTTTGCCAGCGGCCAAACCGAAGGTAATCTGCTGCGGGTTCAGGCCGGTAACTTTCCGCTATCGGCGCTGAACTTTCCGCCCAAGGGCGCAGCTAATATTGGCCAGCTTAGAGGCTCACTGAGCACGAATAATCTAGCCGTAAATTTAGCAAATCAAACCTTTGAAGGCGATCTTAAGGTTGCTCAGCTCGGCCTGGGCTACATCGGAGCTGCTCAGCTAGAAGGCAAGGTGCGCTATGCAAATCGGCTAGTGACCTTGACCAACGGAGAGCTTTTTCTCAATGGGGATCAAACGGCTGCGGGCGATCGCGGAGCCTTCCAAGGGGATCTCCCCCAAATCACCCCTAAGACGCCAGGCGATTTTTACACCCTCAGCGGTCGGCTGGCGCTCAATGGTCCTGTACCGGTTTATAGCGCTAGCTTAGCCACTCAAAGTGGCAACATTCAAAATCTTCTAACCGCCTTTTCAATCTATCGGTTAGAAGACTTTCAAAGAGGGCTGATCCCGCCCGACTGGGACACCAACTTGCTCTCACCTGATCAGCTCAATGCTGTGCTAGCAACGAGTTCAACAGGCTGTACTGATAGCGCTTTTACCGATCAGCTGCCGCTCATAGATCCGCTGGTAAGACCCACCACGGCCGATATTGACAACTGTCGCCGTGACAGTGCGCTGCTGGATCAATTGCGACGCCTCGCCGAAATCCAGGCGATTCAAGCGCGGATTGACCTGGCTAGAGCCGACGATCCAATTCCACCGCTAGATGAGCTGCAGGGACTCTTTGCAGGCAACCTTCAGCTCGACGGCAGCGGTAGCGACTTTCAGCTCGATTTTGACTTGGCTGGAGCCAACTGGCAGTGGGGACAAAACTATAGCGCTGAAGATGTGATTGCCAAAGGCAGCCTGACGCCCGGTGTGCTGACGCTAGAGCCGGTTCGCTTAGCCTCAGTGATTGCAGTGCCTGTCAGTCAGGTGCCAATGACACCTCCCCCCGTACCGAATACGGTTAGCGATGTGATTGAAGCGGATGGATCGGGCGCGGCCAGTCCCGATCAAACCCAGGTGGGAAATGCGATCGCGGTTATTGATCTCGCTGGTCAGCTCGTCTTTGGTCGCAACACCGAACTAACCTCCAACTTGCAGGCCACCGTTCAGAATATAGACGCTGCCACCCTCGCTAACATTTCGCAGCTACCGCTCAATATTGACGGCCTAGTCAATGCCCGCGCTACGCTCAGTGGCACCCTGGCCAATCCTCAGCTCAGAGGCTCAGCCGCGATCGCGACCGCCACCATCAACGACACCCCCATTCAATCGGCTACGGCCCAATTCCTCTATCAAAACGCGCGGCTGAATCTCAGCAGTGAGCTAGTCGCTTCCACTCCCGATCATCCCCTGACGCTTCAGGCCCAAATTCCTCGGGCCTTTAGCTTCATGAGCGTGAAGCCAGAAAGCGATCAAATTGCGGTCAACATCAATGTAGAAGACGAAGGGCTATCGTTGCTCAATATTTTCACTCAGCAGGTCGCCTGGCAATCTGGCAAAGGTCGCGTCAATCTGAACATCGGCGGTACCCTCAAAAAACCCGAGATTGCAGGTACCGCCACGCTCGATCAGGCTGTTCTGAGCGCCAAGATTTTGCCGGAGCCGCTGACAAACGTCACGGGTGCTGCGACCTTCGCTGGCGATCAAATCATCGTTCAAAACCTGAGCGGCCAGTTTAGCAATGGTCAGCTTACCGCCGCCGGTACGTTCCCGCTGCTGAACCCGATTATCAGTGGCAGTGCCCTCAGCGCCCTGACATCGACCCAAGAT
>QBMP01000170.1 GCA_003242115.1 Phormidesmis priestleyi
CCTTTGTTTATCAGGCTTTAGTCAAGGCTGGTCGGGTTAATCCGATTGCTGTGAAACCAGAAAGACGCTGGCAAATAACGCCGATGACGACGATTGCAGCCGAAGTAGACCGGATGAGTTTGAGTGAAAACGGCCAGCGACTAGCGGCCATAACCGACTTCGGCCAAAACATCAAGATATGGAATACTCAGACCGGTTCGCTACTAAAAACAGTGATACCAGAGGAGCTAGATACTGTCTTTAACGCGATCGCTATCAGCAAAGACGGTACTAAAATAGCGGCTATTAAAAGAATATTACCAACGGGCGCACTACAGCTAACGGTGCAGACTGTTGAAGATGGCAGAGTACTGCTAACGAAATCTCTGAACCTGCCTCCTGAATCAAGCCTCCTGATAGTACCCGGTCGGCTTGATGTTGTTTTTAGCCCCGATGGTAAGCAGGTGATGACTCAAGATAGGCTAGAAACGCCTAGTGGGTCATATGGCACCACCTCCTATAACCGTTTACTCTTCCAAGACATCGCAACAGGGGAGGTCACACAGGGTATAGTTGCGTGGCCCACAGACAGAGGAAATATCGAACCCACGTCGATAAGTCCCGATGGCAGTCTTGTAGCAATACTCAGCGGCCCTGCTTCAGATTCTAGCTATACGGCGACTGTAACTATCTTTCAACGAAATAACAACGCCGGGTTCGATGGCTTAATAACGCTGCCGATAGATTTACCTTCATCTACCAATATGACATTTACAAACAGTAATTTGTTGAACCTGACTACATTTAAATCCAACCAAACTGTTCTCGATACTTGGAACCCTCAAACAGGCGAAAAAGTTCAAAGCACGACGCTACCTAATGAGGAATGTCTTCAGCAAGGGGATATTCTTCCTAGCCCAGACGGAACTTCTTACTTCTCAAGTTACCCCAACCTAGGAGCCTGCCTAGGCAATATTCAAACTGGAGAGTTTCAAAGAGATCTAGATGGATTGTCGGTTGGCTTTGAGGCCGGTGTCTTCAGCGGCGATGGAGACTCTATAGCAGTTGCTGGCGATCGCGAAATTCGTATATTTACGAAAGCTGCCCCTTAGACAGTTAGCTGTCGCACCCTCCAAACCACATTCTCTTACCAACCCGGAAATCACCAAAAATGTCTCTCACTTCACGATTCGGCATCGGTTTAATCTTCGGTCTACTGTTCGGACTAAGTACACCTTTAATCATTCCTGAAATCTCCCATAACAGCGGCTTTGCCACTGCTCAGGCCCAAACTCAACCCACCGTTTTCTCAGACGTACCTGCTAACTACTGGGCACACGACTACATCGCAGGGCTAGCGAAACTCAACATTATCAGAGGTTTCGGTGACGGCACCTTTCATCCGAACGAGTCCGTGACCCGCGCTCAGTTCGCCGCCATTTTGCGCAAAGCATTTTTACAATCACAGCCAACAACAGCTCAATCTTTCACCGATGTCCCCGTAAATTACTGGGCTACCGACGCCATCTATGCCGCGCGTTCTGCGGGCTTTCTCTCCGGCTACCCAGGCAACCGATTCGCCCCTAACAACTTTATTACCCGAGAGAACGCGCTGATTTCGCTAGCCAATGGCTTAAAGTACGCTGAAGGTAGTCCAGACGCGCTGTCTGCCTATCGGGATGTCGATAGCATCTCAAACTACGCGCTCCCAGGGGTTAGGGCCGCAGCTCAGGCTAATCTTGTTGTAGACTATCCTAATATTGATCAGATTTCTCCTTATAGACCTGCCAGCCGCGCTGATGTTGCAGCCTTTGTCTACCAGGCATTGGTCAAAGCGGGTAGAGCAGAACCGTTGGCAGCTAGCGCAATAGACCGCTGGCAGACCCAGCCTCTGGTGACACTGCCAGCACAATCGGAACAAATGAGCTTTAGCCAGACCGGTCAGCAGCTAGCAACTATCGCGATTAACCGCAACAGTTTTCAGATCTGGAATATTCAAACTGGCCAACTGATTAAAGAGATTACCGCTTCCGACCAGACCCGTTTTAGCAGCATTGCCATCAGCCACGATGGCAAACGAGTCGCGACGATTTCAGACAACCTATCGACAAACGCGACGAGGCTATCTGTATGGACGGCAGCAACGGGCGAGCAACTCTGGCAAACGTCATTGGATACGCCTCAACAGCCGGATTATCCCCTGCCCTTTGGTGGGCATCTTGTTCAAGTGGCCTTTGCCCCAAATGACAGCGAAGTGGTTGCCCAACTGGTTGTCAGCACTCCGGCCGGTCGCGCTGCGAACAATCAGCTACGCTTTTACCAGGCAGCGACTGGCGAAGTTGTTCAATCATTAGACGCTGCGATGGCAGAGCCACTCCTGCGGAGTATCGCCAACGGCACACGAATCGATAAAATTGCCTTCAGCCCGGATGGTCAGTTTTTCGCCAGTGCTCAACAAGGGGTTGTCGATGTGTGGCGGCGGAATGGAAACAATCGGTTTGAGTCTTTGAGAACGTTACCGGCTCCCGAAGGCTTCTCTGGGTTTCTGGATATGGTGTTCACCAACAGCGGCACCCTGAATATATCAACCCTAACTGGCCAAACCCCTTTGGCCACAGCTCGCCTCGACGTTTGGAACATTCAGACTGACGAACAGCCCAGCCGCACAGACTATACAGATTGGGATCGCACAGATGTCCTTACCCGCCTGAGTCCTGATGGCAAATATTACTTCGTCCGGGGTGATGTAGCTGGGAGTCGCCTGAATAATGTTCAAACGGGGGGGCAACAGAATCCACGCAGTGGCTACCACGATACGGTGGCGGCCTTTAGTGGGGATGGAAACTATTTGGCGATCGCTAACGAGCAAAACATTTCCATATTCACTAAAACAACAAACTCAAATATAAATCGTGGTCGTTAACAACTTGTCAAGAAACGGAGATTTTAGCTAGCCAGTTAGGGCTTGTAAATTACTTGAGTGTGGTGCTCTGACGGAAGAAAAATAGTCTAGCTATCGTCTATGGTGTCACGCGAGCAATCACTGATGAGATTTGAATCGCGCCCGGTGCCGCATATACTGGCGTTAGTAACCGGAAGTTGTAATTTATCTTGTCTATTAACTTCACTGCTGAATGAGTGAGAGTAGCTCATCGGTGGAGACTTTGCTGCTCATGTCGGTGCCGGTGAGTAGGCTATCGGCCAGATCGCGTTTGATTTGATGAAGGGCGACGATTTTGTCTTCAATGGTGCCTTTGGCAACGAGGCGGTAAATGGTGACGGGGCGCTGTTGGCCGATGCGGTGAGCGCGATCGCTGGCCTGATCTTCGACAGCTGGGTTCCACCAAGGGTCCATATGAATCACATAGTCGGCGGCAGTGAGATTCAGCCCGGTGCCGCCCGCTTTGAGACTAATTAAAAAGACATCGCCTTCGCCATTTTGAAAGGCATCGACCCCTTGCTTACGTTTTTTGGCTGGGGTACTGCCATCTAAATACTGATAGGCGATCTGTTGCTTTTCTAAATGGTTTCGCAAAATCTTGAGATGATCGACAAACTGACTAAATACCAGCGCCTTGTGGCCATTGTCCAATAGTTCGGCAATCAGCTCACTAAACTGTTCTAACTTGGTGCTGGGAATCGCCATTTCCGGCTTCACCAGTGCTGGATTGCAGCAGGCCCGCCGCAGCTTCATAATTTCGGCGAGTACCTGTAAATGCTTTTGGCCCGCTTGAGCGTCGCTTTGCGTGAGCTTTTCAACCGCTTCTCGCCGCAGCGCTTCATAAAAGGCCATTTCTTCAGGGCTCAGCTCCACTGGCAGGGTAATTTCGGTGCGTGAGGGCAACTCTTTCAGCACCTGATCTTTGGTGCGGCGCAAAATAAAGGGCTGAATCAGCCGCCGCAGGGCATCACTAGCCGCATTGTTTTGATCGCGCTCAATCGGATTAGCAAAGCGTTGATTGAAGCTTTCGAGTGAGCCCAACAGGCCAGGATTGATGAAGCGAAACAGATTCCACAGCTCACCGAGATGGTTTTCAATCGGGGTACCGGTCATGATGATTTTGAAGCTGCCCTGAAGCGCCATCACGGCTTGCGATCGCTTGGTCGCATGGTTCTTAATCGCCTGAGCTTCATCCAACACAATATTTTGCCAGGTGACATCTGCTAGCATCGCGGCGACATCTTCTTGCTGAATCAGGCCATAGCTACAGACCAACAGATCTTTTGGCCCCAAGTCATTTAGTAAGCTTTGGCGGCTGGTGCGATCGCTCGCCCCAAAGTCTTTTACCTGCAAACTAGGCGCAAACCGCTCAGCCTCAGAGGCCCAATTCATGCAGACCGAAGTCGGGGCTAGCACCAGCGTTGGGCCTTGGTCGCAGCGGCTGAGAATCACGGCCAGCCCCTGAAGCGTTTTGCCCAGACCCATATCATCGGCAAGGCAAGCGCCCACCCCCCAGTTGGCCAGTCTTGCCAGCCAAGTGAAGCCGCCTTTTTGGTAGTCACGCAGGCTAGCTTGCAACGTCTCTGGCACCTCTGGCTCAATCTCACAAGCGGCTTTGATATGAGCAATGTGATCTTGCCATGCCTGATCGACTTCGAGCTGTTCAACATCATCGAGCATTTCATCTAGGGCCAAGGCCGCTAGCCCGTTGATGCGTAGCCCTTTGCCCCAGCATCCCCAACCGCTGCCGAAACTCGTCAGTCAAGGCCAGAAACTCACCATCGGCTAAGGGCACAAACTGCCCCGGCGTGGATTCTAGCAATGCCATCAGCTGCCTGAGATCCATCACCCGATCTTCACTGATTTGGACTTCGCCGCTTGCGGCAAACCAGTCTTGCTGACGGTGAATGTCAAATTTAAAGTCGTTAATACCGAGCTGCCGGGAGACTTTGAACTTTTCACCTTCCGGCCATTCTAGGATAATCTCTTCACCGAGTGCCTGAAGCTGCAACAACAGCGTCAAACAGTCTGACGCCTCGTCAATCAGCCACTCTCTGCCAACTGCATCATAGGTACCCAGCACCGGACAGGCGCTGATCACAGCCATTGCCCGCTGCGCTTCTTCCGCCAGATCGCGCTTGGTTTGCAGTCGTTTACCCTCGACTTCGGCAATCACGGTTTCGCCGCCTTCTCCTGGCCCATAGTACGAGCCACCAGTCGGGAAAGGATGCGCTAGCAGCGAGACTTTGAGCCCTTCGCCAGCCGGGAGTAAATGAACGTGTGTGATCGCATCTGCGGGCACTTCTTCGGCTTCGACGCCGCCGCCAATGTCCGATTGCACCGTGACTACGCTGGCGACAGAAGCGATTGCCTGCAACACTCTCTCCTCTGCTTGGGCCGGTACCTCTAGTCGATTCCGTGGCCCCAACACCTCCGCAATGCGCCGATGCTCTGGGGTCACGGCGATGACTTTCAGCCGAGTGGGCGTTTCTTGAGTAATCAACAGGTCGTCTTTGCCCACGGGTGGCACTAATTCAATGCTCAACCGCTCACCTTCTAACCGTTTCACAAATAGCTCTGGATCTCCTTTCACCAGATCTACGCGCACGGTAGGAGAATCTTCTAAAAACACTAGCGGATGCCCTACCAAGGCCAGCAGTGCGGCTTTAGTAAAGGTATAGACGGGCTTACTGGCTCTGCTATAGTAATAGCTGCTGCTTTGTTCATAGGTGAGATCAAGGGTTTCGCCGATGCGCTGGTCTTGCTCGGTGGCATAGTCCGGCAGATCTTCGTACAGCCGCTTAAGAGCAATGGGTTTACCTTTTGTCCAGCCGCCTTTGGCCCCGATTTTTTGCTCTAGCGGCGTGAGTGACCAGTTATGGATAGATCTAAAGTGCAGCCGCCAGATCAGTCGAAAGGTTGAATGGGATAGATCGGCACCATTGAGCGTAGATTCATTGAGCTGGGTGAGAGCATGGAGTGACCTTTCCCAAGGTGCTTTGTATTCAACCACTTCCATCAGCCGACGGCTGTGAATGTGCGATCGCAACCCTTCGACCATTTCGGCATAGATGTTAATCTTTTCTGGATTTTCTGGCTTTTCTGGATCAGAACTCTCTGGCTGATACAGCATCATCAGCTCAGCGGTTTCTAACAAAATCCAGCCATAGCCCGCTTGCAGCGCGGCTTGGCAAAGCGTCGTGAGCGTTTTTGGTAGCCATTCAGCCAAGTTTTCAACCGAAAGCCAATACAGGCTGTAGATTTCGATCAGCGCCGGTAGTCCCACTGAAGTCAGCCTGTATTGCTGCAAAAGCTGTGGGTCGCTCAGCATTTGGCCCAATTTTCCCTGCTGCATCTGCAATAGACTCAGCAGCGGCGACATTGCGCCCTTGAGCCAGTGCTGAGGCTGCTTTTGCAACAGCGAAATGTGCTTTTCTAGCGTCTGATAAGCGCTGGGGCTATCGGTGTCTAACAGCGCAAAGAACAACAGAACTGTAGCAGGCAACTCAAACCAAGCGGCTTGCGCCTCAGCCGTGCTATCGGCATCGCTGAGCCCTTTGCGGTAATGAGCTAGGGCGGCTGAAGTATCCCCTTTCAAAAAGGCTAGAGCGCCCAGCAATGCCTGCTGCTGAAAGGCATATTCGCTAATATCATCAGCCCCTTCAAGATTTGCTAACGCCTTACTAGCCTCTTCTACATGGCCTCTTAGCCAAAGCTGCTCCGCATACAGCAAACATATTTCTGTGCTAATTTCTGCACTAGGTTCTGTGCTGGCTGCTCGATTGTTATAGACCTCTTCTAACAGCTCAAAGGCTTCAGTCGCGGGCACACACCTTGCCACCGAATCTTCTAAAATGGCACTGAGTCCCATTTCTAAAAACGCATCAGATAGGCGCTTCATCCACAAGAGATCAAATGGATTTGTCAGCATTTTACGCAGGACGCTGTAGAAATCAATCTCTGATCGCCAGGGAAGATGGCTGGTTTCTGTCAAGAGCTTGTTGATTTCGGGCGTGTCTTCTCGGTAGATGGCGATTCGGAGCGATCGCATAAATTCATTCGGCGTGCGAAAAAGCCGCATAGTGCCTGTATAGTGCGATCGCACTGGCACCTGCCGAGCTATAGCATTGGCAATGGCCTCAAACGTGCCGCTAACCACCGCCTCTCTCATCACAATTTCTATGAGCTGCGGATGACAGCAAGGCCCCTGACCACGCTGCTGAATTAACACCTTATGACCAATGAGCCGAGTGACTTGGGCGCTAAAGGGCTGCTTTTCGATAAATCTTGCCGCTGCGCCATCTATCTGGGGCAGCATCGACTCAATCCAGCAAAGCCGTGCCAATTCACGATTGCTAGGCTCATACAATAGGGCAAACACCTGCACAATTGACTTTTGCGGATCGCTGAGCTGGCGGTATCTATCTTGCAAAGATTTCTGCTGATCGAGCGAGGGGAGGGGCATTTTGTGAAGAAGCGCTTTTAATAAAGCCTAATATTTTCACTTAACAGTATCTTAATCCCAGTTTTCACGGCGCAAAAGCGGATTAATAAATTCATTGAGTCCTTCGCCAATCAGCGAGAGTCCGGTCACCATCAGCGTAATCGCTAGCCCCGGGAACAGCGCCGTCCACCAAATGCCGGTTGGCAGCGCATCGAGTGCCTGACGCAGCGCATCGCCCCACTCTGGCGTGGCCTCTGGTAAACCCAGACCCAAAAAGCCTAAGCCACCCAACACTAACACCGCATCAGCAGAATTCAGCGTAAACAGCACCGGCACACTTTGCACCACGTTTAAAAAGAGATAGCGAGAAAGCACCACCCAAGTCGAAGCGCCCATAGACTGCGCTGCTTCAATAAACAGCTCAGTCTTGACGCTTACCGTATGGTTTCGCACCACCCGGTAATACTGCGGCACATAGGCAATCGAAAGCGCCACCGCCGCATTTACCACCCCGCGCCCGACCACAAAAGCCAACGTCACCGAGAGCAAAAGCCCCGGCAGCGTATAGATTGTATCCATAAAAAACAGCAGCGCTCGGTCGATTTTGCCGCCACGATAGCCGCTAAACATGCCCAAAGGCACACCGATCAGCACACTCATTGCCGTGGCCAGCAGCACTACCTGCCAAGCGGCTCTAGCCCCAAACACCGTCCGCGAAAAAATGTCATAGCCCTGACGGCTGGTGCCAAACCAATGAGCCATAGAGGGCGCTTCGTGGATAGGATTTTCTAAGCCAGCAGTGGGATCTTGAATCCAGCCCCAGCTCTGCATTAGGGGCGCAAATAAAGCTGCCACTACAAACACCGAGGTCATGGCGATGCCAATGTACATCAGCGCCACTGAAATAGTCAGGGGCCGTGTGCCCTTCAGGCCGCCTAAAAAGCTGCGCCGCGTGGTTGGAGCCATAGCTGCTACCGAATATGTGCAAGTAACGTGAGTGGTTCTTATTATTGCAAAGATTGGCTGATTCAAAAAAAGGGGCGATGGCGAAGCCACTCCTGCGGAGTATCGCGAGGCCACTCTTGCAGAGTATCGCGAAGCCACGCCTGCGGAGTATTGCTAGCTGGCATCATCTGCTAACAAAATTAACCGCCGTGGGTCTAAAAAGACTCTCCACGGCAGCGGCTGACCCTGAAGTGAAAACCACTTTTCCTTCAGGACTTCGACCTGCAAATGATAGTCATGCGGGTTACCTGGCGGCTGATGCAGCTTTAGATAGAGCGTCATGCGGTGAGGGGTTTCGCTCGTGGCCGCTAGCCAGCAATCAAACGTATTCGCTACCGTAGCAGATTCTGCCGAAGTAGCAGCAGTCAGAAAAGTGACTTGGTGAGCCCGAATGCCAATGTGAGTAAGCTTGGCTGGAATGGGTTCAATGATGTTGAGAAGGCAGTGCCAGTGCAGCGCTTCTACTTGATGAGGCGACTGTAATCTTGTGGGAGAGAAATTTTTGCAGCCTGTGAGCCGAGCCATCTCGACGGTTTTGGGCTGCTCAAAAATATGGTGTTTGGGGGCATGGGCCAGGGCTTTACCGCGATTCAGTACGAGCAGATAATCGCAGAATCGGTAGGCTTCTTCCAGATTGTGTGTGACTAATAAGGTGATGCCCTGATAGGTTTGCAGTCGGGCCAGAAGCTGTTGCTCTATTTGACTGCGCAGGTGAGTATCAAGCGCCGAAAAAGGTTCATCTAAAAGCAGAATATCGGGTTCGCTGGCTAATGA
This sequence comes from Phormidesmis priestleyi, assembly GCA_003242115.1. Classification (GTDB taxonomy): domain Bacteria; phylum Cyanobacteriota; class Cyanobacteriia; order Phormidesmidales; family Phormidesmidaceae; genus Phormidesmis; species Phormidesmis priestleyi_A. Next base: position 9,144 of record QBMP01000170.1, read on the forward strand.
TCTGGCCAATGCCACTCGCTGTTGCTGTCCGCCAGAAAGCTCGTAAGGATAGCGCTGAGCAAACGCTTCAAGCTGCACGGCGGCTAGCTGTTGGGTGATGGCGGTGATTTGGGTGGGCGATCGCTTCCCACTCAACCCAAAAGCCACATTCTCAGCAACGGTAAGATGCGGAAACAGCGCGTAGTTTTGAAAGAGAATACCGACTTTGCGATCGCAGCTCGGCAGATTAATTCCTTGCTCTGAATCAAACAGCACCCGGCCATTGAGCACAATCCGGCCTGCATCGGGCGTCTCTATGCCAGCAATGCAGCGCAGGATCAGGCTTTTTCCAGCACCGGAAGCGCCGAGTAATCCGAGCGGCTGTTGATTGTCAGCGCTAAAGCTGACCGCAAGGCAAAACCCAGGGAGCTGTTTACGAATATCGACGGCTAAATAAGGCGCAGGTGACTGGGAGAGATCAAGCATTGTTGTTTTATTCAGATGCTCTTTTTTAAGCTGACTAAAGCCCTGAGAAACGCCCCAGAAAAAGCTGTTGCGGTTCCTTAACGAATGTCGATAGCGCGGTCGAACGCGGCTATTCACCAGCAAAACAGCCCCTAGCGACAGCGTGAGAATGACCCCTGTCCACAAAGTAGCTTCACGGAAATCTCCGCCTTCAACAGCGAAATAAATGGCCATCGGCAGCGTTTGAGTGCGGCCAGGAATGTTACCTGCC
>QBMP01000171.1 GCA_003242115.1 Phormidesmis priestleyi
AGCTAAATCACTAGAAAAGGATTCTTTTGATAGCACTGCCGGTAGCGTTACCGTAAACTCTACAGCGGATGCTCTCGATGACTGAGTGCCTTAATGAGCGCCAGCAACCAAGTTAAAGATCAGCGGCAAATTAGCAGTCAAAAAGTATGCAACAATCACACCGCCTGCGCCGCCGACAAAGAAACCACCCGCAAACTCACTCCAATCTTCATCGGTATTGAGCGTTTTAGGCGGTGTGTACGGCAGAGTATTACGGGAGATATCTGGATCGACATTAGCGCCGCTATACAGCGATAGGCAAACAGTCAAAATCAGCACTAGGCCAACCGCGCCGATCAGACCCGCGATCGCGGGTACATCAGTATCTCTAAGGGGGCCGAGCAACGCAAACGGGCCATAGAGCAAATAGCCGTGAGCCATGCCCACTTCTAAACCGCGACGCTGGGCAGAAAGGCCCTGACGATAAGCAGGCAAATTACTGATGAAAGCCTTAGAAAGGCCCGAAGAATTCAACGGCGTCTCAAGGTTGCCAATTTGAGGATCGCCCGCATAGGGCTTAATAAAATTCGATGATGTAGGCATATCTAGTACGATGGGTTCTCCAAACTTACTCAACACAGTTTTAAAGGCAGTGGCCAAAACGGCTAGGCCAGCAGAGGCACACCGAACACTGACGTGCCAAATTTATTTTTTAGTCCAATCAAATCTGCTACGGATGCAGCAACAAATCAGGGAAAAACCGATTGAACTCAATCAAAATGCCCGCTGTAATCACCATCCAAACGGTGGCAATTACCGGAGCTGTTGATAGATATTTCAAAAAATTACTGCTCATAACACTCCTCCTTTGGAGTCTTGAGGTAAACAATTGCCGGACTCAGCCGCCTTGTTTTTAATGACCTTGTTGCTACCTTAAATTAAGGCAACTCTCAAAGGCATCATCCCAAAGGCGGCTAATATCAGCTAGCGAGGAGAAACCGTAATCTCTTCTTTTTTCGCAAACATCTCGCCTGTGGTGATCTCTTTGAAGGCAAGCAGAGGCCAAGCCGCTGCACCCAAAGAACACTTAATGGCCAAAGGCACATCAATAATGATCTCTTTTTCTTCAGGAGACTTTTCGCTACGCACCGCGATAATGTAAGAGCGACCGGCCCAGCCAATCCAACCCGCAATCAGCAAAAACAACACGCTCGGAATCAAAAATTCACCAGCATGGGACAAATCACCATCAACAACGAGGTGAGGCAGTCCTTCGGGGCCACACAGAAGGCTAGTGTTGCCGTAAAATTCATATCGGGCTTTTCCGGCATCCGTCGTTTGAGCCGCAGCGCGCTTTTGGAAAGCGGCTGATTCAGCACAAGGCACTAGACCGGATACATTGTCACCTGCAATACTTGCGGTCGCCGGAGCGGCAAAACCGAAAGAAATGCAGAGAACTAAAGCCAGAGCAAACAACCGTCTCATAAATTGGTTTCCTCTCATTACAGAAAAACGTGAACCAGTGCTGCGTCAATTAAGTTTTATCAACCAAAATCTGCAATCACAGCCCAGCTTTCAGGTAATCATACCCCCCGGTTGGAAACACCGTAAAGAAAGCTAGGACAGGCGTTACATCCCGACACACTTAACTAAACACACCTATCTCACCACACCTACCCAAACCATTCCCTATGCCCTCTACTGTCCTCGCGATTGAGACGAGCTGTGATGAAACCGCTGTGGCAATAGCTCAAGGCCGAACTATCCTCGCTAGCATCGTCACCTCCCAAATCATCACTCACCAGCGCTACGGCGGCGTTGTGCCTGAAGTGGCCTCTAGGGAGCACGTAAGCGCGGTTGGAGAAGCTATTGCCCAAGCGCTTGACGCTGCAAACATCGGTTGGGCAGAAATCGACGCGGTAGCGGCCACCTGCGCCCCCGGCCTAGTGGGCGCGCTGATGGTGGGCCTAACTGCCGCCAAAACCTTAGCGATGGTGCATGGCAAACCCTTTTTAGGCATCCACCATTTAGAGGGCCACATCTACGCTTCCTATATAGATAAGCCCTCGCTAGCGCCGCCTTTTTTATGTCTGCTTGTCTCTGGCGGGCACACCAGCTTTATTCAGGTGCGCGGTGCCAGCGACTATGTAATTTTGGGCAAAACCCGCGACGATGCAGCCGGTGAGGCATTTGATAAAGTCGCTCGGCTGCTGGGCTTAGGCTATCCGGGTGGCCCCGTTATTGATAAAGTTGCTCAGTCCGGGAACCCCAAAGCGTTTCCGCTACCAGAGGGCAAAATTTCACTGCCCGAAGGCGGCTTTCATCCTTACGATGCCAGCTTTAGCGGGCTCAAGACAGCGGTGCTACGGCTGATTGAAAAGCTAAAACCGGCAGGCGATCTGCCCGTGGCTGATATTGCGGCGAGCTTTCAGGCAACCGTGGTACGCGCTTTGGTAAAACGAGCGATCGCCTGCGCTCAAGACCACCATTTGACGACAATTGTGGTTGGCGGCGGGGTAGCTGCTAATAGCCGACTGCGCGAACAGCTACAGATCGCCGCAGCAGCCAACGGACTGACGGTAATTTTTCCACCGATGAAGTACTGCACCGACAATGCGGCCATGATTGCCTGCGCCGCCGTCGCGCAGTTTGAAGCCGGTAGGCGATCGCCTCTCACCCTCAGCGCCCAATCAAAACTCGCCCTTACCGAAATTAGCCAGCTTTACACAGATACCAATCACCGCGCTAAGGCTGAATCAATCTGACAAATCCAATTGCGCCAAATCCGACCGCACCAAATCCGACTGTTCTAAAACAGAGCGCACCACCTCTGCCACCGCCTCAGGCTGCTCTATCATCGCCATATGAGCACAATCCGACAGCTCAGACACCAAGCTCTCCTGCTCAAAGCGCGGATGAAAGCTCGCCAAATACCGCACATACCGAGGCGGCATAATCTGATCCTGACTGGCCGTAATAAAATGCACGGGCTGCTTTAATAGACCCACCAGCCGAGGCAACAAATGCACCTCTTCACAAGTGGTTGAAGCCAGCAATACGCCTTCTGCCGCCTGCTTGTCAGCCCGTACAAAGTCTCGAATCCGCTGCTTACCCCAGCGTAGCCCCAGAGGCTGATTCACCATGAGCCGAGCAAACAGCCGAGGCAACAGCGGCACCTGTGGCAGCCAAGCTGGCCGAAATTTCACCATTTGCTGTCCGGCTGAGCGAAATTTTTCAAACTCATTAGGAATGTAAATGCCGCCCCCCGCATTCACACAAATCACGCCTTTTACCCGCTCAGGCAGCAAATACGCAGCCCATAGCGCAATACTGCCGCCCAAAGAATGGCCCAGCAGCCAAACATCATCGAGCCCAAGCCGATCAAGCAATTCACCTAAATCTTGAGCGTAAGCTGCCAAACTGTAGGCCGATACGTTCAAGGGCTTAGCGATCAGGCGAGTACAGTGGTCAGGCGGCGAAAGTAGTCTCAGATTCTCGGTAGTTTTGGCGCTTGATAGATCATCGCCCTGAGCGGCTTGACTCGCTTGAGCAGATTGGCCAAAGCCGCGTAAATCATAGGTCAAGCAGCGGTAATGCGCAGAGAGCTGAGAGACTAATGGCTGCCAATAAGCGCGGCTCAAAAGCCAGCCATGAATAAAGACTAATGTCGGGTTCGAGCTTTGCCCAGACAGTGGTTCAGACGGTGGCTCAGACGGTGGCTCAGACGGTGGCTCAGATGTTTTTTTGGCCGCTGAGGCCCTTGGCAAAGCACTCAACTCGTAAGCGTGGGTTACACCCAAAATATCGGTAGTCAGCATATTATTTATGCTAGCGCCAAGCGTCCCCTCACGACTCAGGTAGTTATCAGGGAATTAGCGACCGAGCAGCCTAAATCTCACACCTTCCGCAATTTTTTGACCCAAATATTCAGGAATCATGCCTTCATTGGGGCCCAGCAAATACAGAATTAGCCGGGTGCGGCCTCGCCATACCAGCAAGTTGGCATTGACCACCAGCAAATCTTCTTGCCAAATGGTGTGCATCACTTTATAGAACAAACCGGGCTGGTTGTCAGCTTCAATCAGCAGTGCGGGCAAATGAAAAACCGGATCGACATAAAACTCGGTTTCAACCTGCTCTAGGCCCGCGTCTAGGTTAAATTCTACATTTAGCATATCCTCTACTTCAAACCGACCGGATAGGGCTTCTCGTACGGCTCGGCGCACGTTATCAGCAGTTTTGGGTGAGAGTTCTTTACCGCCGCGCGACACGACTAGCTTGGCAAATACCAGCATCGGTGGGTAGATTTGCCCGTATAGGCTGAGGCTGTGAATGGTCAGACCGTAAGCTGCCAGCACGCCGAAAATGTCACTGAGTAAAAAAGACTGATTGCGATAGGCAAAATGAATGGCGGTGCGATCGCCCTCTGCCGACAGCTCAATCACGGCCTTTTGCGTTCTAAAGAGCTGATAGGCCAAGCGCAAATTTTGCAGCTGAATATCGCTACCAACAAACTGCTCGTAAAATTGAGGAAAAGCTCGGTTAAAGCGCTTGAGCAATTCCAAAGTAGATGGTTCTAAAGCAGTTGCCATGAAAAGGCTGACCTCCTAGCTCAGAATCGAGTGCAAATCTGAGAGTTGCCATAGGTTGCCCGATTTTGGCTTCATCTTTCGGCCTGATCACTGCTAATTCAGCCAATCGAGCCGATGAATTTGGCAGATCAGCGCTGATCGCTGCCCGCTGAAGTGAACGGCCAAGCGATATACTTTTGATGGGTTTTATCGATCTCCTTAACTATTACTACTAATTGCCTGCATGGGTTTCTGGAAAAGCTTGTTTACCACTACTGAAGCCACTTCGGCTTCCCAGCAAACAGCCACTGCCGGTTACCTGGCTGAAACCAATGCTATTCGCGACGACAGCCGCATTTTTTTTAGCACCGATCGCACCATCGATCTCTATGAGTTAGAAGAGCTTTGCGACGCGGTAGGCTGGTCGCGTCGGCCCATTCGCAAAGTGCGTAAAGCCATTCAAAACAGCTTTTTAGTCATCACCATGTGGGAGCAAAAGGGCAACCGCAAACGCTTAATTGGCTTTTCTAGAGCCACCTCTGATCACGCTTTTAATGCGACTATTTGGGATGTGGTGGTTCATCCTGACTCTCAAGGCAAAGGGCTAGGCAAGGCGCTGATGAAGCAGCTAATAAAAAAGCTGCGCAGCGAAGACATTAGTAACGTTACGCTTTTTGCCGATCCGGATGTGGTGAATTTCTATAAGCAGCTAGGCTTCATGCCCGATCCAGAAGGCATTAAAGGCATGTTTTGGTACCCAGACTAATGTTTTCGGGCCAAATCGCCTTCGAGCCCTTTCGGCATGAGCAAGGCTTACGATGCCAGCTCTTTTGTCCGGCGGCGACAGATCTTCATCTGCGGCCGCTGAATCGCAATGATACCGAAGCGCTGTTTGCTGTTATCACCGCTAATCGTGATTGCCTAAAGCAGTGGTTGCCCTGGCTAGAGACGCATCGAACCCTAGCCGACAGTCAAAATTTTATTCAGTTTAGCCGCGATCGCGCTGAGGCCAACAATGGCTTTATTTCAGCTATTTGCTCTAGTCACAGCATCATCGGCATCGTCGGCCTCAACTACATCAACTGGGAAAACCGACTCAGCGGCCTCGGCTACTGGCTAGCCGAAACCCATCAAGGCAAAGGCATCATGACCATCGCCTGCAAAGCCCTCATTGACTACAGTTTCATCACCCTCAAGCTCAACCGCCTCGAAATCCGCTGCGCCGATCAAAACCATCGCAGCGCCGCCGTCGCCCAAAGGCTAGGCTTCACCTACGAAGGCAGGCTTCGAGAGGTCGAATGGCTCTACAATCGCTTCGTCGATCACAAAGTCTACGCCCTCCTTCGCCGCGACTGGCAGTTCTAATTCCCCTTAATCTCCCCAAATCCCCAAGTCCCCAAATCCCTACTTTCCCAACCCTCTCGCCTGCTCAATCCAATTCGCCACCTGCGCTACCCCTGGAGCCAAATCCGCTCGCTTAAATAGCTGCACCTGCAAGCGCAATAGCTGAGGATGCAGATGCTGCACACTCATAGCTGCTAGCTGCTGCGGCGTACTCACACCCGCGTGGAGCAACAGCCCGCAATACTGACAGCCCACCCCCGGAATCCGAGCCAAATTTGCCAGCGCTGTCCACTTAGTGATGTGTTTAACCGAAGTATTGAGCTGAGCTGAAAGCTGCTGTCGCTGAGGCACACTATTGCCCTGGCGCAGTAAATCAAAGGTGGTGGCTATGCCGCAGGCGCTGAGCCGCTTGATCTCAGGTGCGCTTAAGCCCGGTAGCTGAGCGATCGGGTGATTCGCAGATTTCACAGGATTTGAGTTCACACTGCTCTCGTTTCTAAGTTCATCATCCATGCCATTGCTATGTTACACCCATGTTATAGTGGAGGCCGGGATGTAGCGCAGCTTGGTAGCGCGCCTGCTTTGGGAGCAGGATGCCGCAGGTTCGAATCCTGTCATCCCGATTTGGAGCCCCCAATTTCTGAGCCCTGAAGGGTTATTTTTTGGCCGTTTTTGTCGGCCATTTTTTGAAGGCTATATTTTTTGGGCAAGCTTACATTAAGGACTATCAGCCGCTGACCACGAACAAATGAAGCGGCTAAATGAAGCTGCGATCAAATGCGTCAAAACAGCGTAGCTTTCAATTATCATGTCAATTTATTAATTGTCCACAAGTCCTTGAGTATCGTTAAGCATCTCACCCATGATGTGTAGCGGAGTATCAAAAAACAGGGGGCTCTATTGAGATCTTTTATTCGTCAAATACTGACCCAATCGCTGGCCCAGCCATTGGCCAAAGCACTGGCAGTAGGAGCCCTTACAACTGGCCTAGCTGGTGCGGTAGTGGCGATGCCAGCTTTTGCGCCAACCGATGAGCAAGTCGCTAGCAAGCTCGCTAACGTACCTGTTTTTGTAATTGGCAATAATGATGGCCTTGTGCTGATTTCTAATGGCCAAGCCGAAGGTCAGCTAGCTCAGCCGAGTCTTTACGTGTTCATGACTGAGCAAGATGCCAAAACCTTTTTAGCGAGAGCAAATGAAGCCAATCCGCAGTTTGCCCCTGAGGCTCAGGTGGGCTTAACAAGCCTAGAAAACCTGTACCAAGAGGCTGAAAGTCAAAGCGGCGATCGCCCTCTACAGCTGGTGTATGTACCCGAAGAAGCTGAGGCTACTCAGGCGGCTGCGCTCAATGTCGGCTATCAGGGCGGAGTCCCGCTGTTTTTTGCTCGCTTTGCAGATGGCTCTTTGGCACCCGTACAGCAGGAAAATGGCGAGGCTATTTTTCCGCTGTTTTTCTCTAGGGCCGACTTGGACGCGCTGCTAAGTGATCTGGCCACACGCAACCCGGAAGCGCGCGCTGCTATTAGCGTCGGCGTTTTGCCTTTGGAAGCAATGCTGGCTGAACTAAAAAACAGCGATGACGCGGCGCTCAACCAAATTCGACTGTTGCCCGACTCAGCAACGATCAGTGCCATTCAGCAATCGACCCCGCAGGCGGCTCCGACTCCTTAGCGCTAATGGAAAGCTGGAAGAGCTGATAGATTAGATCTGTAAATAAAAAGCAGCCGACTTACTGTGATGGTGAGTCGGCTTTGCTTTTACCTTTCTTTTTTAGATACTTCTTCGGATGCTTTTCAGCAAGCGGGTTAGCAAGCGCCTTTACTGCTTAAAACGACGGCAACCGTTTTGAAGATGATCTTGAAATCGAGCCAGAGTGACCACTGAGCTTGGTAGGCCATGTCCATGTCCATAATCTCTTCAAAGTCTTTAATGCATGAGCGACCGCTGGTTTGCCAGTAGCCGGTCATACCGGGTTTGATGGCGAGTCGCTGCCAGTGATGCGGCTGGTACTGGGTCACTTCATTGAGTACGGGCGGACGGGTACCGACTAAGCTCATGCTGCCAGTGAGCACATTCCAAAATTGAGGCAGCTCATCTAAGCTGGTGCGGCGCAAAAAACGGCCAACACGGGTGACGCGGGGGTCGGCTTCGTTTTTGAAAATCAGCCCTTTGGCTTCGTTTTTGACGCTGTGCTTCTGGGCATCGGCATCCGCTATCATGGAGCGAAATTTCCACATGCGGAAGGGCTGGCCTCTGTAGCCGTAGCGAGTTTGAGAGAAAAGAATGGAACCAGGGCTGTCGAGTTGAATGGCGATCGCAATCGGCACTATCGCTACTGCCACCATCAATAAGCCGACTAAAGCGCCAACAATATCCATGCAGCGCTTCAAAAGGCTGGTTGCAGCGGGCAAAGCAATCGGCCAAGCTAGTTGTTGAGGCGCAGTCTCAACGCTAGCAGCGGCGAAAAGGGGAACCCGACTGAGGACAGGTCGAGACGATGTGGTGGATTGCCTTGCTTTAAAGAAATAAGTAGAAACCATTGGTTTAATAGTCACTTTTGCTGAGCTTGATTCGCACGGTTCTATTACAGTTCTATTACGGAGAAGCGCTAGATCATCGCTGAACAAGAGAGCCGAGCCCTAACGCAGCAGATATCCACAGCATAAGTAATGGTGTTTCAGAGCCTGTATTTTCACGGATGATTTTGTCTAATCTTTGAAATTCTCGGCGCTGGTGTGAAGCTAAGAAAAGCGGTATGGCCGAAACGATTAATTTCTTGCGTCCAAAGCCCAATCTGCGGCTGGATTTACCTCGATTTACTAAGCGGAAGCGTCGGCTAGCAAAAAATCATAAAGCCGATGTGCTAAAAGCAGCTTGCTCGTATGAGCAACATTAACTTTTCGGCCATCAGCCGATAGGATTACCGCTTCATTGTGCGTGCTGCCAAAGCCACTATTCGGTAAATCTACGGGGTTAGCGACAATAGCATCCAGCTGTTTGCGCTGAAGCTTGGCGACAGCAGGTGCTACTATTTCACCCGTCTGCGCTGCAAAGCCCACAATTTTTTGGCCTTTTTTTTGATTGGAGGCTTTTCTATGTACAAGCTGAGCGACGATATCTGGCACGAATTCTAGCGGGAGCTGGCTAGGAAGGTCTTGTTTGGCGAGTTTGCTGGCAGCGGTTGTGGTGGGCCGCACGTCTGCGACTGCCGCCGCCATAATCACCCAATCGGCTAAAGCGAGGTGGCTCAACATAGCCTGCTCCATTTCAGCCGCTGTCGTGACGGCGATGGATTGAATATTGGCCGCAATGGTGCTGGCTACATCAGACGAAAGAGGGCCATGTACAAGGGTAACTGTAGCGCCACGATGCTGAGCGGCTATAGCTAAAGCAACGCCCATTCTGCCGGTGGCCGGATTGCCAATAAATCGCACCGGATCTAGATGTTCGCGGGTGCTCCCAGCGCTGATTAGCAAATGCTTTCCGAGGAGATCTCTATGGCCTTGAGTGTGGAAAAGGGAGGTAATGTGAGCGACTATTTCAGCGGGTTCGGACATGCGACCCGTGCCGACGCGATCGCAAGCCAACCGCCCAGATCCAGGCGGCAACGCATGGTAGCGATCATCCGCCATCATCATCTGCCAGTTGCGCTGCACGGCGCTCTGCTGCCACATATCGGTATTCATCGCCGGCGCTAGCAGCACGGGGCAGACCGAAGCAAGCACCGTATTGGTCAGCAAATTATCTGCTAGCCCGTGAGTCAGTTTGGCAAGGGTATTAGCCGTCAGCGGCGCAATCAGTAATATATCTGCCCATTCGCCTAGCTGTATGTGCAAAGGCTTGCTTTGCTGCGCCGACCAA
>QBMP01000172.1 GCA_003242115.1 Phormidesmis priestleyi
TTTACCTTCTTGCGATCGCGTACTGGTCAGCAAAATCATTCGCGGCCCAATCGAACTTTCTTCCGTACCCACCAATCGCAGCCGACTCAAGAAACGCTCGTAGCTAGCATTATAAGCAGAATCTGGCTGAACCAATATTGGCACCGCCCGAGCTGATCGCGTTCTCATCGCCGGAATCATCCCCAACATCGGCACTTCTTGGGCTTGTAGCATCGCTTCTAGTTCCTCGGCGGTGCGCACAGTCCCATCGAGCAAATCTAGCAAGTACACGACTGCGCCACCGACTACTAAGCCCGTCAGCGCGCCTGCAAGCAATACCAAAAGCGGCGATGGGCGCTCAGGATCGCTGGTCACGGTAAACGGTGGCTTGGCCACCACTAAGCTGCTGACCGTTTCCGCTTCAGCGGCCTGGGCATCGACTCGGCTGGCCTGAACCCGCTCGTAGAGGGCTCGGCGTAGGGCTACCTGGCTAGCTAGGCGATCGCGCTCAAGCTGCTTATTTGGCAAACTCGCATACTGCTGACGTAGGGTTCGGGCTGATTCGCCAATCACCTGCTGCTGCGAAAGCAGCGCATCGCGCTGAGTATCGAGCGATACGAGCTGATTTGCCAACGCTGCCCGAGCAGGATCTAAGCTGCTATCCCGACGGACTTGAACTCCACTCGGCAGCGGTGCACTAGAGCCATTGCCTCCAACCACCTCAGCCGCCCGCTGCTGCAAGAGTTGGTCATAAGCCACCAAATTATCTTTCAGCTCAACAACGCTGGGATGCTGCTCTCTTAGTCCTTGGCTTCGCAGCAACGTTATTTGAGTCTCAGCCGAAGAAATTTCTGCCCGCAGTTGCGCAATCAACGGATCGGCGCTCAATGCCGAGGAGGCATAGGCTTGCTCTGGCGTCATCCCTAGCTGTCCCTGCAAACTCCGCATTTGGGCTTCAAGTCCTGCTAGCGTAATTTGATTCGCGCGAAGCTGCTGCTGAGATCCTGTAATTGAACTGAGCAAACTACCGTCTATAGAAGCCTGAATGGCTGGCCCTTCAATGCGATCATAAGCTTCCAACGCCTGCTCAGACTCACGCAGCTCAGCCTCAATAGGCGGTAATCGCTTATTGAGCTCATCAGTAATATCTTTTAGCCGAGCCTTATTGGTAATTTGGCTAAGCTGAATCATGGCAGTGATCATGGTATCAATGACAGTCTTCGTCAGCTCTGGGCTAGAACCTAAAAAGCGTACCGTCACCCTCTGACCTTGCGTATCGCTGCCTTCAGCAGGATCAACGGTGGTGACCTCAAGCTTAGTATTGCTACCAATTGCTTCTGGGGTTAAATTGATGCCCTTACTTTCAAGCTGATTAGACACCTCGTCTAACACGATTTCAGAGAGCAAAAGATCTTTCGTGATAATACCGCGACCTTGCGTTTGAATCTGAGTCGTTGTATTTGAAAACGCAATCAGCGGCGAGTTGTCTACCAAAACCGTCTCTGAGTAATACTCCACTGGCGGTTCTGGCTGAAAAGCCACCACGCTAGAAGCGCCTAAAATAGACAAAAATGTAAACAAACCCGCCCACTTGTAGCGATTTAGTGCAAGCAAATAACGTTTGATAAATGGGGATGCCATAGTTCTACGCTTTAGAATTTCAGTGGGCGGATATCAAGATTTAAGAAAAATGTAGGCAGAACAAAACGATAAATCCTTACCAGGAACCGCCCTCTAAAAACGGTTGCTATTTGAACGGCCATCTAAGAAATCATTAAAGAAATTGGTAAATCCTAGAACGTCGCGGAAAGGCCGAGAAATAGTTTGAATCGCATACGATAGCCGCCCAAGAAAGTTACGACCCACCACAATTACATCGCTGTCTTCCAACGGCGGATTTTGGGTGATGTCGCCTTCAATCGCTGCCCTGGCATCTAAACGAAGGGTTACCGCTCTACCCGTTTCAGGGTCAAAGCGAATCAGCGCCACCTCACCGAGGTTAGCATCATCAATACTAATGCCTAACTGCGATACGCCATCGACAAACGTACTGCCATTGTTCAGGTTGAGCGTGCCAACGCCGCCTCGTCCTCCCGTATAGTTGAGAAAACGCACGTTGATGATAGGTTGAGCCAGCGTAGAGCGAGCCACTAAGTAGCGGTCATATTCATCAAGCTGGTTGGGATCTAGCTCTGGGACAATGACGACATCACCGTCTTCTAAGCGTACGTCCGGGAGCGCACTACCTTCTTTTAGCGGTGTGAATAAATCCACATTGACGGTTTCTTCGACTAATCTGCCGTCGCGCTGCAATCGCCGCTGCACTTGAATAGCGCGTAAATCTGACATGCGAGTAGCGCCGCCAGCTGTTAGCAGCGCCGTTGCCACGCTCGGCTCGGCTAAGGGATAAAATCCGGGGCGCTGCACAGATCCCAAAATGGTGACCTCAACGCTGCGTTGGCTTACCAGCGTCACTGCGACATCTCGAGGTTCGCGGATGACAACGTATTGATTGTAAACCAAGCGCAGACGGTCTTCGGCTTCACCTAATGTCAGCCCCTTGAAAGGGACTGCGCCTTGAATCGGCACGACTACGTTACCTTGTAAGTCCAACGTAGCTTGAAAGCTTAAATCGGGGTAGCGCTGGACGCTAACAAAAATGGCGTCTCCAGGGCCGAGATGATAATCATCAAAAGCAGGCTGTAGATTGGTAGGGGTAATAACCGTATTTGGAATCGTCAGTGGCCTTTCATACTGAGGCCCAGTAGGGGGTGGCAAGGTAGGTATTTGAGTCTGAGCGTCGAAACTCTCACTGCCATTGCTGAAAGGTTCAGTTTGATCCGTCGGTTGAGCAGGTGATGAGTCAGGCAATGACAACGCTGGTTGAGCAGATGTGCCGTTTGCTGGCGGCGCTGTTTGTTCGGCAGGCGGCAGCATTGGTAGCGATTCCTGTGCCTGCGCTGTTTGGACTTGCGCTGTTTGGACTTGTACTGTCTGTGCCTGCGCTGTCTGGACTTGGGCTGACTGGACTTGTGCCGTTTGAGTCAGTGCTTTTTGGGGTTGATCAATTTCAGTCGCTGACTGCTGACGCTGCCATTCTTGTGCTTGAGCGGGCACGGCGATGCTCACTAGGCTGGCAAAGCAAAGTGTTTGTACCAATCGGTAAACCGAAGGTGCGACTTTATGCGCCGCTATTTGCTTGGATACCGTATTGCTAGAAACTACGTTAGCCAACCCGTTGTGAACTATCCGCTGACGGCTGCTCGGGTTAATAGCTGAAGATCGCCTCGGAAGGAATAAGCGATTGGAATTTGATAAACCCTTATTCATAACTTTTCAATTCACTTTATTTTTGAGTGCTGCTTGGAATGCTGTGAAAGCCTAGTGAATAGAAGCTCTTGACCCTATAAGCACCTTATCTAAGTAACTTATCTGTAACTTATCTAAGTAACTACAAGCTCAGCAACTATAAGCAACTCAGGGGGTATTGCTACCCTCAGTAAAACTACCGTAGACACTACCTTATCTTATGGACTTACGTGTTCTGCAAGGTCAAAAAAAGAACATTAACGAATCTTTTTTTAGTCTCTATGTCATCTACATATTTGTTTTGATGTTCGCGTAGTTGCTTTAGTAGTTACCTTTTGGCTCGCTTTTAATCATTCTACAGACCGTTATTCTCTGCGCCATCTTTAGGCTTTTCCAGAAATGCTGTCTGTAAAAGCACCTGCTGAAGGGTTTGACCTAAAGACTCAGCTAAAGGTTTACGAGAAACAATGTCACCAAATGGAGCAATTGGCAACCAAAGACTAACGGCAACCCACGGCATTCTTTGGTAATCACGCCATTGCGTTTTTTGGTCAGCCCAAAACCACTTGGCTGGTGAGGCATTGCCCCCTGCTGGCCAGGCGTACCATTGTAAAACGGCGTACGTTTGGCCTTCATTCCATGCACGGAAGAAGTCAGCCTTGATCCGGACAGTTTGAGAATTTTTGGAATGATTTGTAGAGACATTAAAGGATAATGACTGGCGTGAATCTATTGACCAATGCTGGGCTCCTTTAATATCTAGCCACTCAACTTCTGGCTGATCGGCTTCATATATCTGTGGCCGCAATAGAAGAAAAATGGGTGGGTTGTTCGGATTTTCAGAACTTTCAGCCTCAGGTTGGTTAGCTTTGGCGGATAGCTGCTGAATAGACCATTTGTGGCCCCCGATTTTAGTTTCAATATGATCGTCGGTGATCCAGCCAGGGATCTCAATGCCTTGCGTAGGAATGGCCTGCAAGGCGGTGCGAGTGGTGGCCGGTAGTTTTGGTGGCGAGGCCCAAGGCCAGCCAGCAGAATACAGCGGTAGCGCGCTGATAATAACGAAGAGCGCTAAAGCGCTGACCAGAATAAGCTTGGTGACAGACTTTTTAACCAATTTTTTTCGGCTTTTTTTCGGCTGAGTGGAACGGCAAAGGAATGAGTAAAAGGAAGGGGGGAATGGCCACAGGCTAGAAATAGTCGTGCCTGGGTCGATCAGTTCGTTTTGGTGAATTAGATAGTGGATCAGAGATGGGACGATCGCTATGGTTGCTATCTGCGGCTGCACCTGAGTCAATCGCAGATATGTCAGCGCTAGTTACAGATCCGGTGGCGGCACCGACTTTAAGTGCCCCGACTTTGAGCGTAGTGGGGGCGTAGCGTTCTAGTAGCTGAATCAAAACGATCAGCATTCCGAGCATGGCGGCTGAATAAAGGTCGCCGCCCCAGCTTTCGTGAAGCCAATCAAAAGCTGCACTCATTTGCGCGCCGTGAAAAAAGGTGAGGGTGGTGTTGCGAATGATGTTGCCGATGACGCTGACACCGATAATGCCGATGAAAAATAGCCCTGTTCTGAGTCGGGAGCGATATAGCCCTGTCCAGTAGGTCAAAATTAAGCCCATGAAGAGGCTGGTAAAGAGCATTTTAAGACCCGCGCAGTGAGGGGCGACTTCAACGAGCTGATCGTTGACGGATAGGTAGATGCCATCGACTTGGACATTGATATCGAACTGGAGCAGAATGAAGCCCGCAACGGCTGCGATGAATGCCTGTAGCGGCAGAATGTAGGGCTCAATGAGGTAAGGGAGCTGGGTGGGCGTTGAGAGTAGGACTAACAGCCACGGAAACCAGTGCAGGCGAAATCCGGCGAGTCCTTTAATCGCTAGCAAAAGCCCCAGCAGTAATAGGGGCAGCGATAAGTTCATGAGATCGGGTAGGCGACTGCTGTAAAGAGCAGCCGCTAACGCTAGCAATGGGATCGCTAGCCAGTGCAGTTTGTCAGGCAGGGTTTCCCAGTGCGATCGCGATTCCCAAACCAAATACATCGCAAACGGAATGCCTAAAAGCCCATGACTAAAGTATTCGTGCTGAATGCTGATGGATTTATTTAGCCAGCCATCGACCCAGTGCCATAGCAAGGGCACATAGAGAACACCGACGAGGCCAATGATAAGACCTTCCAGAGGAAGGTAGAGGTTGCGCTTGGAGGTCAGCATGAGGAGGGGGAGAGCGATGAAGGGGCAACTGGGCTGGTCGCGGTTGATGATTCAGCCGCTGTGAGAATGGATTTGATGGCACTGACTACTCGGTCTACTTGGGTGAAGGTGAGGCCGGGATACATCGGTAGTGACAGAATTTCTTGACTGAGGGCTTCGGCATGAGGAAAATCGCCTGCGCGGTGGCCTAATGACTGAAAAGCGGGCTGTAAGTGACAGGGCGTAGGGTAGTGAATGCCGGTTTGAATATCAAGGCTATTGAGTTCTAGCTGTAGGCGAGTGCGATCTATGGGGCAATCGTTGGTTACTTTGACGACATAGAGATGATACACATGGCCTTCGCCGCTGACGTTTTGGATGGGTTGAATGCCTTTGGTTGCTAGATCTGCTAGGGATTGGTCGTAGTGGGCCGCTAGCCGGTTGCGGTCTTGATTCCAGCCTAACAGGTGGGGAAGTTTGAGGTTGAGGATACCGGCTTGTACTGTATCCAATCGGCTGTTGGTTCCACCCGGATCGGTGTGAAAATATTTGCGGGTGGCTCCGTAGTTGCGCAGCGATCGCACCGTTTGAGCCACCAGCTCCTCGCGGGTAACGAGCATTCCGCTATCGCCCAGCGCCCCCAGGTTTTTGCTGGGGTAAAAGCTGTAGGCCGCCGCCAAGCCGACTGAGCCAGCCCGGTAGCCTTCGCGCTCGGCCAAATGCGCCTGAGCCGCATCTTCAAAAATGATTAAATCGTAGCGCTTGGCCAAATCGAGCAAAGCCGTTGGCGACACCATTTGACCGTAGAGATGCACCGGCAAAATCGCTCGTGTTTTGCGGGTGATGGCGCATTCGGCGGCGACTAGATCAATCAGGGCGGTGTGCGGACAGCAATCGACAAATACGGGAGTGGCTCCGGCTCTAACGACGCCAATCAGAGTGGCGATGAAGGTGTTGGCCGGTAAAATCACTTCATCGCCAGCGCAGATGCCACAAGCGCGTAGGCCAAGCGCGATCGCATCGGTGCCGCAGCCGACCCCGACCCCGTGCGCTGTTTGGCAAGCCTGAGCAAATGCCGCCTCAAACTCGGTCACCGCTTGACCCAGTACGTAGTCTCCTTGCGCTAGGGTCGCTTCAACTACGGCTAAAATTTTGGCCTGAAGGGGCCGATGCTGCCACGAAAGATCAACAAACGGAATCGGCAAGCTAGATGAAGGGGTCATAACAAAGGCGAAGCGTGCACAGGCTGCACATCAAGAACGGGCGCTTTTGACGATTGCTCAAACGCTATTAGCTATTGTCGGAGGCTGCGGTCAGAAGCTATTGATAGTTTGGACTGATTTTGTGCCGCTCAACTTGGCAATGGATGAATTCTCTGTAAAACTTGCTTAAATTACTTCAACAGGTTTTGATTAGATAGCTAAAGAGTGCCCTGTCGTCGTGGCATCGTTACATCTCGACGCTAGACTTATGGACTTCAAAACTGCGCGGCAACTGGTGATTGAGCAAACGCTGCCTGAGTACGAAACCAGCGATACTTTTTTGGGTCGGTTGCGCCAAGGTCAGCCGCCTGTGCCGGGGCAGGTGACCTCACTGCTGCTGGCGCTAAAAGCGATTCATGCCAATCTATTGCAGGCTCCAGCGTTAGATAGAGATCTTGCTCAAGCGCTATTTTTAATCGCCTATGAGAGCCGTAATTTGTTTGGTGCGGCGCGGGTGTCGAGGGTGCTATGGCCGCCTTTATTAGATGAAGATTTGGAGCGAATTGCGATCGCTACCTACAGAATATTTGCTAACGCCCCGCTTACCGAAGAATAAAAATAAAAACCCAAACATAAAAAATCAGTAGCTAATATTCACCCTTGCGATTAGAGTACAGGGGCACTTTTTTAAAAAGCAGGATGCGATGACTTCTCGTTCTGATCTGGAGATGAAATCTCGCTTAGCTCTGGGTTTAGGCTTACTGAGTCTAGTTGCGATTGTGCTACTGCGTTGGCTATTGCCGGTTGTGGTAATGGCGATTCCGCTGGCTCTGATTGGCGCAGGTAGCTACTGGATTTATCGACTATGGCAGCGGCAGCAGCAGCGCCAGCAGCGGCAGCAGCAGCGCCTAGATGCCCAGTTTTATCAGTTGCTAAAGCAGCGGCAAGGGCTGATCAGCGTCTTAGACCTAGCAATGAGCGCTCAGATCAACGGCAGTGAAGCGCAAGCCTATCTCAATGCTCAGGCTCAAGCGTTTTCGGCTCACTGTAAAACGACTTTGCAAGGCGATATCGTTTATGTTTTTAGTGCAGTTACTTGGCCCTCAGCGCCACGAGTGCAGGACAAAAAGGCTCAGGCTGCTTGGGTAAATGCCAAGCAGCTCAGAACGTTGCGTCAACTGTCACAGCTAGGGTTGGCTCCAGAGCGGCGGCCAAAAAATTTGCTTTCAGACAGCTTTGAGCGCAATGCGATTCAGCCGGTTAAGGGGGCTGCGATCGCGCCACTCAGCCCAAAACCAATGACGGTCGATCTCCCGGCAATGGTTCGTCAATCTCCCGCTCAGCGCGCGAGGGTACGCAATGCAGCTCACAGCTCAGAGGCGGTCGTAACGATAGATGTCCCTGCTGTTCGTAGCTGATCTTTTGATGATCGGCCAGTTCTAATCGGCCAGTCTTGATAGGCCAGCTTTGTATCTAGTAATAGCTTTGCCCAAAGAGTTCTGTCAAAAAGCTTTACAAAGCGACCTTTGTTCTTGAGCATAGGAAAGGTTTACTTAAAGACGCATTTTTGGAGCGCTATCCCTTGGAAAAGAGTTTTATCATGATCAAACCCGACGGCGTACAGCGCGGCTTGGTCGGCAATATCATCAGCAAATTTGAAGCCAAAGGCTTTACGCTGGTCGGCCTGAAGCAAATGTCGGTTTCGCGTGAGCTAGCTGAGGCCCACTATGCGGTGCATAAAGAGCGGCCTTTTTTCGGCAGCTTAGTCGATTACATCATTTCCGCGCCCGTAGTGGCGATGGTATGGGAAGGCAACGGCGTGATTGCGTCTGCGCGTAAGCTTATTGGTGCGACCAATCCTTTAGAGGCTGAGCCGGGAACCATTCGCGGCGACTACGGCATCACTATTGGCCGCAACCTGATTCATGGCTCTGATGCGCCAGAAACGGCTGCTAGCGAAATAGAGCTGTGGTTTGGCGAGAGTGGCCTATGTAGCTGGGAGCCCGCTCTAAAGCCTTGGCTGTACGAATAAAGCTTGAATATTTGGAATATATCTGAGTGATGTCTTTGGCGCTGAGCCGTGGCTTTGTCTGCGCTCAGCTCTAGAGCAAAATCTAGAGCAAAACATCATCATGAAGCAACTGATTGATCTAAGTCATGTGGTAGAAGCGGGCATGGTCACCTACAAAGGGTTGCCTGCGCCGCTGATTTGTGATTTTTTGACCCGAGAAGCCTCAAAAGCCTATTACGCAGAAGGCACTACCTTTCACATTGGCAAGCTTGAAATGGTGGGCAATACCGGCACTTACCTTGACTCGCCCTTTCATCGCTATGCAGACGGCAAAGATTTATCAGAGCTGGCCTTAGACTCAATTGCTGAGCTAGAGGGCGTTATTTTTCATGCTCCCCCAGACCAAACAAGCCTGGGCGCTGACCTCTTTGCCGAAGCTGATGTGACGGGCAAAGCCGTATTGATCCATACCGGCTGGGATCGGCACTGGCGAACAGATCAGTATTTTGAAGGGCATCCGCACTTAACGGCTGAGGCCGCTGCTTGGCTCAAAGCCGCCGGGGCGAGGTTAGTCGGCATTGATTCCTACAACATAGACGGCACCGCCGATGGCCAACGCCCTGCGCACTCTATTTTGCTGGGCGCAGATATTCCGATTGTCGAACATCTGCGCGGTTTGGATCAGCTACCTGAAGCCGCCTTTAAGTTCAGTGCAGTCCCGGTCAAAGTCAAAAACTTCGGTACGTTTCCGGTGAGAGCTTACGCCGTCGTTGAGGCATGAGCCGCAAAATGGTTTTAGTCTAAAACCATATCGTTCTTGCTTTTGTTCTGTAAGATGCTGTAAATGTCTATATCAAGAGAGATTTGGTAGATGTCGCGTTTGGTAAGCGCTGTGTGCTGGGCGAGTTGGCGGCTGGCTTCGGTGCGCGAAAGCCCTTGGGCGAGTAGGCTCTGAAGCTGGGTGATGATTTCTGATTCGGTGAGGGAT
>QBMP01000173.1 GCA_003242115.1 Phormidesmis priestleyi
ATTGGCCTTAATTTACGACTCCTCTATTGTAATTTATTGTGCCTACCTACTTAGTATCTCTCCATTTTTTTGAATGCCCATTTGCTGAGCGATCGCTCGCGCTGTGGTAATGTGATCGCCGGTAATCATTTTGACCTGGATGCCAGCCGACTGGCAGGTTTTGATGGCGGCGATCGCCTCGGGCCTCGGCGGGTCGATCATCCCCTGCAATCCTAAGAAAACCAGTTCCGAGTCAATGTCCTTATGGTCTATGGCATGTTGATGAGAGCCTACCTCTTTTTTAGCAAAGGCCAGCACCCGTAGCCCTTTATCGGCCATTGCTTCGACCTTCTGACGGATTGTTTCTGGATCTAGATCAACGTGCTGGCCTTGCTCATTGACTGACCCAGAACAGCGCTCTAGCAGCGCCTCTACCGATCCTTTCACATAAATAATTCGAGATGCCGCATCATGCAGCGTCGCCATATATTGATACTGAGACTCAAATGGAATCGAATCTAACCGAGCGTTGGCTGCTGCTTGCTTGCCCTGGTTCAAATCAGCTTTAGCCGCAGCCGCAATCAGCGCCCCTTCTGTCGGATCGCCGACTACTGACCAAGTTTCTCCCTTTTTCTCTAGCTGAGAATCATTACACAGTATTCCGGCAGTTAAGCAATCTCTCACAGCAGGCGGTAAGTTGTTTTCGAGTGACCTATGCGCAGTGCTATGTACAGCGCTGTTGTTTGCTGGCGCAGCTTCATTTTGCAGCTCAGCTTCGCTCAGCGTAACCTCTCCATTGGGGCTATAGCCGCTGCCGCTGATGCGGTAGTGCTGGCCGCCAGCATAAATAGCCTGTACCGTCATTTGGTTCTCAGTTAGCGTGCCGGTTTTATCAGAGCAAATTACGGTAGCCCCGCCCAATGCTTCGACCGCTGGCAGCTTGCGAATAATGGCATGACGACGCGCCATCCGGTTGACGCCGATGGCCAGCGTAATCGTGACGACAGCAGGCAAGCCTTCTGGAATTGCGCTCACTGCCAAAGCAACCGCTGATTCAAACATATACGCCCAAGATTCTCCCTGGCCTAGCCCAATGGCAAACGTCAGGGTCGCTACCGTCAAAATTGCGTAGAGCAAGGTGCGGCTAAACTTGGCAAATTTGCGAGTCAGCGGCGTGGTCAGGTTCACGCGCCCTGCCATGGACTGAGAGATTTGGCCGACTTCAGTAGCCGTTGCCGTGGCGACAACCATACCAGTGCCCTGCCCCAACGTCACAAAGCTGCCCGCGTAGGCCATATTGGTACGCTCGGCCAGCGGTGTGTCGGCTGGCAACGCTTTGATCGATTTGTTGACGGGTAATGATTCGCCGGTTAGTGCGGATTCGTCTACCTGTAAGCTGCGTACCTTGAGCAGGCGTAAATCGGCGGGAACTTTGTCTCCCGAAGCGAGCATGACAACATCTCCAGGGACTAAATCTCCCGACAAAATTTTCAGCGTTTCTCCTGCTCTAATGACGGTGGTTTCGGTGGTGACGGTTTTGGCTAAAGAGGCGATCGCCCCTTCAGCTTTCGACTCTTGCACATAGCCAATCACCGCGTTGATGACCGTCACCCCCCAAATCACGGCGGCATTTGTCCAGGAGCCGAGCAGTGCCTTAACCGCCCCGGCAATCAGCAAAATATAAAGCAGTGGCTCGTTGAACTGCAACAGAAACCTCAACCAGGCTGGCTTACCCGGTTTAGATTTAAGCTCATTGCGTCCGTGAATTTCGTAGCGGCTGGCAACCTCTGCTGCGGTTAAGCCTTGATCTGGGCTGCTGCTAAAAAAATCAGTCACTTCCTGTTCAGGCAGGTGATGATAGGGCTGGGGTGTTTTTTGGTCTGGCATGATGCTGATATGCAGGGATAAATTGGGTTTGAAGCCTAGCTTTTCTGTTCAACTCGGAACCAGCGATACCCATAGGATTCTAGCGATATGAGTTGAGGATTTTGTGAGGATTGGGGATGTGAGGGTGGGTAGGCGCGATCGCCAAATAGATCCACCAAATGACCCAACGACCCAGACTTAAGTGTGACGGTGCAGGCTTGCTCGGATAAGTTATGCACCGTCAACACCGTCTTATCTTTCCAAGCGCAACAGTGGGCAAACACACCCGGCTGGTCAGTCTCGATAATTTTCCAATTGCCCCAGCCAATTTCTGAATGCTGCTTGCGAATGCGGATAACTCGGTCAAACCAATTGAGCAACGAATCAGGCGATCGCTGTTGAGCCGTGACATTAACGTTAGGGTAGCCATATTCGCCCTCTGAGATCACCGGGTTAGACAGGCAGGCAGGTGCCGCCGTCGAGAATCCGCCATTGGCCTTTTCTGACCACTGCATGGGCGTCCGAACGCTATCGCGACCGGGCAAAGACAGATCGTCACCCATCCCAATTTCATCGCCATATCGAATTAGCGGAATCCCTGGCAGCGCGAACAACAGACTGTAGATAAGTTCAATTCGCCGCCGATCTCCGTTAAACATCGGCGGTAGCCGTCGCCGTATCCCACGTCCATAAATTTGCATCCGCTCTTCTGGGGCAAAGGCTTCATATATTTTGTCGCGTTCGGCCTCACTGAGCTGATCGAGCGTGAGTTCGTCATGGTGGCGCACAAAGTTGAGCCATTGGCACGCTTGGGGCGTTTTTGGGAGTTGCTGAAGCCCGTCTGTGAGCGGAGCAGATTGCTGAAGCGCCAGTGCTAAGAACTTTTTTTGATTGGTGAAAAAGCTAAACAGCATATGCATTCGGTTGCCATCGCCAAAATAAGTTGAAAATGCCTCAGATTCTACATTGGCCTCTGCTAGCAACACCGCCTCTGGATTTCTGGAAGACACCGCCTCCCGCAGATCTTCTAAAAAGCTTTCTAACTCATACTGCTCGGCGAGAACTTCTATATTTTTTACAAAGTAAGGCACCGCATCTACTCGAAACCCAGAGACACCTAGCTCTAGCCAAAAGTGAACAATCTTACGAATTTCGTCTCGCACCACAGGATTAGAGATATTTAGGTCGGGCTGTTCTTTATAAAAGTGGTGCAGATAGTATGCGCCCGCTTTGTTGTCGTATTCCCAAATGCTATCTTCGGCGTCAGGAAAAATAACCTCGGCTGGATCGGTTTCGGGAGGGTCGTTTGCCCAAATGTAGTAGTCACGATACTTAGAATTTTCATCGGATCGCGCGGCCTGAAACCAGGGATGCTGAATCGAAGTATGATTGATCACGAGATCAATCAATACGCCAATGCCGCGTTTTTTGGCTTCGTGCATAAATTCAACAAAGTCACCTAATGTTCCTAGTCGCGAGTCCACACTGTAGTAGTCCATAACGTCGTAGCCATCGTCCCGATTGGGCGAAGGATAAAACGGGTGAAGCCATAAGCAGGTGATTCCTAGCCCCGATAGATAGTCTAGACGTTGAGTTAGCCCAAGGAAATCACCCACGCCATCGCCATCTGAATCCATAAATGTTTCCACGTCTAAAGAATAAACGATGGCGTTTTTGTACCAGAAGTTCTGCATAGCTATTTTCTTACGCCGGTTCTACACCGACTGATTCACTGCTTGGCTTTGGTTGTTGCGATCGCTACATTACCGGAGCCTTCGACGTAACGGCGATCGGTCGGTTGCCCAATCGATGAACTTAAAGGTCTGACTCACTACCTGGCTAGTTGCCCTGTTCTCCCTGCGACCGTTTAAATCGCGGAGTCCTTGCAAGTCTAAAAGGCTAAATCCAACTTTAGAGAAAAACGGTAGGAGACAAAACAGGGCAGTTTCTGTTGTTTGGCCGATGAACTCTAAACCAGATGGCCCAATTATCCAAACGATAGGATAGGCCACCCAAAACACCGTAAAATAGATTAGCAGCCGATCATACAGCTTTGAGAGCGCCGGTTCTTGAAGTTTGCTCTTAGCGCGCAGTGGCCCCCAAATGCCCTGTAGCACAATCAAAAACGCTACCACGCCGCAAACATACCAGAGATATCGCGCCCAGCTACGTTCTGATAAGTCTGCCACTAGCCCGGTTACAATAACAATGACTTGAGTGCCCATCAGTGCGCTAATCAGTACCCAGTCTTTTTTGATGAACTGCATCGCGGTTAAAGCCAGCGCTAGCAGCAGCAGCGGCGTAGTGACAATCCAATCTATGTAGCGAGCATAGTGCGTCATTTGACCGGCAACCTCTACCTTCCCTTGCCCTATCGCCATCGCCGTGTAAGCCAATCCCGACCAAATCGGAATAAAAATAGCGATCAGGTATTCGTATTGCGGTACACCTTTTGGATGACGGCTCAAAGTCCAAAAATACAGTGCTCCAATAGCCATTCCGACGACATAAAGCGAGTGAAATAGCACTTGCCAATTCATAAACACACCCCTTTGAATACTGTTTTTAACCACCCTGGAGCTAATAAATTAGCGGGTCTATAACTACATTGAAAGATAAAAGTGATCTAAAGGTGACAAGAATAGGTATAAGGAGGCGATCATTTTTAGATCACATTTCAACCAGACAATTAAAAAGAAAATAGGCTTTTGCGCTGGCAGTAGCATTTTGATTGCTAGCAGAAGACAAGGATAACTGCGATGCACAGTAGAAAAATGGGGCAGTGGGTGGGGGTTATTGCACTGGCGATCGCCCTCTACATTCTCTGGCAAATTCGCCAGCTTTTACTGCTGGCGTTTACAGCGGTCGTCCTGGCGACGGCAATCGATCAGCTCGTACAACAGCTTCAGCGGTGGCGACTTAAGCGATCAATCGCTGTTTTTCTCAGCGTGGCCATTGTCCTGGTCTTGCTAATAGGTATTTTTGCGCTGATTGTGCCAGCATTCGTTCAGCAGCTTCAAGAACTGGTCGATCTTGTCCCAGAAGGACTCTCACAGATTCAAACTGGGATTAACTGGTTAGAAGATCGAGTGATAGGGCCAAACGCGCCAGAAATTCCTGATGCCACTGGATTTATTCGGCAGCTTCAGCCTTTGGGCACCAATCTGTTGCAGCGAGCTACAGATATCTTTTCTAATTCTGTTAGCTTTTTACTCAATGCTTTGCTGGTGACTGTATTAACGCTCATGCTGTTGATCGATCCACAGCCCTATCGCAAAGTCCTTATTCGCCTGTTTCCTTCATTTTATCGCGATCGCATCGGCGATATTTTAACGCGCTGTGCAAGCGGGCTGGGCGCTTGGATAAAAGGGGCACTGTTTGAAATGGCCTTTATTGGCATATTGAGCGGGCTAGGCTTATGGCTGCTGGGCGTACCGCTGGCGTTGGCTCATGCCGTACTGGCTGGGGTGTTAAATTTTATTCCTAACGTCGGGCCAATTTTGAGCGCTGTATTACCCATGTCCATTGGCTTTTTGGACGCGCCCTGGAAGGCGGTCGCCGTCCTTGTTCTCTATGTCGTGATTCAAAATGTAGAGAGCTATTTGCTCACCCCTATCATCATGGCCAATCAGGTTGCGCTCTTACCTGCTATCACGCTCATTTCGCAGCTTTTCTTTGCGTCCTTTTTCGGGGCGCTAGGGCTAGTGATGGCGCTGCCACTAACTGTCGTTGCCAAAGTTTGGATTGAGGAGGTGTTGTTCAAAGATATTTTAGATAAATGGCAGCAACCATCCTCCTAATTTTGAAAACGTGACCATGCTGGATTACCTACGAGACCGCATAAAGGCCTTACAGCGAAGCAGAGTAGAACCCGACAAACTAAAGCAGCTTCACGCTGATTTGTCAGATGAATCTCTCCTCAACGCTTCTTATTTAATTTTGACGGTGAGTTCCTGTGCGATCGCCACTTTGGGACTGTTGACCAACAGCGCTGCTGTGATTATCGGTGCCATGCTCATCGCGCCGCTGATGCTGCCCATTCGGGGGCTGGCCTATGGCGCACTTCAGGGGAATATCGCGCTTTTTAGGCAGGGCGTCGCGGCGATCGCGGTGGGAACGTTTCTGTCAATTGCGATCGCCTACAGCATTGGCATCCTGGTTCGTATTCCGGCCTATGGCAGTGAGGTACTGGCTCGCTCTGCGCCAAACCTGCTCGATTTGGGCATAGCCGTGGCCGCAGGAAGTATTAGCGGTTACGCCAAAGTTGATCCCAAGGTGTCTGCTAGCCTAGCCGGAACCGCGATCGCCGTGGCGCTAATGCCGCCCGTGAGTGTGATTGGTTGGGACAATGGCCTCTACAGCCCTGCTGCTGATCCCGCTGGGCATCAGCTTTGCTCGCCTAGCGCAACAAGCTCGCCTAGAAGCGAGTTTGCAACAGGCCCTGCTGAATCGGACAGTTACCTTTCAGCGTTTGGAACTCCTTGCAAGTGAAACAAACTGGCTGGCAGATCCGCCAGAAGTTAGGCTTAACGTGCGCGCTAAAGCGCCAGTTACCCCTCGTCAGGTGGCACTTTTAGAAGAATTTGTCGCCCAGCAAACGGGGCGGGATTTTGTTTTGATTTTTGAGGTAGGCCAAGTGGAGGAAGTTCGTAGAGAAGGCAGCACAGAAGAAAATGGAGAGAATCCTGTGTCTGATTTTAAGTAAGCAGCTTGGATAAAGGCAGTCACTTTTTGCTCACAATTGCAGCGGATACTAAATTTTGAACGCTACAAGCCATAGGAGGATTTCAATGAAAAGCTTATTAATGCGCAGCCCGATTGCGATCGCCCTCTTTTGGATCGGCACATATCTCCTTATTACTGTGCTACCGCTGTTCATTCTCTTGATCTATCCACCACCAGGAGGACGAAGATTCTGGGTCGAATTTTCGGTAGCGCTGGGGTTCATTGGACTAGCTATGATGGCCCTACAGTTTGTCATTACGGCCCGCATTAACCGCATTGAAGCCTCCTACGGCGTCGATATTCTGTTGCAGTTTCATCGGTTCACATCACTGACAGCATTTTTGATGGTCTTAATTCATCCCGTAATGCTGTTTATCGTGCAGCCAGAAACACGGCAGCTTCTGAACTTTTTTGAAGCGCCCTGGCGAGCGCGGATGGCTATTTTAGGCACATTGGCCTTCATCGTCATGGTGGTTACTACCATTTGGCGAAAGCCTCTGCGTATTCCCTACGAACCCTGGCGAATGTCTCATACCATTCTCTCTGTGCTGGCAGTAGGGCTAGGCTTAGGGCATGCCTTGGGGGTTGGCAACTACCTGTCGCTGTTCTGGAAAAATATGCTGTGGACGGCTATGGCCCTAATCTCACTTTGGCTAATCATTTACGTACGACTCATCAAACCTTGGATGATGAGCAAAAAGCCCTATCTGGTCGAAGCGGTGACGTCGCAACGAGGCAACGTTTGGACGCTGGCCCTTCGACCTTGGGGCCACGATGGCTTTTGTTTTCATCCCGGCCAATTTTCCTGGCTGACACTGGATATCACGCCCTTTAGTATGCGCGAACATCCTTTCTCCATGTCTTCTAACGGCGATCATTCAGGCCGAATTGAATTTGGAATCAAAGCATTAGGCGATTTTACCCGCACAATTAAAGACATTCCGCCAGGGACAAAAGCTTATTTAGACGGCCCTTACGGTGTATTCACTATAGATCGCTATGAAGACACAGCAGGCTTTGTGCTAATTGCAGGTGGGATCGGGATAACGCCTATGTTAAGTATGCTGGCGACTGCGGCAGAACGAAAAGATGATCGCCCTTATTTGCTAATTTACGCCAACAAAACCTGGGATAGCATTACCTTCCGTGAAGAATTAGAGGCACTTGAAGAGAAATTAGATTTGAAGATTGTTCACGTTTTGAGAGAGCCTCCAGAAGCCTGGAAGGGCGAGCAAGGTTATATAGATAAAGCTCTGCTTGCCCGCTATATTCCTAAATACAAAGGAACCCGGCAGTACTTTATTTGCGCTGCTCCAAAAATGATGGAACAGGTAGAACAAGCGCTACATAATCTTAATGTTCCGGTTACTCAGGTTCATATGGAGCATTTCAACCTAGCCTAAAAGATACGAATTAAACCCACAATCGCCAAAATATCATTACAAAGTCTCGTCTATGCGCTGCAATATCATGCTTCAACTCGTTGGCTTCATTGCGCTGGTGTTGCTAGTCACCGCAGCGCTTTTTGCTTGGCTGCAAACTCGTCCCAATTCGGGGCAAAACACGGAATGGGAGATTAGTCAAAATACTCTTTACTGATTGCTTCCCGACGAACATTGCGCTCCGAGCGATCATGGGTCGCTTTCTCCTATCTCCTATCTCCTATCTCCCCTGTTATCCTTTCTCTATGATCGCTCCTTTTTTGCTGGAGTAGTCATACGCGCTGAAATAAACCATCTTGGCCTATGGTGGGGTGGTTCAATCACAAGTCACATTATTGGCGTGGCACAAAACAGGGTGACACTTTAGAGCGAGCAAGTCGTCTCAAGGCTCATCGTCATCCCACGGGGTGGTTCAAAAACCGGGTGACACTTTGGAGTGATCAAGTCGTCTCAATGCTTGTCGTCATCCCGCCCTATTGTGCGATTCTCTCAAGGAGAGGCTTCGCCAACGCCCCGTATGAGTCTCAGTATTTCTGTTGCTGCCAGCCTCCCTTTCCAAGTTCTTAAAGCTATTGGCATTCAGGTACTCTCTGGGTCAGAACCCATCGCTCACACGGCAGAAAAGCATCAGGCGAGCCGGAAGTTCGTTTATCAGCAAGCTCATGGTTCGCTCAAATTAATTGGAGTTCTAGAAATGCTATGAAAGCAATGGGTTTTCAGCCTATTGACAAACAAGAAATTCTATAATCCGTTGCTCGCCATATGGGTGCTCAAGCAATCACAAGAGAAATCCAAGTAATTCTATGCTGCATTACGCTACATGTAGCGTTTTCAGTTTTTGTGAAACCACTAGAACAAATGAGCGAACCGTGAGTATCAGGTCAAAAAATAGAAACTCGCCTAACACTTCAGGCTCAGCGCTGTTGATGACGACTACGCCGCCCGATCCTTGCTAAGATTCTGGACTTCATTGGCTAACATCTGAACTCCATGAATGCGATCGCTACTTCGGTCTATCTCTAGGATTTTTTGTCTCTCGTAGCTTCATTAAATCCTGTCTAGAAAAAGCGCTGCTACGCTTCTTCGGCAACCAATCGTTGAGAAAGCTTTCTCGCTTATAGGTATTTTCAGCGGTAGCTTTGCTATCAGGACTCTCTACATTATTGCGAAGGGTCTGTTCAATAATGTCACGCAGCGATTCGCCGTAGGACTCGCCATAGTACTCGATAGTCTTCTCACCCCGAGCTTGATCCATGCCATAGTCGATGCTGTAGGCCACTGAGCTTTCGGCACTGCCAAGTATGACAAGGCCCATCGAAAAAATCACAACAGCTAGATTTACTAACCGACTGTACAACCGCTGCAAATTCATATATTTCACGATTGTATTAATACTCTACTAATTACAGCTAACTCTAGCAAGTGTAACGAAATGTTGCAAGCCTCTCAGGTTGAAAGCTAGTAATATATGGGGTTGAATAAGTAATCGTATAGAAACTCCCGCTAAGGCTGTATTCCCTTAACAGCATGGGTTATATGCCCTTTGTCCGATAAAAAGCGAAAGTCTGATTCATGAGCTGAGCTTATCGCTTGAAATAGTTGATATCAGCCGCTTGGACTATGGATGGACTAATTTTCTAAAAATGTGCCGCTGAT
>QBMP01000174.1 GCA_003242115.1 Phormidesmis priestleyi
TCGAGTGGTCAGGTACTGACATCTCAACCCCCATCAGCTTAAACAACGATTCGACGAAGCCTTCTGTTTGCCGACCGGCCAACCGCATCACTGAGCCCAGCGCATTGTCAGAGTGTGGTTATAGCGGCTGTCTTCAAGCCGGTGATAGGGGGCGTCTGAGAGTGTCCTGTTGTGCCAGTAGGATTGAGCTTGCTGTTTGGTGATAGGCTTCATTTCAATCACCAAACCCGATATTAATAACGTTCTAGTGAGGATTATTTTTTGGGGATGAGTTTTTAGGAAGAGAGTCGGCGGAGTCTGCTGGGTGCGATCGTCTCTAAGTCTGTCACCGCTGTTACGCCGCCGCCGTCAATGGTGACGCATAGATGCTGCCCTGCTTCAGCTACTCATGCAGCAGTGCGATCGCTGCTAGTCCTTGGCAAGCGCCGCTATGACTTGAGCTGACGGCTTAGCGCGAGCTGAGAGCGATCGCGTATAAAGCAGTCCTGATTAGCTATGCGATGGCGCGGTCTGTTGGAAGCGAACTGATGCGCGGTATTGCTTGCAGAGGATTCATATTTTCGACTTGGCGAAACTGTGAATAGCTGAGCTGGTTTACTGGTTATGCCCGGAGCCGCAAGCGGTATTTATCTGGGCTAGGGGATTGCTAGTAGTAATGCAGTACTTATCAGGGGCGTGATGGTGCGATCGCCTCTAAGTCTGTCAGCGCTGTTACGCCGCCGCCCTGGTTGAGTGACTGCTGAGTAATAGAGCAGTGCGATCGCCTTGCTGCTTTTCTCTGCCAGCAATGCCGCTTTTGCTACGGAATCAGGCGGTGAAGCTAGTGGTAGGAGTTGAGTGAGTAGCCGTACAGAAACTTACGCCAAGGAAACGGTATCGCTTCAACCGATGCTTTTGTCCCGCTTTATCCTGATAGCCGCATAGCTAATAGGCTAGAAGGTCTGCTTACACTTTTTATCTCTGCTAAAAGCCATATAAAATAAGGCTTTTAGATTGATTGCCCACTAAACTGGACAGCTTAGCGATCCTTTCTGTACCAATACTCTTCGTACCCCTCATCACTTAGGGAAAGCCGAACTTATGGGTAATAGTCAGGGCAAAGCCGGAGGTCGCTTAACTCTCGATCCGCTCATTTCTGATGACTCTCGCAGAACCGTCCTTTAAACCCAATACCTCATCAAGAGTCTGGCAGCAGAGCCATGACCAACACCTTATCGACTCGGTGGCCATCCATATCCACCACCTCAAACCGCAGCCCGCCCCACTCAAAGGATTCACCCGATTGGGGAATGCAGCCCAGGGCGTGAACCACGAAGCCCCCTAAGGTGTGGAAGTTGCCGGTGGCCTCGTCGGGCAGTTTTTTTTGCTCGAAGCGATCTTTGAATTCGTGGATATCTAGAGCGCCATCCAGCAACCAGGAGCCGTCTTCCCGCTGGATGATCTGGGGTTCCTCCTGGTCTTCGAGGGAGGGCAAATCGCCGACGATCGCTTCCATCAGGTCGTTGAGAGTGACCAACCCCTCGATGCCGCCGTACTCATCGGTGACCAGGGCGATGTGGACGCCGGTCTGCTTAAACTGCTCGATCACCTTCAGGGCGCGAATCGTCTGGGAGAGGTAGAGGGGGGGCTGGGCAATGGCTTCTAGATCAATGGGTTGCCCAGCCAGTTGGGCCGACAGCAGATGGCAGCCTCGAATCACGCCGATGCAATCGTCGAGGCTGCCCTGGCCCACCGGGAAGCGCGAGTGGTTGCTGCCGCTGACCATTTGTAAGTTGTCGGCGATGGAAGCCTGGGTGTTGAGCCAGGTGATGTCGGTGCGGGGGGTCATCATGGCGCGAATGGGGCGATCGCCCAGGCGAAACACCCGCTCGATCATGGCCTGCTCGGACGCCTCGAACATGCCCGACTCAGCCCCCTGACGAATCAGCACCTTGATTTCTTCCTCAGTGATGTCGGGCTCATTGGATGCCTGAATGCCCAGCAGCTTGAGCAGGGCATTGGTAGAAACGCTTAACAGGTATACCAGGGGGGCGGCCACCCGCGACAGGGCGCGCATGGGCGATGCTACCAGACAGGCCAGCTTTTCTGGACTATTGAGAGCAATGCGCTTGGGCACCAGTTCGCCAATCACCAGCGACAGATAGGTAATAGCCGATACCACAATAGCGACGCTGATCCCTTCACTGTACGGTTGCAGGGTCGGAATATCCTCAAAGAGGGGGCGTAGGCGCAGGGCGATGGTGGCCCCCCCTACGGCACCGCTGAGAATGCCGATCAGCGTGATGCCAATCTGCACCGTGGCCAAAAAGTTGTTGGGCGCATTGGCCAGCCGCAGCGCCTCTCGGGCCTTGCGATCGCCCCGTTCCACCAGCTGCTCTAGCCGCACCTTGCGGGCTGAGACCACTGCAATCTCTGAGCCAGAGAATATGCCATTGGCCACAATGAGCACCAAAATCAACAAAATCTCAAGGGCAATCGAGGACATGGCAGGCCATTAAAAACAAGAATATATTGGCAGTTGAGAGTTTGTTGAAAATCCAACTTAGTGCAGCGTCAAGACTAAGAATGAGGGCTAACGATCTCTAAAATCCTTATATTTCAATGCTCTTGAAAGAGGGCAACCTTCAAATTAAGCTTTGACGCTGCACTAGAGCATCAATCCGATCAATCCGTTGCAGGATCAGGACGTGGTTCAAGCAAGGCTAACACTTTTGATTGGGAATTAAAACCTCAAAGTCTGGTCAAATAGACTTCTGAAGGATCTATTCCTGACTCAGAGTGTCACCCTGGCGGAACCTGGGTTGAACCATGCCTAGAAATTTACCAGAGCAGTAGGTTAGACCACCAACGACCATTGTCTAACTTAGGCTGCGAGTGTTACCCAAAATCGGCGGTTTTTAAACCACGCCCATACCCCTTTCCTTTCCACCTCTCACAACTGACCAGATCAGCGCCATCAAAGGACTAATACATCTGTTGACGTGTTCTCCGGACTGAAGTCAAAGAGATTCTAAAGCTAAGCAAACAGCTGTCATGTTTCGCTCAATCGCATCGCTACGGTGTATGAAGGACGCTGGGATTTTTCGCGTTGGGTTTTAACCAGACGAAATTCCTGGTCAATATACAGGTTATTCAATCGAGGTCTCGCTTTGGCTATTTGTTGATACTGCTTAGTCGTAACGCGATTAGTCCGTTGGGTTGACGAAGAAGCTTGCTGTTGAGGTTTAGGTGTCATCTGGTGTTTAACGACAGCTTTATTGAACCAAGCTTGAGCAGTTTCAGCATTGAACGAAATAGAGCCTAAGCGCAGAGACTGTTGGATAGAAACATTTTGAATGTCCCAATATTCCTGACCCGTTTGGTCGGGTGCGAGTGGATGAGCCGATTCTCCAGCAGCTTGAGTTTGAACAGAATAGCTCTGCATAATCATCAAATCGTAACTGAGCAACCAGCGGGAGAGCCAACTCAGAACCTGACTCTTGCGCCCAGGTTTATACCGGGCTAGATTGGCATAGTAGCCGTTATCGTCAAAGATCTGGTATGACTCATGATGGACTCGTCCTGGCAAAATGTCTTGAAAGGGATTGGTAGACCAAACCGGAAACCAAACTCCTTTCAAAAGCGGAATCTGTTGACTCAACTCAGTCGTAGGATTACGTTTTTTTAGCTCGTTGAACAGTGGCATTAAAGTTTCGTTTGCAAACCGGACTTTTTGAGCCATCGGATCTGCATCTCGTGCTTCTACCTGTTTCAACAAGCTAGACTTCAAGCTGGAGGTATCCGCCTTGGCGATGGCGGCAGGCTCAAATGGGGATTCTAATAAAGCTGAGTCCATCTTTAAGTCTAGCCTCCGAACGAAAATTCCGACATGCTCTGCTTTTATCTAGGATGATAACAGAATCTTTGTGGTGCCAGAGCTAGCCTGTGAACCGTAGTTCTCTTTCGCTCTCGAAAGATCCTTACCAAGTGCGGTAGCCCCGTTTCGCCCGTCGCTTCTCAACCGCCTCAAATATCGCTATGCCTTCTTCGTAGAGATCGCCACTTCCTCGCGACACTGCCTCTGCATCGCACTCACCCTTCCCCATTGCCGCAGCACGATCCACCGTCCAACCAAATCCTGTCTGACCTCACAGGAAGAGTGCCGACTGCTTCCATTTATCTAGCTGATACTCCCTTCCCAGTCCCTCACCTGCACCGACTCACCCAAACTTCCTGCGTCTGGTAAAAGCTGCTGCGCTGCTCCATTGGAAAGCCGCCGAGCAACGCCACAATCCACGCTCTATCAGCGGCATTCTCAACTGCTGCTGAATATCAACCAGTCGCTGCGGGGAGTCCATCTGCCCATCGGCGATCGCCTTCACCGAGTTCGATCCATTAGTGAGGACTTTAGGGACTGCGCAAAAATAACTTGAACTATCGCAATTGCTGAACATGGAACATTTGATGGCTCCATATCGGAAAACGTTCAGGTTATTTTTGCATGACTCCCTAGAGGCTGAGTCTAGGGTAGGGTCAGTGAGATCAGAGATCGCTTAAAAGAGCGTATTGCGGGCATAGGGATTAGCAGAGCGATCGCTCCTCCGGCTTTATCAATCAGTGAGGCTGACCAAGACCTCGCCATAGAAAGTTTTCTGAGTGAATTGCCAGCGCTCATGCCCGAGGAGGAGCCCAAGAAAGAGTGCCCCTGGCGAGAGGCCAGTTTTTTCCCTAAGCTTCCCAAAGGTAGCAGACCCGTGTTCACATTCAAGCGCGGCATGAATGCGTTGAATCCAGCGAGTGGGATCTTCTTGATGCGCGACAGAGATAGCCTCTTCCATCGAAATAATGGCCTTATTCAGCTTTACGATACAAAACTACAATAGAGCTCTACCGGGCCATTGAATAGACATCTTTCATAATGAGAATTGCTGGATAGGTAATTTACGCAGCGAAATGAGTAAACGAGATATGAACGCCACTCAACCAGCGTCAGGATGAGTACACGAGTATTCAATTTATCTGTTTACCCACTTACTCAACTATATGAAGTACGCGGTAGGACTCTTTCCCGTGCTCTTACCCGTTTACGCATTTATCCAAGTAAACATCTACCACCTTTTCATGCTAACCAAGCCACCGATTATCTGAATAAATGAGTAAGCGATTTATTCAGGTAAATGAGTAAGCATATAGAACAATAGCCTTCCATTTCACCAGCGGGAATCGCTGTAACCCAGCATTCCCGACTATTCTAAGTAATAAAGCTATCCGTTTACGCAAATATCCAGGTAAACGAAATAGACAGGCTGTGTGAGTTTCTTGGGTAAACTGATTACTTATTTACCCGTTTATGCAGATCTGCAAGTCCCTAAACTGACTGTCATAAACGAGTTACCCGCTGCCCCGGATAGTTAATTTACTCATTTACCCGATTACCTGTTTACTCATTTTTTCAAAGAAGGCGATACAGCCCGCCCAGCCTGCCGCTCCCGATCTCCCAATGAATGCAATTGCGTAAACAATTTACCCATTTACGCGAATCAGTCAATTGGTATCGGTCGTTTTTAAGGTGCGGTTTAGGTTTGAATCGAGCGATCGCCCTCTTGTTTACTGCCTACCGGAGCAAAGGCCACCAAAGCTATCTAGTGCCCTTACCACTACCCATGTAACTGCGTAAACAATTTACTCACTTATGCAGATAGCGCCTCTATCCGCCGCCCCCATTCCTGGCGTGCTCCTGATGCCGAACATTTCGTTTGTCTGCGTAAACGGATAATTTAGCTACTCAAATAAACAAGTAAAATAACTATCTAAATTAATGAGTAAACGAGTACTATAGACGAGAGCAATCAATATCCCCTCACTGTAGGAGCCTTTAAAGATGATTGTGACAGTCGCAAGTTTTAAGGGCGGCGTGGGCAAAACGACGACGGCGTTCCACCTAGCAAAATTCTTTAGTTTGACCGAAGAGCCGACTCTATTAGTAGATGGCGATCCGAACCGCTCGTCTTTAAGCTGGGCAGATCGAGGCGAGTTACCGTTTGAGGTATGTGACTTCGATGCGATCGCGATGGCCGCGCGTAAAGCCGAACACATCATCATTGATACGAAAAGCTATCCCGATGCCCGCCAGCTAGAAGTGCTGGCTAAAGGCTGCGACTTGCTTATCCTGCCGACGACCGCCGACGCCCTGGCACTTGATGCGTTGGTCTCGACGATTAAAGCAGTGCGGCAGCTCAAAGCGGATTATTCTGTGCTGCTCACCAAGCTAGATAGTCGGGAGACGGGTAGCAATAAAGCTGCCCGTGAGCTGTTTGAAAGTCGCGATATTCCTATTTTCAAGCAATCGATCCGGCAATTATCTGCATTTAAGAAAGCAGCGCTGGCCGGAGTTGCGGTATGCGATGTGGCTGACCGGCGAGCTGGAGAAGCCTGGAATGAGTACAAGCTGTTAGGGAAGGAGATTCACGATGCCTAAGTCACAGAGCGATCGCACCAAGATGTTCAATCTGTTAGCTGGTGGCTTGGACGATGCCGATCTGTCCGCTCCGGAGAAGGTAACGCCTGAGTCAGCCGCTCCCCCTACTGTAGAAACGTCAAACGAAATCCCCGCCACTCCCCCGCAGCCTGTGATGGGCGATGCGAGTAAACAGGTAAACGGAACGACAGACAAGCGGAAACAGCGGGTTAAAACGGGTAAACGCTCAGACGATGCGTACATGCAGACCGGCATGTTTCTGCCGGTAGGGCTAGTGCAGGAAGTGAAAGGGTATCTGGCCTTTGATGGCAATCGGCAAACGATTGGTGACCTGACAGAAGGATTATTGCAGGTTTGGGCCGCAGAGAAAAAAGCTGAGCTGGCCAAGCGGCTGACAGAATAGAGTTCAAGTTAATAGGTGGTGCGATTCCCTTGGAAGGCTGCGCCATCGACTGGCCTCGCTCCACGACTCCAAACGCAGCGAGCTGAGTCTAAAGAGCCACTCTATGGGTAAATCAACTACGCGAGTAGCCACGTACAATAATTACCCGTTTACTCGAATTGTTGAGTTGAAAGAGGAACAATGAGTATCAACGTTTGCCAATCTATAAAATGTCCGTGGTTCGCCCCTAGCTCAAAGGGTAGTTATGGCTGTCAGCGGTGGCCCGTTTCTAGCTGCTGCCATCTACTGCAAGCCCACCGCACAGAGTTTTCTGAAAACGAATATGCTTTGTACGCTGATGCTCCTAGTGATCAAGCCTTGCGGCAATGGAAAGCGGAGAACGATAGGTTTTGCCTTGAAGATCCAAAGTACGCTGATGATCGAAAGTTTCATGCTGACTTCCCAGAGTGCTTTGAGGATGATTCTTTCAAGGTCGGGGCGATCGCTAGTGGTGTAGAGAAGTTGTGAAAGTTTTGATACGACTCATGTTAGGGCTTAATCGGGCAGGTACGGCGCAAAGCCAAGTCCAGGTTTGTTACGCAGCAAGCTGAGTCTAGAGCGCCACTCTATGGGTAATTATTGCCCGCGTAGCCACGTACAATAATTACCCGTTTACTCGTTTTCCAAACCTAGAGAGAGCAGCGATGAAATCTCCCCAGCAAGGCGACCTGATTACCGTTACTTAGGAAGATCGGGAATTCACGGCGATAGTAATCGATCCGAACGGGATGAGAGAGGGCGAACCCTCAATCGGATTTGGCTTTCGGATGGCAGAGCGCCATATCGGATTGCCCCAGCCGACCCTAACTCAACGGGTGATTCAAATAGCGGGAGGTGAAGCATTCAAGGCTCCGTCTGGAAAGGCTTTCAGGGTGATTCAAATCCAGGGCGCAGACGGCAATGACTATAAAGTGATAGAGGTTGCAGACTGGGTTGAACTGTCGATGGATATCTTGCTTAATCCGGGCAAGATGCGCAAGCCTACGCGAGAAAAGATAGGCGCATTTTTGATCTGGTTTGCGATCAAAGGCTTTTATGCTGAGGCGAACGTCGCGCTCAAAGGGGTCTACAGCGGTAAATCGAGTCGAGCGACAACGCGGTGGTTGATGCAGCGGCAGTCGGGTAAAGCGACTCGCAAAACCTACACTGATTTACTGCTAGAGCTGAACGTCCACTCAACGACCTATGGCAAGTGGACGAATACTGTGTACAAAGGCTTGTTCGGGATGCCTGCGGCTGAGATGAAGCAGCGGTGGTTGCTTATGGCTGGTGACCCTAAGATTGCCCGGAACTATATTTCAGAGGAGCGTGGGATAGAGGCCGTGAAGTTCTGCGAGAACATGGTGGTACAGATGTACGTGGATGACTTGGAGGAAGCGCATCGGGAAGCGATCTCGCTAACAGTGCGGAAGTACAAGCTGCATCCGAGCGGAGGATATTGGAGCTGAGTCGCCGTTCGCCTTGCGAGGACTGCCCGTTCCGTAGCGATATTGACTTCCGGTTGACGCCTGAGAAGGTGCAGTCAATTCTGGGTGCGCTGCAAGGGGATGGCGGATTTCCCTTGCCACAAGACGACCGCGACGACCGGCCAACGGCGCGGGCATGACAGAGTCTGTATCGGCGCGGCCATCTTTCTAGAGCATGTTTGCCCAAACGGTTTGCGAGCGAATCTGGCCTTTCGTTTGCGGGAGGGTTGTCTAAAAGAGTTCCACCGCGATGAGCTGGACATGGATGCAG
This sequence comes from Phormidesmis priestleyi, assembly GCA_003242115.1. GTDB lineage: Bacteria > Cyanobacteriota > Cyanobacteriia > Phormidesmidales > Phormidesmidaceae > Phormidesmis > Phormidesmis priestleyi_A. Next base: position 8,637 of record QBMP01000174.1, read on the forward strand.
CGGTCTTCAATGACATGGAGGCGTTTGCTGCGGTAAAAGTAGAGCGGTTCAGGCCGCTCAGCTAGATTTTAGAAGAGCTGGCTGTATGGAGAGGGGATCAGATAATCAATAGAGAATGCTTCACTTGTTGGCATTGTCAGGCTACTCAGTTAACCTTGCCGTTTGAAGATTGATACTCTTGTTCAGGGGCGATCGCTCTCCATCAAAAGAATAGAAGACATACAAGGTGAAAGCATGTTGGATAGTGAGCTGAAGCGACCGATGGCACGCAACGAAGTAGAAGCAATTCTTTTTAATCTACCTCGCTGGCAAGAGATGTCTTTGGAGGAGATACCAGCTCTAGTTGTGCGTGATATACCGCTACCAGAGGCGGAAGAACTCTACGAAGGCCAGCAGTTTGTCATGGGTCAGTCTGCCCTAGATGCAAAGCAGCTGTTTGACTTCTTTAAGGCAATAGATAATGGTAAACGTCTCTATTACATAGATGGGTATCTTAAGCATCCCGATCTTCCCAACCAGCAGCCTATGGTTGTCGGTATGGACGTAAACGGGTTGAAACTGACTGAAGCAGAGCTAGCTCAGTTCTCAAAACTGTTTGGCGGATCAGTAGAAGAGATAGAAAACGATGATCAGTTTTTCTCAGCCTCGTGGGGGAGTCCAAGCTGGTCAAAATTTCTCTATGAAGCTATCTAATCACCAGCAGCTGTGATGGATTACTGTATTTGAAATACTCGATAGTGATCGCTCACTGTATGGCCACAGAGGCAACAGTAGTTATCGCGACCGCTCCGGTCTCTTCAGCCCCAAGCACCCTCTCACCTCCCCTCATTGGTTCGATGCTCACTATCCATAGTGAGAGGGCTCTGCTGTCAGCACCTCGATGGCTCCTCTTCACTGCCGTTGATTCCGAGCCCAGGTTCGAGGGTGGTGAGCTTGGCTCAAGACTAAGCAATATTGCTTTCCATATCCAACTAATTACACTATTGCAATAGTGTAATTAGTTGGATATGATTGT
>QBMP01000175.1 GCA_003242115.1 Phormidesmis priestleyi
TACCGGGCGAGGGGGGCTTTTCCTATTCTCCCGTATTATTTGAGCGAACCATGAGCCCTATTGCTTTTGTAGCATTTCTGAATCTCAAATTCTTTTGAGCGAACCATGCGTATAAACAGATGCTGATTCACAAAGAGGCCCAAAACAAAAAACCACAGTGATATCCAGTTTCAGTCATTTTATTGAGGTCATAGGGGCCGTAGATTCAAATTCCACTGCTCCGATTGAGCTGTTATCGTCCGCTAATAAGAAAAAGGGTAAGGATAGAGATACTTACGAGGCGAAAAGAGCGGCTATTTTTAGTAGCGCCTCTCATTTTATTGAGATTGATCTTTTGGGAAGTCAGTCGCCTTTCACCATTATCGGTACGAGCAATGTGGGCGACTACTATGTGTTAGTGAGCCGGGCTAGTCGTCGGCCTCAAGCTGATTTGTATTCATTTACCTTGCGCGATCGCCTGCCAGAATTTTTGCTGCCACTCAAAGAACCTGATGAGGCGATCGCAGTTGATCTGCAAAGTATTTTTCAGGAAGTGTGTGAGCAAGTCAGCTACGACTTACGCCTTGACTATACCTAGCCAGTTCCGGCACCTCCATTATCAAGCGAAACTCAGACTTGGATTGAGGATTTAATCTAGGCAAATTGGGTATGGCCTCCTGTGGCACAATGGTTAAACCCTTCAACTAATTGATTTAAGCCTGTGAGTATTGCCATGACTGCCCGCCGAGCCGTTTTTCCCTTCACTGCGGTGATCGGCCAAGAAGATATGAAGCTAGCGCTGATCTTGAATGTGATTGATCCGAAGATCGGTGGGGTGATGATTATGGGCGATCGCGGTACCGGCAAATCGACCACCATCCGCGCCCTCGCTGACCTGCTGCCAGACATTGAAGTCACCGAAGGCGATCCGTTTAACCGGGAGCCCAATAATCCAGATGTTCGGGCCGAGCGCGAAGGCCAAGAGATTAAAGTAGCGGCGAAAAAAGTGCCGATGGTCGATCTGCCTTTGGGCGCAACGGAAGATCGGGTGTGCGGCACCATTGATATTGAAAAAGCCTTAGCTGAGGGCGTCAAGGCGTTTGAGCCCGGTCTGTTGGCCAAAGCCAATCGGGGTCTGCTCTATGTCGATGAGGTCAACCTGCTAGACGATCACCTCGTCGATGTCTTACTCGATTCGGCGGCTTCTGGCTGGAATACCGTAGAGCGTGAAGGCATTTCCATTCGCCATCCGGCTCAGTTTGTGCTGATTGGCTCCGGCAACCCCGAAGAAGGCGAACTGCGCCCGCAGCTATTAGATAGATTTGGCATGCATGCTGAAATTCGCACCGTGCGCGATCCTGAACTGCGAGTGCAAATTGTGGAGCAGCGGACTGAATTTGACAGCAATCCGGATGCTTTTGTAGTCAAATGTCAAGCTGAGCAAACAGCGCTTCAGCAAAAGATTATTGAGGCGCAAAATCGTTTGAGCGCAGTCACCTTAGATCATGAGTACCGGGTGAAAATTTCTGAGGTTTGCTCTGAGCTAGATGTCGATGGGTTGCGTGGCGACATTGTGACGAATCGGGCCGCGAAGGCACTTGCGGCCTACGAAGGTCGAACTGAAGTGACGCTGCAAGATGTGCAGCGGGTGATTGCTTTGTGCCTGCGTCATCGCCTGCGCAAAGATCCGCTGGAATCGATTGATTCGGGCTTTAAGGTGGAGAAAACCTTTAGCAAAACCTTTGGGGTGGCAGAGCCTGCGGCGAATGGTCGGCAGATGGCTGGCGCGAGATAGGAATTTGCGTGAGATGGCGTTTGAGCGAGATCAGCCATTTTTTCAGCCATTTTTGAGATGGATAATTTTTGAGATGGATAAATTACTGTGGTGACCAAACGCATTCTGGGGATCGATCCTGGATTGGCGATTTTAGGATTTGGGGTGATTGAATATGACCCGGCTGAGCGCTGTGCCAATTCGCCTCATATTCAAACGATCGATTACGGCGTCGTGCAAACGCCTGCTCGCACGGATACGGGGCAGCGGCTATGCACTATTTATGACGATTTGCACAGCGTGATTGATCAGTACAAGCCGGATTTAGTCTCGATTGAGAAGCTGTTTTTTTATCGGATGGGCAATACCATTTTGGTTGCTCAGGCGCGTGGGGTGGTGATGCTAGTTTTGGCTCAGCACAATTTGCCGTTTGTGGAGTTCACGCCTGCGCAGATCAAGCAGTCGATTACAGGTCATGGCAATGCTGATAAAGTAGAGGTGCAAGATGCCATTACCCGCGAACTTAAGCTAGAGAGTATTCCTAAGCCAGATGACGCCGCCGATGGTTTGGCCGTGGCGCTGACAGCCTGGTTTCGGATGGAGTAATGTCTGTGGTAAAGGTTTAGAGCTATGCACCTGCCAGAATTCGCTACGCCATTGGCTAGAGCCCAAGTAGAGCAGCTCATGCAGCCTGCGCTGATTCGGGTGATTGACAACATTCGTAAGCAGCTAGAGGTGAGCGATTGGCAGGGCAGCTACGAGGAAGAGTTAATTTGGCCGGTAGGCACAACCGCCGAACAGCAGCAAGCCTATACGACCTTGCAAAAACAGCTTCACGGCGTACCCCCGGAAGAACATGATCGAGTTGCCGCTTTGATGTCGCAACTGCCTCAGCCTTCGCCGCTTTATCGGCTGAAATTATTGCCAGCAAAGTCGACTGGCTTAGTCAATGGGCCAGCCGAGCCAGTCACTGAACCAGCGGTTGAGAAAGTCGTAGATATTTGGGCGCTGTGCTATCAGGTTTGTGCGATCGCATATGATCCTGAAGAAGCAGACGACTCACCGATTGAAGCGGACAATAGCCTGTTAGATGATCAAGGCGACATAGATTGGCAGCGGCTTGATGATAAGACTAAGCTGCTGGTGGAGAATATTTTTCAGAAGCTGCCGTGAAGCGCAGACCTGCTAGAGTTTTCTACACTTCTCCCCAGCCAGGATTCAGCCGCTTCATGATTGGGTTATAGAGCTTGAAGTAAGCAATTGATCCGAGCTGACGGAGCAGAGATTTTTGTCGGGTGTCGGCTCCCATGCAGCGCTGACACACCGGATGGGTGACCTGAAATTTGTCAAAGCCTGCCCGCAGACCGCAAGCGGGAGATTGACGATCTAAAATGTCGCTGAGCGTGGCGTGATTAAGGTTGCCTAAAGGAATTTGGCCGTCGTAGTCTTTGCAGCAAGGGACGACAGTGCCATCGTACAAAATGCCTGCCTGATCGGTGGTGCCATTGCAGTAGCCAAAGCTGGCCGGAATCACGGTGGGGCTTTCGACGTTGCCCCAGCTATCGAGCGGGAAAGTCTCCAAGGCGAGTTTGGGAGTGAGTTCTATGACCTGCCAGCGGCCTGGTTTGTGCTGAGCGAGTTTCTGTTGTAATTCTGTTGTAATTGGCTGATGAGAATTTTCAAATAGGAGGCGCTGGCACCACTCACTGAGCTGTTGCTGCATTTGCTGCTTGCCTTCAACAACGTGCATGGTTTTGTGCGGGACGAGAAAAGGGTGCGGAGTAGTATCTAAAAACTTGATATGGATACGAGTAGGCGATCGCTCATCGGCTAAGTTGGCCTTTACGTATTTGGTAATGCCGTTGAAGTATTGTTCCGGCTGAAGGTTGGGCGGTGCGCCGCGAATGATGAATGTTTCTGGATCGGGCGTTTGCAGTGAAATGGTGACTTTGGGAATGCCAGAGGAAACAAGTTTGGCAATGTGCTCGGGGCGGATGTGGAAGGTGCTGCCGTTGGTGGTGAGATGGAGGTTGAGATGGCGTTGGTTGGCAAGGGCGATCGCTTCAAAAATATGCGGATAGATCAGCGGTTCACCCATCAGATGAAACGCCACAACTTTCGCTAGTCGCTGCTCCGCAATTTCATCTAACGCTTTTTCCAATAGCGCCAGCGACATATGCCCTCGCTGGCGCTGCATAATCGCATCCGGGCAAAACTCGCACTTAAAGTTACATACATTCGTGACTTCTAAGTGAATGCGCTCTAGCCGGTGGCCCTGCGAAGACGATAGCTGCGAAGATGACAACAAAAATTCAGCCCTTTTGCAATACGACTTCCTCACTTTATCAAGCGCGTCTTGAAAATATCTGAGAATGAACTGAAACCTATTGGTTTTGGATTAGAAATCCCAGAGCCTACAACCCTATACGGACACACTCGATACGCTGTACTCCCGCCCGTCAACTGACGCCCGTAGAGATTGCGGATATCCCTCACATGCGCTCAGAGGCTTCGATCTCGTATGTACTTTTCTTGATAATACGTACTTTTCTTGATGTAGCTTCTGCGGATATTACGGATATTTGTGTGCGCTTCATTGGCTGTGTCATTGAATTTGCGGATGGCTTTCAACAAGCGCAGCGATTGTAATGACAATGTGAAGCCAAAGTTTGCAGCTTACTTCACAAGCCCCTAAAAGAGATTACTTAGAGATTGCTTAAAGATTACTTAAATCAAGTGATTTTGATTTTTCAATGCCGCTGCTTTACACAGTAGCAATGTCAGAGATACACCGCAGACAAGGGCCGTCATTTAGCCCAGTCCTCAAATTTTCAAGCTTTTTTGTCATCCCGTGGGCTCAAGGTGTTTATGCCTTGAGCGCAGATTCTATTGCCTTTTTTGGCAGGTGAATCCTCGGACATTCGCTAAAACACAGGAGTATTTTTAGATGAAATGCACGGCTTGGTGGAGTATTGCGCTAGTGGGATTGCTGGCAACTAGCTGCACGGGAGGAGAAAGTAGCGGTAAACCGGGGGTGCCTGTCAGTACAGATGTGACGAATTCTGGCAACAAATCTGCCGTTACGGTATCAGGCGACTGTTCTCAGCTCAACAGCTTTTTCTCTGAGCTATTAACGTTGACTAACCAAGCCCGCCAAGATGCAGGCGTTGGAACCCTGCGGTTTTCTTATCAGCTAGGGCAGGCAGCTCAGAACCACACTCAGGCAATGGGCACTCAAAATTTCTTTAGCCATACCGGCAAAGACAACTCTACCTTTGTTTCGAGAATTGCGGCCACCGGCTACCAATACACGGCTGTTGGTGAAAATTTGGCGGCTGGGCAACCGACGCCGCAAAGCGTTGTTCAAAGCTGGCTAAACAGCCCAAGCCACAAGGCTAATTTGTTAGCGGCTGATTTTACTGAAGTCGGGTTTGGTCTATACAACGCCACCGGCAGCTCTGATTTTGGGTTTTATTGGGCGCAAGAATTAGGCAAGCCATCCGGTAGCCCGACTCGCTCTGAAGTTTATATCCCGACTAGCTGCGGTATCACCACCGCTAGCGCTGATGCCACTGTAAAAACGCTGGTCGCGGGTGTCAGTGCTCGAATGGGAGATAACTTGGAACCCAGTATGTTGCCCAGTATGGCAGCGTTGTCTGACGCGGCAGGCGCTGATTCGCAATCTGTGCCTGAACCGGCAATGCTGCTAGGAATTATGACGTTAGGACTGGCCTTCTGGCGAGATCTGGCTAAATCGTAAGGTGCTTAACCCTCTAAAGCTGTCGTTCTTGTACCAGCATTCGACGGTAGGAGATCCAGCCAACGGCGACCATAAGAGCGGCAAAAATCAGCAGAAACCAAAAGTGAGTGCCGTTTTCACCTAATGGTGTGTCGGGGTTGAGCAAAGCGTCAGTGAGCGCTTCGGTCATGTGATAAATCGGGTTGAAGCGAGCAATATTCAACAGAGAATCGGGGAAAAGAGAGATGGGGAGAAAGGCTCCGCCTAAAACCATTAGGGGAACGCCAAAAGCCGCGATTAGGGCGCTGACATCTTCGGTGCGGCGGGCGAACTGTGTGCCCAGCATAAAGCCTAGACCGACGTAGGCCAGAATGCTGAGGGCAATAATGACAATGGCTAAGGGCCAAGCGGCATCGGGGAAGGTGGCTCCGGCGAAGGTGGCGATCGCAAAAATCACCAGCGTCTGCCCCACCCCAATCACGCTATGGGCCAAAAAAATCCCCAAAAAATAAGACACCCCGCTCAGCGGCGACAAAAACAAGCGCTTCAGCGTCTGCTGCTCTCGCTCTGCCACCACGGTAGCCACCCCACCGCCCAAACAGCTAAAGAACAGCGCCGCGCCGACTAGCGTTGGCGGTGCGGCCACTGCAAAGGCGGTGCTCACGGTTGTATCTGCCCGCTCAGCGGTGATTAGCCCGTTCAGCATTAAAATCAGCGCCGGAAAAACCATCCAAGAAATTAAGCTGCGCCCCCGCCGAAACAGCTCCGTCAAAATGCGTCGGGCCACAGCCCAACTCTCACGCCAGTATTTTTTCATGAGCGCATTATAAACTTGTTATAGCTCCTCCTATATATAGATGATTTATGATGCTTCCTCGAATGCCCTGGCGAGTCCCTGGGCGAATTACTAGGCAAAAATTTTTAGCGAACTGCCTAAGCGCCTTGGTGGTTTTCGGTGCTACCGTAATTCCGCTAATGCTGCCAACACCAGCAGCTTACGCAATGGGCGGTGAACAGCCTACGATTGATCAGCCTGCTCCAACCTTTGCATTGCCTACAAATAGCGATGACAGCGGCGATGAGGGTGAAATTTCTTTGGCTGATTACCTCGGCCAGTGGGTCGTGTTGTATTTTTATCCGCGTGACTTTACCGCTGGATGCACATTGGAAGCGCAGCGATTTCAGCGTGATTTACCCGAATATCAGGCTCGTAATGCCCAAGTAATTGGCGTCAGTGCTGACGATGTAGAGTCTCACGCAGCATTTTGTGATGCCGAAGCACTCGTGTTTCCGCTGCTCTCCGATCCAGATGGCCAAGTCAGCCGCGCCTATGGCTCTTGGATGAAACCGATGTCGATGCGCCACACTTATTTGATTGATCCAGATGGCATCTTAAAAGAACGCTTTTTGGGGGTGCGTCCGGCCATTCATAGTCAAGAGGTGTTAGCTCGTTTAGACGAATTGCAGGCTAGCTAACTGATCGCCAACTGATCGCTAATTGATTGCTAATTGATTGGCCTAGAAAGCTACTAGGAAATTTAGCGATTAGAACCGCTAAACTAGAGCAATACCTTATTCAAACTGGAGATATCTATGTCAACGCTTGCTTTAACTGAACCCAACGTCGAAAAAGTGCTTGATGAGCTGCGCCCTTATCTTTTGGCGGATGGTGGCAATGTAGAGCTAGTCGAATTAGACGGCCCGATTGTCAAACTGCGCCTCAATGGTGCTTGCAGCAGTTGCCCTAGTTCGGCGATGACGCTGCGCATGGGAATCGAACGCCGTTTGCGCGAATTTATTCCTGAAATTGCTGAAATTCAGCAGGTGCAGTAGTTTTTGCCAGATAATTTTTGCCAGAGCTGACTCAGCCATTCGGTAAAAATAATTTTGAAGGGGCGGCAGGGCAGTGATCCTGACCGCCCCTTTGACTGTTACCCTTGCTTAGAGAAAGGCCCAGAGAGAGGCTTAGCGGGAAATTAAGGAAGTAAGGCCAGTGCTAGATATTAAGCTCATTCGCAATCAAACCGCTCAAGTGCAGACGGCTCTGGCTAAAAGAGGCGACTATGATTTGCAGCCGCTGCTTGATCTCGATGCCAAACAGCGACAGGTTGAAAAGCAGCGCTCAGATTTGCAGGCCCAAAGCAATGAGGTGGGTAAGTTAGTCGGGCAAAAGATTCGCCAGGGCGCTGATCCAGCCGGAGATGACGTGAAGGCGCTGAGGGCATCGGGTAACGAAATCAAGCAGACTTTGAGTGAGTTAGAACCTCACGAGCGTGAGCTAAAGGCGAATATTGAAGAGATTTTGCTAACGTTGCCTAATCTGCCAGATGACTCTGTGCCGGTAGGAAAAAGCGAAGCCGAGAATGTAGAGATTCGGCGCTGGGGCGATGAGCTGATTGCGGCTGGGCGCTCAAGCCTACCGACCTATGAAACTCACTACGATTTGGGTGAGCGGCTAGGAATTATGAACTTTGAGCGCGCTGCGAAAGTGGCGCAAAGCCGGTTTGTGACTTTAATCGGCGCGGGTGCGGCGCTTGAAAGAGCGCTGATTTCATTCATGCTAGAGCGGCATGTGAAGGCGGGCTATACCGAAATTATGCCGCCGATTTTGGTGAATTCGGAATCAATGACGGGTTCTGGGCAGCTGCCTAAGTTTGCAGAAGATGGGTTTAAGTGCGATCGCGATGATCTCTGGCTCACCCCTACCGCCGAAGTTCCGCTCACCAACTTGCACCGCGACGAAATTCTCACAGCCGATCAGCTACCGATTAACTACTGCGCCTATACGCCCTGCTTTCGCCGCGAAGCCGGAAGCTATGGCCGCGACACTCGCGGCCTGATTCGGCTGCATCAGTTCAATAAAGTCGAAATGTACAAATTCGTTCATCCGAATAGCTCTTTTGATGAACTTGAAGCGCTCACCCGCGACGCCGAAGACGTCTTGCAGCAGCTTCAGTTACCTTACCGAGTGCTGGCACTATGCACAGGCGATATGGGCTTTGGCGCTAGCAAAACCTACGACTTAGAAGTGTGGCTGCCGTCAGCCGATAAATATCGCGAAATTTCTAGCTGCTCTAACTGCGTTGACTTTCAGGGGCGGCGGGCCAATATTCGCTTCAAAGCATCTGGTCAGAAAGGCACTCAGTATGTGCATACCCTCAATGGCTCCGGGCTAGCGGTTGGGCGGACGATGGCCGCTATTTTAGAAAACTATCAGCAGGCGGATGGCAGCGTTCGAGTGCCTGACATTCTGCAAAAGTATATGGGTACAGAGACGATTGGCGCTCCAAGTTCTGAATCTCCCTGACCCTTAGACTCACACATTCACCAGCCCAGCCTTGTACAATACAAAAGTTAATTAAAACCGCCGAGCTTCTATGATCGTACTGGCCGTAATCGGAGTCATTGCCCTACTGATTTTTGTTCACGAACTTGGCCACTTCACGGCGGCTCGGTTACAGGGCATTCACGTCAACCGTTTTTCAATTGGCTTTGGCCCTATCTTGTGGAAGTTTCAGGGCGATCGCACCGAATACGCGCTGCGGGCGATTCCACTCGGCGGCTTTGTCGGCTTTCCAGATGACGATCCAGAGAGCAAAATCCCAGCGGATGACCCGAACTTGCTCGGCAACCGCCCTGTGATTGATCGTGCCATTGTGATCAGTGCGGGCGTCATTGCCAACATGATCTTTGCCTATCTGGTCTTTGTTTTACAGTTTGGCAGCTTGGGCGTGCCAGATTTCAACCCCGGTGTCAAGGTGCCTGACGTGGTGCAAGGCAGCCCTGCTCAAACTGCGGGCATTGAAGCTAATGATGTGATTATTGCGGCCAATGCGCAGCCTTTGGGCACGGGAGAGCCGGTGCAGCGATCGCTGATTAGCATTATTCAGTCTAGCCCCGAAAAGCCGGTCACGCTTACGCTTCAGCGCGATAGTCAAGAGCTTAATGT
>QBMP01000176.1:0-9036 GCA_003242115.1 Phormidesmis priestleyi
GCTCTGCACTAGGCAGAGCGAACAGATGAGACTAGAATCTGCGATAGCTCGCATTGTTAACGATTTCAATATTTGGGTTTGATTCTCCCTGTGGTTAAGTGGCTGACTAAAATTCCTGGTTGGGCGGTACTCTCGCTCGTAATGAATGGCCTGCTGTTTGGTAGCTTGCTGGCGCTCTGGCAGGATCAGGCGGCGGTTTCGCATTCTTCAAAGCTGGTTTCTGGGCTCTTAGTAGCGGGCGACCAGCCGGTTCATGCGGCGATTACAGATGCGGCAATTGCTGACTCTACCCTGGCGATTCCGCAGCCAGCAGGCGGGCAAAAGCTGAGCTATCGGCAGTGGGTAGATGTGTTGGCCAAAGATGCGGCTGCTGTAGCCGTTCAAAAGCCAGCGCATTTAACCGTACTGCTGGGCGATTCGCTGAGCCTGTGGTTTCCGGGTGAGCTGATGCCCGGTCGGCGAGTGTGGATTAATCAAAGCATTTCGGGTGAAAAAACCCAGGGGCTGCTAAAGCGCCTGGATTTGCTGAAAGACAATGACGTAGAAGCCGTCTTTTTGATGATTGGCATCAATGATTTGATTTGGGGTAAGCCCGATGACGAAATTATTGCGAATTACAGAGAAATTGTCGCTCAGCTCAAAAAAGACCATCCTCAGGCGCAGATCGTGGTGCAGTCGATTTTGCCGCACGGGGGCGAAGAATCTACGTGGGAAAGTCGCGATAAGCTGTTGGCGTTAAATAGCGATCGCATTGTCCAACTGAATACCGCTCTCCAGCAGATTGCCGCTGATAATAATGCCTATTATTTGGATCTGTATCCCATTTTCGTCACGGGTGATGGCGAACTGCGATCTGATCTCACCACCGATGGACTGCATCTCAACCGTCAGGGCTATTTGGTATGGCGCAGCGCTATTGCTCTTTACGCCCAGCTAAAGCTGCAATAAGGATCGAATCGTGCGGATGGAGCTTCATCTCATTGGCCTTCATTTCATTGACTTGACGTCAAATCCAGCGTCTTCAGCGCGGGCATAAGCTGCTCAAAGGCAATGCCTCTATGGCTGTAGCGCTCCTTCTCGGCATAGCTCATTTCGGCAAACGTTTTGCCCTGAGTGTCTACATAAAAAATGGGGTCGTAGCCAAAGCCGCCTGCCCCCTGAACTGCTTTTAAGATGGAGCCGGGGCAGCGGCCTTCGGTCTCTAACGCAATGGTGCCGTCGGGTCGAGCGAGTGCGATCGCACAGACAAATTCTGCTCGTCGATCCGTTTCATCACCAAGCTCTGTCAGCACGCGATCAATTCGATCCGCGTCACTGTGACCATAGCGGGCAGAATATATTCCTGGTGCGCCGTTGAGTGCAAATACGGCTAGACCGGAGTCGTCTGCGATCGCCCAGCTTTGCGTTGCAATCGCGACTTCAGCCGCCTTTAGTCGCGCATTTTCAATAAACGTTTGGCCGGTTTCTTCCACATCGAGGGCTTCCGGCTTTAGGGCCAGCGTCCAGTCAAGAGCCTGAAGATAGCCTTGCAGCTCAGTTAACTTACCGGGATTGCCCGTCGCCACAACAACAGTAGTCATAAACAGTTATAAAATGAAGATATGGATTGCGATCGCTCACAAAATAGCCTGCTCAATTGTAAAGGGCTAACTGCAAAGCGATATGGTGTGAAGTCTCTCCCACTAACCCTACGGGTATAGCCGGAGCTTCCTAAGACTTAGCGCCTCAATGGGTGTTCCTCTTAAGAATTCCTGGTTATTCCGATTACTCGGTTTGCACCACTGACCTAGCGTTTTGACACGCCCCGGCAGATCGATTGCTCAGGCAGTTTCCATTCCCCGATATTCCACGGGTATTTGTTCTGAATATAGGGCCACGCCCCGGCTGCGAATCACTTGCCCACTAGCCACATCACGAGGCTTAATAGAGCCGCAGGCATGGCAGCTATGAACCCTATCAGCGAGTTCTTTGCGCACCTCTGCCCCACAGTCAGGGCATTCCTGAGAAGTGCCACGATGATCAACATTGGCGCTGAATTTGCCGCGCTTAAAAGCAACCTGCTTAGTGATCTCTCTGAACTGACCAAACCCAGCATCTAGCGTGTGTTTGCCTAGGAAGCCTTTCGCCATAATGCGGAAATCAATATCCTCAAAAAAGATACTGTCAGCCCCGTCACAAAGCTGATTGGCAAGCTTAAAGTGCAGGTCACGACGCTGGTTGGCGATATGCCGATACTGCCTTGCTACAGCGATTCTGGCCTGTTGGTAATTGGCTGAGCCTTTCGTTTTACGTGCTAGTCTGCGTTGCAGCAATTTAAGCTTGCTCTGCGATTGCTTGAAAAACTTGGGAGCCTTTACCTGTAAACCGTCCGAAGTAGCTAGAAAATAATCCATGCCAACATCTACACCCATAGCATGACCGTAAAAGCCAATCACCGGCACATCCACATCGCACTTGATGCAGAGGTTAGCAAACCAGTGATCTGCCTTCTTGACGACTCGCACGTTTGCAATCGTGAAGCCATCAGGAATAGGCCGATGCAGATTGATCGTAACCTCGCCCAACTTTGGCAGCTTCAGTGCCCCGGCTTCAGCGTCTAATGGGCTGACCTTGAATTGAGGGAAGAGGGTTGAGCGCCACTGCCCAAACTTCTTGAACCTCGGATATCCAAACCCGCGCTTTCGCTTGGCATCAAACGACTTATGCAGCCGCTTAATGGCCTGCTGCAAATTCTGAGCGGGCACCGTCTTGAGGTTGGGTATAACCTGCTTTGCTTTCGCTAAGCCAGCCTGTTGCCGCTGCTCAGACGGGTACGGCGCATCAGCCGGGATGATATAACAACTATGCAAATCACACGCATTCACCGGGCACTTGCGCGACTGCGACCAATCTTTGATCTCACGCAGCGCATAGTTATATACGCGCCGTGAAGTCTCAAGCCAATCGTCTAAAGTTGCCGCTTGGTCAGCGCTCGGATATATGCGGTATTGATAGTTGAATATCAGCATATTCCCATTGTATAACGTTCTACTAGCAAATAATAGGTTAGTAGAAGGAAATCATTGCAAAGATTGTTCGCTGTCACTTACCACTCCCTAAGCTATGCTATAGGCGGAGCACTAGCCGATTTTTGGTAGCAGCATCTTGATCTATTGATTCAATCCGTCATGACCCAACTCGGCAGACGCCAATTTCTCAATCGGTTTTTAGCCAGCAGCTCACTCACCGTCGGCGCTAGCACGCTGCCTCCCATTCTTTCTCTACTTTTGAGCAGCTGCGCCCGTGAACTAAGCCCGCTCGATAGCCCTGCTTCAACCAGTGATTCAGCCGGTAGCTCAACTGATAGCTCGCCTGCAAGCCCCGAAGCCGCGTCAGCCACAGATAACGACGCGATTAAAGTAGGGCTTTTGCACTCGCTCAGCGGGCCGATGGCGATTAGCGAAGCGCCTCTCGTCGAAGCTGAGCGCATGGCTATTGATGACATAAATGCCAGTGGCGGATTGCTCGGTAAGCAGCTCGTCGCCGTCATCGAAGATGGCGCTTCGGACTGGCCAACCTTTGCCGAAAAGGCTGAAAAACTAATCGATCAGCAGCAGATTTCGGTTTTGTTTGGGGGCTTCACGAGCGCTAGTCGCAAGGCGATGCTGCCCGTTGTGAAGGCCAAAAATTGTTTGCTGTGGTATCCCAATGCCTATGAAGGGCAAGAGTGCGCGGCTCAGATTTTTTATGCTGGCGCGAGTGCCAACCAGCAGGTAGAACCGGCGGTAGACTGGCTGCTGAGCAATCGGGGCAAATCCTTTTTCTTGGTTTCTGACAGCGCCCGGACGCTGCATGAACTGATCAAATCGCAGCTCAAAGCCAAGGGCGGCCAAGTTGCTGGCGAAGCTTACATTCCCTTTGACAAAACTACTCAGCCCGATATGGTGCCGGTGATGGCTGAGATCAAAAAAGCACTGCCCGATGGCGGCATTATTTTCAATAGCTTAATGGGCGATGCGAATCGGTTCTTTTTTAAGGCGCTTCAGGGGGCAGGGCTGAGCACTGACAAGTATTTGGTGATGTCGGTGGGCGTCGGGGAGGAAGAGGTTTTTCAAATTGGCTCGTCGCTATTAGAGGGGCACTACGCGGCGATGAGCTATTTTCAAACGCTGGACTCGCCTGCTAATAAGGATTGGGTAAAAGCGTTTCAGAGTAAGTATGGCGCTGATCGGGTGGTGGGTGCGCCAGAAGAAGCCGCCTATGTGATGGTGCGGCTGTGGGCTCAGGCGGTGGCCGCAGCGCGTTCGCTAGACAGCACGGCAGTGAGTAATGCCGCCTATGGACAAAGCTTCGTAGCGCCCTCTGGGACGGTGACTGTGCAGCCCAATCATCATGTGACTCAAGCGGTTCATATTGGTAAGGTACAGGCAGATGGACAGTTTGAAATTTTGATGACAAAAGAAGCGATCGCGCCCAACCCCTGGAGCCAATACGCCCCCGACAGTAAAGGCTTTGCCTGCGATTGGTCAGACCCTACTAAAGGAGCCAAGTACAGCCTCCAAACCGCCGATTCTTGAAAAAATCGGCACTTTTTAGTTTTCCAAACAGTTTTGTTGCTCGAACTATTGGAAGCCCGATAAAACATTGATATGGTGACTAAACTGATCGCGCTTAGCTTACTTTTGGCAACATACATGCGGCCTATGGTTTCGGTCAAAAGCCCCTTTACTAAAGCTTCAAGCCGATCACAAAACTCCGTTATTATGCAGGTATTGACAGATGATTAATCGAGAAGCTAGAGCTAGAGCCACTAGCTCTGCTAGCAGCTTTGCCAATGACTTTAAAGACTTTCTGCTCCGTGGCAATGTGGTTGACTTAGCGGTTGCAGTCGTAATTGGTGTGGCGTTTGGCGCAATTGTCACCTCTCTCGTCGAAGACCTGATTACGCCGCTATTGCTCAACCCAGCCTTGCAAGCCGCAGGGGTCGATGACATTGCAGCATTATCGGCTGGCGGCATCAAGTACGGGAAGTTTCTCGCTGCCGTTCTCAACTTTGTGGTGATTGGCTTTATCCTGTTTTTGATTGTGCGCATCTTTGAGCGGATGAAGCGCACTGAAGAAGTCGATGCTGAACCGACGCCGACTGAAAAGCTAGATGCCACGATGCAAATGCTCAATGAAACCATAGAGCGCAAGCTGTAAGGCTCAAGTTTTAAACTGTATTGAACTGCAAAAGACCGGATAGAACAGCTGTAGGGCTGCTTATCATCCGGTCTTTTGTCGCTTTTAAATGACTTATGAACTGAAAGCGCTAGTCCGGGCAACCAAGGCTGTCGCGAGTATCAACGCCGGTTACCGGATTAGTCCCTGAGGCGCGATCGCACATTTTCTTCACCTGAAAGCGATCAATAATCGAATCTGAAAAATCAGCGCCCGTAATGATGGTGTCAGCAAATGAGCTGCTAGTCGCTATTGCTTCAACAAATACCACATTGGTCATATCCGAGCCATCGAAAATCACCCGATCAGCAAAGGTTTTGCTTAAGTCAGCGCCCGCGAGATTGGTGCGCATAAAAGTTGCCTTAGTCAAAATGGTGCCGCTCATATCAGCCCCGGCAAAATTGGCATCGCGCGCATCAGCGGCGGCAAACGAAGTACCTCCCGGCTTGATTCGTCAGCGTGTAATCGACCAAGTTATCTTGCGCCCAAGCAGGGAGGGTAATCGCAAAGCTGAGAATGAATAGAGAAAGGACGAGAGCCGGAATTTTTAGAGCTGAAATCTTGAGCTGAGCTAAAGCCCTACCCACCATTACCTTCACCGCTTGCCATAACACCATAATCAACCTCATCTCTTTTAATTCAAATCTATCGGCATCTGCTGTGATCATACTTGCCCAAGGGAATCCCTCAACCCCCAAGCATCACAGGCCATTCATTACAGATTACTCATTCCAGACTATTCATTACAATTGAATCGAGCCTGCAAGGTAACTTCTATGACCTACACCCTTCGCCGCTACCAAAGCTACCAGGAATATCTCAATGACGAGCAGCTCTCCAATGAACAGAACTACCGTCTGCTCAGCACTGGAGAAATTATAGAAGTGCCCTTAGAAAATGATATTAATCGGTTAATTGCCTGCGTATTGATAGGTGAAATCTTAAA
Organism: Phormidesmis priestleyi; assembly: GCA_003242115.1. Lineage (GTDB taxonomy): Bacteria > Cyanobacteriota > Cyanobacteriia > Phormidesmidales > Phormidesmidaceae > Phormidesmis > Phormidesmis priestleyi_A. The sequence continues at coordinate 6,146 of QBMP01000176.1, forward strand.
AACCAAAGGCATTGGATTTATTCGCTACCTTTGTAGAGGTGACAAAGACCTTCAAGTAAAGCCCTTCGGCGACAGATGGGTCAATCGCAAACCCGACATCATGGTGATGCGACCGGAACATCTCGCGATCGCTACACAGGCTATTTTATTAGAAATGCCCGCCCCGCCATTCGTCGCCGAAGTCGTCAGCCCCGGCAACGAATCGAGCGATAACTACCTTCGAGACTACGTATGGAAGCGGCAGCAATACGAATGGTGGCAAATTCCTGAATATTGGATCATCGATCCGCATCGCGACCAAGTTAGCGTCTTAACTCTCATCAAAGGCACCTATCAGGCCGTGATTTATCGGGGACAAGACACTATGGATTCGATTACGTTTCCAACCTTAAGCCTGAGTGCCGAAGCTCTTATCGCAGGGCAAATTGACGACTGACTCTCATGTTCGGCCTAGCAATTAAGGCATTGTCGAATCTAACCAGCTCGGAAAGTCGCTTTCTAGTAAGGCGGTGTCGTAGCGATCAAAGGCATCACCCGATTGAGCGACAAAAGAAACGTAGTCACTCATTAAGAAATAAACGCCGACCATCGCTGCCGCCGACGAAGCTACCAAAAAGCCTGCCAGCATCAGCGAAAATTCCTGATTCTCTACAGCGCGATCCATCAGGCGCAGTGCCCAAAAGACCAAGCTAATTACAATCGTCAAAATCAGAAAAATCATTCTAGTTGGGTTAAGCAGTAGCAGAACGGGTAAAAGACTAAAGACTCTACAAGGTCAGCCCCGCCACAAAAAAATGGATTAAAAAACAATAGCCAACCAAATAAAGCAAAAGGCGCTGGCTAAAGAATCACTACAGATTGAAAAGGAATGCTAAATCGCATTTCCAAATATTCACATAGCTTAATTCACATAGCTTAACAGGTTTCTCACTTTCTGGCCGTCAATTACCGGATTTCACTCATTCAAGGTAGCTCAAACCTTAGAGAAGTCTAAATTTTATAAGGTTTTGTAAATATTCTATCAATTATGCCTGATGTGCGCCTCAGAGGCTGACGTGAATACCGCACTTAAGGGCCAAATATGATAGGTAAATATGAACTAACGACGAACCGTCACATCGTGAGCGGCTAAGTAAGCTTTGATTTGCGCTACGCTGAGCTGCCCGTAGTGCAATAGAGAGGCTAGTAAGGCAGCTTCGGCTTTGCCGGTTGTTAAGGCTGCGTGAATGTGGGCGCAGTTACCCGCGCCGCCGGAGGCAATGACCGGGACATCGACTCGACTAGCTATAGCCTCAGTCAGCGTCAGATCGTACCCAGCTTGCGTGCCATCGGCATCCATGCTCGTAATCAGCAATTCACCCGCACCGCGTGCCACGACATCACAGGCCCAGATCACCGCATCGAGGCCCGTATTTTCACGACCGCCCCGCACAAATACATCCCAGCCCGGATTGGCGGCATCGGTTCGTTTGCGGGCGTCGATGGCGACGACGATGCACTGTGCGCCAAAGCGATCGCTCGCCCGGTTGATCAGATCTGGCGAGCGCACTGCCGCCGAATTAATGCTGACCTTATCCGCGCCCGCTCTCAGCAGCTTTTTGATAGTTTCGGGTGAGCTGATGCCGCCCCCGACCGTCAGCGGAATAAATACCTGCTCAGCCGTGCGATACACCACGTCATAAATAACATCGCGATCTTCGTGGGTAGCGGTGATATCCAAAAACACCAGCTCATCAGCCCCGGCTTCGTTGTATAGCTTAGCGAGCTCTACCGGATCGCCCGCATCTTTAAGATCGACAAAGTTGACCCCTTTGACGACGCGGCCAGCTTTGACATCAAGGCAAGGGATAATTCGTTTGGCCAGCATGTTGGCAAGGGTGTCCTAAATTTTAAGAGAAGAATTAAGAGAAGTGAGTCGGTGAGATTTGTTGTGAGTGCACGCGCAGGTCGCTGATAGACTGAAAAGTGGCTTAAATATCAGACACAATTGCAGTTAAGGATAGCGTTATTAAACATGGATTTGGAAATTGGACAGCGGGTTCAGGTACGTCGGATGCGCGATCGCGTGGCAAAATCACTCGCCAGTCGGCTCGGTAAAACCGGCATCGTCAAAGACTTAAAGCTGCTAGATGGGCAAAACATTGGCGCTTTGGTAACCTTTGAATCTGACCAGTACACCACCTGGTTTTTTGAAGACGAACTTCGAGTGATTGAGTAAACTGCTGAAGACCGAAACGTTAAGGCTTAAACTTTAAGACTTAACCGACTCAGACTTCAACCTTAGACTTCAACTAAACTAAGACCTCAACTGACTCAGACCTCAACTGACTAAGACAAACCATGACGCTGATTATCACGTTTCTAGGAAAAGGGGGCACAGGCCGCTCGACTGTTGCTATAGCGGCGGCTCAGCAGCTATCTGCTGCCGGGAAGCGAGTGCTGCTACTGTGCCAGGAGGCTGGGCCTGCGATTTCGATGCTGTTAGGCTCAGCCGCACCCGAATCGACTGCCCCCGGCTCTTCTACACTAAGCTCTAGCGTTAGTGAAATCAGCGTCAATGGCCAGCAGTTCTCAGCCGTGCAGCTTCAAACGACTGCCTTAGTAGATAACAATTGGGAAAGGCTCAAAAGCTTCGAGGCCCAATATCTAAGAGATCCTTTTTTCAAGGCAGTCTACGGCCAGGAGCTGAGCGTCATTCCGGGCATGGACGATTTTTTAGCGCTCAACGCTTTACGTGAATATGCCGCTAGCAATCAGTATGACGTGATTGTGCACGCTGGCAGCGGCGATCAGGCAAGCCTGCGGATGTGGGGCGCAATTGGCGGCATTGACTGGTACTTTCGCCGATTTAAAAAAGTATTTCAAGATTCTCAATTGTACCGCTCAATTTC
>QBMP01000176.1:9046-9405 GCA_003242115.1 Phormidesmis priestleyi
CCCTTTATTGCCCCGATTGCGGGCGCTATTTTGAGTGGGGGGATGTCGGGCGATATTTGGTCTCAGCCCGAGACGCAGAGCGTGGAGAGCATGGTGGCTAGAGGCAAAGCGATGGTGCGCGATGCCATGCAGCTGAGAGCTTATGTAGTGACTACAGATGATGAGATAGCGATCGCTCAAGGCAAATATCTCTGGAGCGCCGCCCAGCAAATCGGGCTCACGGTCGCTGGCACATTAGTTAATACCGTGAGTGTGAATCCGACCGCTGCCGCTGCCGCTGCCGCCTTTTCCCCTTTATTGATTACCCATTTGCCTTACTGCCCGCCTAACAACCGCTGGCAACCAATCGTGACAGCCCT
>QBMP01000177.1:0-6096 GCA_003242115.1 Phormidesmis priestleyi
CCCCCCGTCTTGAATGCAGCCAGCGATTGCACAGAGCATCTATCGGCGCGTACGTTTCTAGCAGGCATCGGTGCAAAGCTGAAAAGCATCGACCTGTTTGCGCCGATACGCAACCGCGTCAACATCGGCCAAAAAAAGGTCAAAGATAGCCCGAGCGAGAAGCTATACGATGGCTTCATCGGCATCCTGTGCGGCGCGCAGGGGATGGTGGAAGTGAATAAGCGGTTGCGCAGTGACCCCGGCTTACAGCTAGCCTTTGGCCGCTTACGCTGCGCCGAGCAATCAGTGATTCAAGAGACCCTGGATGCGAGTACGGCCGAGAATGTGAGTGAAATCGAGCAAGCGGTGGCTGAGATCTATCGGCAGCATAGCCAAGGCTACGGTCATGACTACGCGCAGCAATTGCAGATTCTGGATGTGGACATGAGCGGTCAACCTTGCGGCCCCAAAGCCGCCTTTGCCACCAAGGGCTACTTTGCCGGGAAACGCAACCGCAAAGGACGACAACTCGGCCGAGTGCTCGCTACCCGTTACGACGAAGTGGTCTGTGACCGCACGTTTGCGGGCACCGTCCAACTAACGACAGCCCTGCAACCGTTGCTAGCAGCGAGCGAGCAGACCTTAGCGATTGACCAATCGCCAGAGAAAAGAGCGCAGACGCTGGTGCGCGTTGATAGCGGTGGCGGTAGCCTCGCCGATATCAACTGGATGTTATCGCGGGGGTATCGAGTGCTCACCAAAGACTACTCCCCCAAGCGGGCCCGCCAATTCGCCGATGCTGTCGTCCAATGGTTTGACGATCCCACTCAGCCCGGTCGCCAAGTGGGCGTGGTTACCACCGCCAAAGCGGACGACTACGCTCAGCCCATGCTGCGAATTGCCGTGCGCTGCCGGAAAAACAACGGTCAGTGGGCCATCGGGGTACTGGTTACGAATTTGAAACCCGATGAGGTCGCCGCCTTGATGAACGTCGAGTTAGACCTCAAAACCCATCTCGATGCGCTTTGGCTGGCCTATGTGCACTGCTACGACCAGCGCGGTGGGGGCGTTGAAACCTCCTTCAAGCAGGATAATCAAGCCTTAGGCATCAAAAAACGCAACAAAAAGCGCTTCGAGGCTCAGCAGATGCTCACCCAACTCAATGCCTTAGCGCATAACGTCTTAGTCTGGGCCAAGCGTTGGATGACAACGGAAACACCTGAGCTGAAACCGATTGGCTTTGTCAGGCTGATGCGAGACGTTTTCACCACCACCGGGCGACTGTTCTTTGACAACTGCGGGCGGTTGATTGAGATTCGCTTGAATGCAGCCGATACCCTCGTCAGACCTTGGATTCACGGTTTATCGAAATTACTAGAACCTGAGCATGTTGCCGTTAATTTGGGCAAAACTTAGGTAGATAGCTATGAAATAAAAGGAGGTAATCGCCTGACGCTCAGCCTTTCGTCTATGCAAACAATAGTCCCCTGCCCACTGTGTGGTCGTTTAACTCAACAAGTCCATAGCCGCTACGAGCGAACGCTAGCCGACTGGCCCTGCGTATAGTTCAGCCTCAAGCTTGTCATCCAAGTGTGTAAGTTTTTCTGCTCGAACACTGAGTGTCGCCGTTGCATCTTTACGGAGCGGTTGCCTGATGTGGCCGTTCCCTAGGCGAGAAAGACCGTACGATTTGTGCAGCGATTGCAAGCCATTGGCTTAGCACTCGGCGGTTCAGCAGGTGCCCGATTAGGCGATCGCCTGGGCTATGCAATCTGTGGCAGCACCCTGCTGAACCATCTGGATAAACTCAAACTACCTGACTTCGAGACACCCAGAGTGCTGGGCGTCGATGACTTTGCGTTTCGCAAAGGTCACAATTACGGCACTATCTTGGTTGATCTGAAGACGCATCAGCCGACTGCACTGCTCGCAGACCGCTACCGCAATCGGCAATCGTGTCGTTCTTTGAGATATCGTGGGAGCCACAAGTCGGACAAGTCATCCCGATTTTCATTTGCTCGACAAGTCATCTCGATTTTCATTTGCTCTACTCCTTTGAAATTGCAGCAGCGATGCCTTATTTCCCTCTATCCTTTACATAAATGCACTACCGTCTATTGTAGTAATAAGCTCGATTACACTCTGTCAATTTTGTAGAATTCCAATCAGCTGCGAGTTCGTGCCGCAGATGCAGATAGGTTAGCTCAGGGCAGCGACAAAGCGCCTGATCGGTACTTAGATAGCGTTCTATCAGATCTTGATCTTCAGCGCCCCAGCCTATGAAAGCTTCATCCCATCCGTTAACGGCCAGGAGTCGGTCGTGGCGGAATAGTGGCATAACACCAAAGCGCTCTCCTTTTAGCAAATGCTTTCGCAATGCCGTTGGCTGATCTTCTGGGGCTGTTGTTACTTGCTCAAGAGATTGGGTTAATGTTGTCAAATTTACAGTGTCGGTTGCGGCCATGAGCCGATAACCAGTGAGCAGGCAGTAAGGAGAACGCTCCGCTAGCCAACAGTGCCGTTCTAGCGTTCTACCTAAAGGGATCAGATCCACATCAAAGGCAGCGACAAACTCTCCTTTCGCGCAGTTTAAGCCTAAATTAAGTGCCTTGGTTTTATGAAAGGTTCCTTCGCAGAACAAGTGGAGGTAGGTTATCTGATACTTTTCTAGCATTTGCTGCAAGGCTGCGGAGGGCGATCGCGTGACTTCGACCACTATCCATTGCAACATCCGTTTAAACGGATAGTGTTCCCACCAAGCTAACTGGTTAATGAGATGATGTAGGCGATTCCGGTAGGGCGTAATTAGGGTGAGTTGCATGGGCAAGCGTGGATGGGTAGTGAACACTGATGGCACAGCGGGACGGTTGACTGCCCCGCTCGAAGGCTTCTGGATCGAATTGAGATAAGTCACCTAGTAGTCTACCCTGAGCAATTCTCTGTAGAGAGCGCAAAATATTATGATCGCGGCTTTGCACAGGGGTATATTGTCTATTTCCCAGATTTCGCTGATCGTCTCCGTGAGAAAGATGTATGACAGTTCCTAGCTCGGCGATCCTGGCTCCTAAAAGCTGAGCCCGGATGAGCAAATCCTGATCTTCCCAGCCCCAGCCTTGAAAGCAGTGACGGTACCCGCCTACCTGTTGGAATAGGCTCCTCTGACCACACAGCAAACCACAGCCTGGGCGATGGAGCGTCGCTAGGGGCGGTGCAAAATAGACTTTCACAGCACTGCCTGTAGGAGTCTGCTCAAGGCAATAGGTATAGCGAGGTCGCTGAGGAGCCACAGAACCGGGTTCAGATTCCTGTACAGATTCAACAGAGCAAAGACACTCCGGATGGTTAGCGGCGACGATACCCATCCGGCTAAGTACAGTCTCATCCCAGAGAATATCTATATCTGAGATGAGGATCAAAGGAGCCGTGGCAGCGGCTAATCCCTGATTCATCAGCCAGCCTTTGTTAAAACCTGCATGAGGACAAGCTAAGATCTTAACCTGTGGAAGCTGAGCAACTTGTTGCAGTTGAGATTGGCAATCGGCAGATTGCGATCCGCCATCGCATAGCAGAATTTGTCCTAAACAAATTTCTTCACAGCGTGCTACTTGTGCGAATAGGGTAGAAACACAGCGCAGAACCGTCGAACGATTTTTAATAGGAATGATGATATCTAGCTTTGTGTGTGCCATCGTAAAGAAGGCCCCCCTTTGTGCAACAACTTAACAGCGGGTGCTACCCGTAGCGGCCTTAGGTCTGAAGAGTCCAAGGGCTTTTGGCAAGCGGCTGCTTGACTATAGGCCATAGCTCGTTGCTTGATGGCCCGGATCAGTGATTGTCTCGCCGGAGAGTCTAACCCTGTTTCAGGTGCCGTAGTCAGTGAATAGGGCCGCTTGCGACGAAAATAACAGTAGCGATCGCTATTCACCACCCGAGCTAACTGGTGAACTCGCAGTAAGAACTCAGTATCTCCGCCAAAGGTCAGTCCGGTTGCAAATCCGCCTGAACGAGTTATCAGGCTGCGGGTTAATAGGCTAGTAGGATGCAGCAATGCATGTCCTAGAGAGTGAGCCAGCGCCCGATTGACATCTAAGGGATAGCCAACCGCCTGGAGCTGACAGCAAGCGTCCAGCACTCGAATTTCCTGACTGCCAACCAGTTCTGCGCCGCTAGTACGGGCAGTTTTGAGCAGGCTTTCGAGGCGATCGCAGCTTGACCAGTCATCAGCATCTTGAAACAGATAAGCGTCATAGTTGGTTTTGTCAATCACAGACTGAATCAGCCGATAAGGGCCGACGTGTTCTGCGGCAACTAGCAACGTGACGTTTGCAAATTTTTTGACGATCTCCAAAGGCGGCTGAGGAGAGGCATCATCAATGACAACAATATGAGTGAGTGGATGGGTTTGGTGAAGCAATGAAGTGAGACAACGACTGAGCCAGGGTTCACATTTCCAGTGAGGAATCAGCGCTAAAATGGCTGGATGAGCTGGCCAGTCGTAGGTTGGATGGGCACTTTTCCCTACCGCTGCTGCGCGCTCAGTATTTGCGCGATCGCTATCCGCACTACAAGAAACTGCTGAAGCACTTCGCCAGTGAATAGGGCGATTGGCTGCTTCAAGCAGAGTTGCTAGCTGCAATGGATGGGGGTATAAATCGGCTGGCATCTCTCTTTTATCAATGTGCAATTTCCAATCGGTTATATTCTTGCAGAGCACAGATGCGGTATTTTCCAGCAGGGGAAAAACCGGCGGTGATACCTGCACCGTTACAACTGAACTCATCGCTCTGCACCCCATCCAATGACAGACTGTTTTCCGTTGACCTCTTGAGTTTGACGGTCAAAATTCGACAGATGACGGTTGGGCGGAGCCGCTGCGAATAGACAGGCATAGGCCAAGTCAGGCTGTTTAATTTCTATCAGCTTTGGAGCCAACGCCTTCAAGAGAGGTAGCCAGGGCATGGGATCTGATGCGGCCCTGGGAGAGTGACTACTTGCCGCAGATTCTAGCAAGCCGACCTGCTGCCGAAGGATTTCAACCCAGGCGATCGCATCGAGAGGTTCGCCAAACACCAATAGCGCATACCCTTTTTCTAACCAACATCGGGCAGTTTGACTGGGAGAACGGGCCAGGGTGAAAAGGCGGGATAGCAGATCAGTCACAGCCTCTCGATCTTGCTGAAGGAGGGCTCGACGTTCAGCTTGCCAAAGGCATCGGAAGTCAGACTTACACGATTCCTCTAATTTATCTTGGTTTTTTGTGAATGCACCAGGGCAGCAATGAATTGTTTCTGCCCAGACTGCAACTGTCTCTTGATTTAGCATTGGAGCAAAGTAAGTCAGATCGCCTTGTAAGACTGCCGAAAATGGTCTCAAAGCAGGTATCCAAGGATGAGGCTGACGCTGCGCTTTTTGCCCAGCTTGATCTAGCACAGACAAATAGTGATGCCAAGTAAATCGATCTGTCCTGATTCCTTGGGGCCATACTTGTTGAATCAACCCCTGTACATCGGGCCAAAGGGATTGTGATATTTGAGAATTTAAAGTGAGCAACGGCCCTAACAGATCAAAGCCTAATGCACTACAGTTCTCTTGTGCTTGATCGAGGCGGTTAGCCCACTGCTGAAACCGTTCTAGCAGGCTAAGATAGAGAGGCTTTGCCTCCAGACTCTCAGATCTTGAATGTCCTGCTATCAGCCCTACCGCCCAGAGCAAAATACGAATTTTCATGCCTTCAATATTGTGATCGCCTGCTGCCTGACTTTGATTTAACGAGTGAACTAGCTGAAGCGCTTGAGCGGGCAGCGCCTGTAAAACGATTTGCCTTGGCGCGATCAGTTGCCGCAAGAGATCTGCACTCTCTCTCGCTTCCCCCCATGGCAGCGGACTATTTAGCCAGCTTGTCCAAGGCTGTTCTATGACCTGATGTAGCCAGGTTGTACTATCTGTAGCCGCCCTGAGATCGACCTCCATCTGATACAGAGCGGGTGAACTCAGGGGCGATTCAACGATCACCTCTGTCGCCTTTTTACCTAGTGTTGTCTCTACCCACGCTTTTAGCGGCGTTAAGTCAGGCTGAATAGCGCTTAAGTCAGGCTGTACCCACACCCGATATCGCTC
>QBMP01000177.1:6106-7319 GCA_003242115.1 Phormidesmis priestleyi
CGGAAATTCTAGTTCTCCTGGCCAGCGCTGCTCACCCTTGACAACAATTGCCTCTTCTTGGCGTCCCAGTACCTGCGCGGTTAACCCTGGCCGACCGCAGGGGCAAGCGTCTGAAAACAGCTTTAAGACATCCTGAGAGCTATAGCGCACAATGGGCATAGCATGATTGTAGAGGTCTGTCGTTAATAATTCGCCCTCTAAAATCTCATATAAACAACGATCGTCATCTAAATGTAGCCGCCCTTCTTCAAGGCAGCTCAGCCCTGAAATACCCGATTCTTGACAGCCATATTCGTTGATCACAGGAGCCTGAAAGGTTTGCTTTAATAGCGATCGCTGAGACGCAAACAGACATTCTCCTGTCGTGATCACAGCGACTACTGGAGAAGTTGGGTAGCTTTGGATATTGTGGAGAGCGATCGCCACTTCACACAACCAACTAGGGTAGCCCCTCAAGATGACGGGATTGGCATCTTGAGAAGACAATAAGGACAATAGTGTTTTAAGAAAATCACCATCGACCTTTCCTACCAAACTACTGTCTTGAGCGCGAACCGGAAAAAGACGGCTAGCCAAGTTTATCATTGGCACAGTAGCCTCAATACCCCACTCACTCAAGCGGCGGTGACGCGCTTCGAGGCGTTTTTCATTCCAGCATTTTCCGGCAAAATAGGTAAATGCCGCCGCGCTCGTGCCGCTAGTTTTACCCCGAAATACAATATCTGTTGCCTGGGCCAAAAACTGTCCCGGCTGAGATCTCAGCTCAGATTTTGTTAACGGTTTCAACCGGGTGAATGCCGTTTGCCAGTCTGTTGCTAACACGCCCGTTTTATCAATAAGCCCGGATTCTAAAAATCGCAAACGGTTTCCGGGCGCAGCCGCTGCCGCCACTAAAACATCTCGGAGCAACGCTGAATAGGCAGCAGTCATTCGGCTTATCTTTAGTCAGATCGAGTGGATGATGTTGTTTCAGCGAGCCTATCACCTAAGGCTAACCAATCGCCTTGAACTTCAATCGGCTGCTCTCCAAAAAGCTCAGGCTGCAATAGCTGGGCTACACTAGCAGGCTTTTCACAAAAACGTCCTAAGTCCTTTAGATAGGCGGCTGAGACCCAGCCCTCCCGGAAGTCAGGCGCACTGAAGAAATTGGGATCATCAATCCCAAAGTGGCTGGTCACTCTAGCCCACACGCCGTTGCGCGACCATTCTAAAA
>QBMP01000177.1:7329-9383 GCA_003242115.1 Phormidesmis priestleyi
TTCTAAAACGATCACTTGCCAACCGTCTGGGATGGTTCCAATTGCTCGACCATCAGGTGTAGCCCGCACCCGCAATGGGTCGCCATTATTCGTAGTCACCTGAGAGTAGTATTTAGGAAAACCACTATATTCGCAGCCCCGGATAACCTGCGCCAAGGTGCTGCCATCCGCTTGAGCTTTTTGGGCAAAGCTGGCGATCGCACCTGACAGCACTATCAACAGAGGAAGCTTCCAATATTCTCGATGCATAACTAACTTATCTAACTCATGATTTGCACAACGGAATAATGTGAGCAAGCGCACTCTGTATAACTCTATCAGCCTACTGCACTAGCTGAGTCAATCCCAGATTTTGAATTGCGAATTAGAATTTTGAAGCGAGCTTTCGACGACAGGGCTAGAGCCTGTTCGAGGGTGTGGTTTAAAACCGGGTGACACTTTCGGGAGACCAAGCTGCGATCACATAGGCTAAAGCTTGTCGCCCACTGCCTATTGTGATCGCCTCACATGAGCCCAATCCTCTCCATCACGGCCAGCCTATATCCCAATGTTGGCAAGCTATTGGCATTCAGGTGCTCTCCGTCACAGAACCGATCAGCCAAGCACTAGGCCAGCCGGAAGTTCGTCTACCAGCAGGGATGTAAAGCGCAGTGGTCATCGGATGGAACCTTGGTATCGCCAACGACCGCTGTATTGATACAGAGGATTAGATGCCTTGCAATATCGCTCACTGCCGCCTGAAATCCCACGGCATCACTGGATTAGCCTGTGACCAGAAGAGCAATCCATTCTGCTGCGCGATCGCCTCTGCATTTAAATACGTCTCAGCGTTACAACTGCTCAAGTACTGACGATAGACAACGGCATGACCGCTGGCAATCAAAGAAAGGTTCACACTGCCGTTAGGCCGAAAAACCTCTGCGACGAGGCGACCATAGCGGTCTGTATCGACTGGGCGCAGTGAGACGACTGTATTGACTGGTAAGAGCGCCTGCAACTGCTGCTTTGCTAGCTCGCCGTAAGTCGGCTGTCGCATCTCAGGTGCGTCAATGCAAGCTAGGCGAATAGTCTGTATGTCTTCGCCCCGGCTGACCCGAAGCGTATCACCATCGCCAACAGACAGAACGCGCCAGCTCTCAGAAGAGGGCGTTACGGGCGCTGACTGGGTATCCTCCGCCCGCCCTCCTGGATTACTGTTTCGATTAGAAAGGCCAGGTAATTCAATGACGTTGCCGGGTGCGTTCAGGCTTCCCCCGGAGGAGTTACTGCTATTGCTGCTACTGGATGGGGAGCTTGGTTGAGTTGAGTTTGTGGAACGGCCTACCCCCGGTGAACTAGAGCCAGCAGTTCCGGACGAACTACTCCCGCCATGACAGTGGTATGTGCCATTACTGTGGTCGTTGTGGCAACCCTCAGCATTGGTTCTGCCTGAGTGTGCCTGGACACTGAACGGGAAAGCGCAAACCGCAAGCAGTGAGATCGCGCGGAGGGCACGGAGGTAAAAAAGGCTCATTTTAGATTTGTTGGGCAACTGGTTGCTATATGCTATCTGGCACGTAGACACGATGCCATCCGCGCTAAGACGGGCAGTCTAGAGCCAATCTGATAAGCTCCTGCTAAGTTCAATAGTTGTGCTAATGCCCAAAATCCCAGAATGCGACCGCTGCCAATACTTCCTCCACAGCCCATACATCGTCTGCGCTGTTAACCCATTTGGGCCAGCGAGCCTAACCTGCGAAGACTTCAGCGCGATCGCTCAAGCTGACGCAGAAATCTCACGGCATCCACTAGGGGGAGGTTACTATCTTGGCGACTGGGTACCACACCCCTTTCCTGCCATTGTCACCGATACGCAGGTGGCTCTGCTCGACTGGCACCCGCAGTTCACAGGGCATTGCCCAGAATGCAAGAGGCCGATTGCAGAATCAGACAAAGGACACTGGAAGTGCAACCACTGCGACTGGAAATATGCTGTGGCAAACACCCCAGATTGAATCCGTCAGAACCTAGCCAGATTCCTCAACTCAGCAACCTCTTCAACCAAATCTACGACC
>QBMP01000177.1:9474-12233 GCA_003242115.1 Phormidesmis priestleyi
TCAGAACCTAGCCAGATTCCTCAACTCAGCAACCTCTTCAACCAAATCTACGACCGCACCCGCTAGCCCAACCGCAAAGGTTGTATCTGACTGAAGACGTGCAAAGCGCAGGGCAGCATCTTCTGCGAGAACGCCTGCGAGGCTAGAAGAGCTGCCATACTGCTTGTAGGTTTTGCCCAAGTGAGGCCGCGCGATCGCTAGTCTTTCAGCTGTTGGCAATCGGGCTCGCTTTTGGTGAGAGTTGAACTTTGGATCAGATGGCACCAGATTCCATAGCTCGTTAGTCGGGTAAACGGCTATCGGCAGAATATGATCGAGGTCGTAAGCAATTCCTTGTGCTAAGCGCTTTTCTGACCAAGGGCAGATAAATTCAGCGCCTTCCATCAGCAGAATGTCGATCTGATTGCGCTCCCAGGTGAGCGGACGGCGATTGTCAGGGCGAGCGGTTAATAGCGAGTAGATGGCACCTCTATTCACGCTAGCGGTTCTTTCCGTAAACAAACACCACTCATGAATACAGAGCGCCTCGATCCAGAGCGACATCTGGCGAAAGGTGTTCCACAGCTCGAATGGAATAACCAAGCAGCGATTTCGATCCGTCGTCCCCGGCACCGCGACTACATTACCAGCAATCGCGCCATAGCTTTGTGGTCTGTCGAAGATACTCCATTCGCCAGGGCCAGCGTAGCGAATCGGCATTTCTAGCGTGTGGGAGATTGCACTTACCGTTTTTGACAGTGCATCGACTAGGCTGTCTGGATAGTGCTGCCACTTTCGAGCTGATTTTACTTCATTGATCAAAAAGAAGCCATCGGCAGGATTTTTCAAGCCTCCGACAGTCTGCTCCCACTGCCTTCTGAGGTCGCTGAGCGCTGGCCTAAACGCGATGTCATTGCGCACTTTGCCATCGCGTTTGATCGATTGCCCTTGCTGAATAGGTATAGCCACATCAACGAACGGCCAGTAGTAAGCGACCCAGAACTTCGCTAATAGCTTCAGCGGCACCGCCACCGGGGATTTATACGTCCTCAAATCTGGATAGGTCAGAACAACATCATTGATCGCACGCAGCAGCGCTATCTTGTAGCTGGTCACCTTTGAATCGTGCTTGAGGATGGTGCTAATGACTTTATCGGGGGCGATCGCTGTCATGGTTGAGTCCTTCTTATCATTTGTTTCATTAGGTAATCGCGCTAGCTGATGGTTATTATTCTGACGATGTTTGTAGAAGCCGCTATCCGCTCTGTGGCATTCCCTCTATCAAGATAAAATTTTGACTTTCCCGTAGCTCACGCACAATTCGATCTTGCCCACCCGCAAATAGATGTAGCTCATCTTGGGCTCTAGTCATCGCTACATATAGCTGACGGCGATCGCTCTCCGCTTTTGCCACATCCTTTTGATAACAACCCCAAAACTGCTCGACCCATAGCAGCAACACTGCTTTAAACTCTAGCCCCAACGACGAGAGCGCTGTGACAATTCGCACACCCGGCCTTTGAGCGTCATAATTGCGCTTGGTTTCCGCATCAGCAGTAATCCAATAGGGCCTCATCCCTTTGTCTTCCATCTGCTCAAGCAAAAGCTGAAAACCATCTGCTTCCTGGTGGCTCTTATACTTGTAGACAATTGCAATATCAGAGAGGCTGTAACCCGCCTCACACAGCGATTGAATGGTTGCAATTGCCTGCTCAACGGCTCCCCACTTGGAGCGAGCCGAATGAAAAATAGGCATCGGGCCATGCCGCAAAGCAGCGCTCGGCTTGACGGCGACGAAAGCGCTGTCGGCTTTTTCCTTAGACGGATTGAGCACATCCCAAGCCGCCGATAGAATTTCCTGCGTATTGCGATAGTTCTGTGCCAGCTTTTTGGAACGCCCTTGCGCTTTAACACCCACCGACTTCCAGGTGAACTCGCGGCGCTTGTAGAGCCCCTGATTGCGATCGCTCACAATCATCAGATCGCCGTCTTCGGTATCTTTGAGTGCAGCCACGCAGCAGGGGAACCAGCTTTGATCGAACGTATGGGCTTCGTCTACAAGTACCGCGTCCCAACGTTTCTCTGCTGGCAGTTTCTGAAGATGGGCCAACACCTTCTCGCCGAGATGCTGATTGTAGGCTTCCTCCGTCTTAAAGGATTTGGGACTGGGCAGTCGTTTCCAGAAAGACTTTGCCCAACCGTGAAAGTGCAAGACCTCAATACATTCTTTGTACTGTGGATTTCGCGTATCGCTGTGAAGTACTGAGCGCAGATGAGAGGCCAGGGTGATGTTGAAGCACAAGATGAGAATATGCCTTGGCTCTAGGCTATTAGCTAAAGCCTTAGCACGAGCGATCAGAACCAACGTTTTGCCAGAACCCGCGACCCCTGAAATAAGCCTGTGACCAGCGTGCATAGTGCGAGCTAAGCGCTCTTGTTCTAGATCGAGACTTAGCAGCCGAGTGGCACCGCTCGGTAGGGGGGCCTCTACGTCAGGCGGTAAGCTATTCGAGACAACCGGCACCTCTTTATACAATCGTAACTGGATGGATAAGTCCCTTGATGGTGCTGATTTGGTCGGCTGTGAGGTGGGGTTAGACCATACGCCTATGGCTTGCCGCTTAGCGGCCTTTTCTGCAACTTGTATCCTAGAGCCGTTCGGACAACTGCCAACATACTTGGGATAAACGTAGGCCATGCCATCAGCCACCATCTGAGTATTCTCTGGTAGCAGTAGTGAGATCGTTCATAGCTCACGGCACCCGGACGTAGAGATCGCC
>QBMP01000178.1:0-3992 GCA_003242115.1 Phormidesmis priestleyi
AAGCGCTGAATATCTGTCACCGGACGACCCAACGAACATCCAGACCGCGCAGAATCATTCAGGCCAACTGATAGAATCAGCAGATCAGGAGTGCGGCGACGCAGCTCACCGCGACCCGTAAATTCTTGCTCTAGCCGCTTAGTCACTTGAGCAACCCCATCGCCGCGCACCCCTAAGTTATACACAATGGGCCCCGGCTGATCGGGGTTCATCCATTGTAAGCGCAGTCGCTCTACCCAACCGCCACCCTCATGATCGCCATAGCCATAAACCAAACTGTCTCCCATCGCAATAATTTTTTTGGGATGACTTTGCTGAGGCAGTCTAATAACGGCTTCGACAGATGAAGTAAGCTGGAGCGTTGTGGTCATAATGCTCGGCGTAGACAACTTTGTTTGGCAACTTGTTCGTGAAACTCAATCAGGAATAGCACAAACCCAAGCAGATTTGCAAATCTTCACATGGCTGCTCAAGAACAGGGCCAGATTTTCACTTGAGAAGTCCCTTCCAACTAGCGTCTGTTAAGGGGTATTTCCTCAGAAACCTCACTAACCCAAGTGCTGAACAACCTGATCTGCCAAGGTATCTGTCCAGTAATCGACCAGATCCGCACTAGCGGCTTCTACCATGACGCGAATTAGCGGCTCAGTGCCAGAAGCACGTACCAGCACTCGACCCTGGTCGCCCATGTCTGATTCGGCTTGAGCGATCGCCTGTTGCAGCGGCTCACACTGACTCCAGTTGCAGCGCACAGTGGGATCTTCTACCCGCACGTTCTTCAGCCGCTGCGGGTAGGTTTCAAAGCTTTGAGCCACGAGTTCTGGCAGTGAGCACCCGGCCTGCTTGAGCAAATCAGCTAGGTGCAAAGCGGTCAAAATGCCGTCGCCCGTGAGGCTGTAGTGATGGCACAAAATATGGCCCGACTGTTCGCCGCCCAGCATTGCACCCTGGCTGATCATTTCGGCAAAGACATGCTGATCGCCAACGGGGGTGCGCAATAGCTTGCCACCCTGCTGTTCCCAGGCCCGCTCGAAGCCCAGGTTAGCCATCACCGTAGAGACAATGGTGTCGTTGGGTAGCTTATCTGCCTGCTTGAGGGTTTGGCCCCAAAAATACAGAATGTAGTCGCCATCTATAACTCGGCCCTGAGCATCGACCGCCATTACCCGATCCGCGTCACCATCAAAGGCAAACCCAATGTCAGCGTTGAGTTCGGTAGTCGCCGTTTTGATTTGATCAAGGTGCGTAGAGCCGCACTGGACGTTGATGCGATCGCCATCTGGCAGTCCATTCAAAATCACGACCTCAGCCCCGGTCGCTTCAAATACCTGTTTGGCTACCCGCGTCGCTGCGCCCCAAGCCAAATCGAGCACAATTCGCAGCCCGCTCAAGTCAGGATGCGGCTGAAAAGGCTGGTACAGAAAATCGACATAGCGCTCGACCAAATCTGGGCGCTGGTAGGCTCGGCCCCACTGAATGCTAGTCGTTTCTTCAGTGCTGCATAGCGAGGTATGCGGCAAGCCCTGACCCCGCAGCGCTGCCTCAATTTGCTGCTGCAACAGACTCGAAAGCTTGGTGCCATCGGAGCTAAAAAATTTAATACCGTTGTCAGGAGGGGGGTTGTGGCTAGCGGAAATCATGATTCCACCCGCATTGCCCATCGCTAAGTGCGCCACTGCCGCCGTGGGGCAAAGGCCCATATTCCACACTTCTAGCCCTGCTGTCGTCAGGCCCGCCGCCAAGCTAGCCGCCAACATGTCGCTGGAGTTCCGAGAGTCTTGCCCCAAAATCACCGGCCCCGTTTCACCGTGGCAGCGCAGCACTTGACCTGCCCAAAAGCCGACTTGAGTAGCTAGCGGCGCGGTCAGAAGCGTTCCAGCCTGCCCACGAATGCCATCAGTGCCAAATAAGGGCGCAGTGGGTAATGGCTGCACTAGACACCGGGTAGTCGGAATCGGGTTAAAACGCTGCTGATCGACTTGCTCTGGTTGACCTGGTTGACCAGATTGCTCTATTTGACCAGATTGACCAGAGCGATCCGAGGGGGGCTGCTGGCCGTCGATCCGTCGATCCAGACCGCGATCCAGGCTGCGATCCGCACTGCGACTACGCTTAACTGAAGAACTCACCACGCTGTTCACTCCTTAACACTACTAGAGTTAGATTTCGGCTCACATCACCTAGCTAGCGGCTCGCCTTGGCTAGCTACTAAGTGAGGAGGATATCACCTTAGACTTAGCAATATTGGATGATGTGCCAATTCCTAAAAAGTCATTAGGCTGATATTTGACTGAATGTTTAAATATCAAGGCAATATCAAGAAAATTAAATATAAGTTCACTATGCCCATGTTTGATTCAAACCCGTCTGCTTCCGATTCGGTGCCAGATTCACAGGCAGCTTCGGTACCAGATTCACAGGCAGATTCGCTATTAAATCCGCTGTTTATTCGAGGCATTAATGAATTCAACCGAGGCGAGTTCTATGCCTGTCATGACACCTTAGAAGCGATTTGGATGGTGGCTGAGACGGTTGATAAAGCTTTCTATCAGGGCGTTTTGCAGATAGCGGTGGCGTTTTATCATTTGGGTAATCTCAACTGGCGCGGGGGCGCGATTTTGCTGGGCGAGGGGATCAATCGGCTACAAAGGTTTGAGCCTAGCTATGAAAAGATTGCGGTCGAAGACTTGGTTGATCAGGCCGTAGAATGGCTGTCATTGGTGCAAACGGCTGGGCCTGACGGAATCGCGGCGCTGATGGCCGATTTGCCTCGGCCTTTGCCCCATATTCAGTGGGTTTCAGCTTAAGGTGTAGGTAGGGATTGATGCTTTTTGACCGGCTTTCTCTGCCAGGATTGCTGGCTGCTTCTCTATATAGTTTTCTTTGTTAGGTTTCTTTGCCGTTTTCGCTGCCAGTTGGCAAAGCGGTCTGAGTCGGAACGGTTTGCCTGATGTCTGTTTTTAGTATGGTTATAGAGCCTAATTCCTGATAAATCTGAATCTTTTTATTGTGCTTTTAAAAATGTCTTGGCGATCGCAATTCTATTGGAATAGGCGCTTACGGCGGCTGATGGTGGCTAGTGCGATCGCGCTCACCCTGCCCTTTGTCTCCTCAAAAAGTTTTTGGCCTACCGCCCTGCCGGTTCAAGCCCAATCGAGCGGCGGCGGAGCTATTCAAATGCGAGCCGCCCGTGTCGAAGCCAATTCCAATACGGGCATTGTCACCGCCATCGGCAATGTGCGCATCGACTATCCCAATCGCCAAATATTTTCAACCTCTGCCCAAGCTCAGTACTACAGCCGGGAGCAGCGGATTGTGCTCAGCGGCAATGTGTATGTCGATCAAGAGGGCAATACCCTGAAAGCAGAAACGGTGACCTACCTGATTACCGAGGGGCGGTTTGTCGCCACGCCATCGGCTAATAACCAAGTAGAAGCCGTTTACAACCTGCCGGAAGAGCCCACTCCTGCCCCTACCGTCGAGGCCGCGCCTGCGCCCCTCTCGATTCCTGCGCCGCCGCCTGAATTACCTGACGAACTCAGCTCCATTCGATAGTCACGCATATGGAGTATATCCGGGGTATATCATGGCGTTCTCTCTGATAAAATCTGAGCAAACTGGTTCCATACCTAGCCCAATCCCAACTAGCCCAATCCCAACTGGCCCAATAGAGGAAGCCCCTGCTTTGAAGCTTGCGCTCGAAAACGTGCAAAAAACATACGGCAAGCGCACGGTGGTGAAAGGGGTCACTATATCCGTGTCTCAAGGGGAAATTGTCGGCCTTTTGGGGCCGAACGGAGCGGGCAAGACCACGACTTTCTATATGGCTACTGGCCTAATCCGTCCCGATGTGGGCAAGGTGACGCTAGGCGATCGCGACATCACCGATATACCGATGTATCAGCGGGCTCGGATGGGGATTGGCTATTTAGCTCAAGAGGCCAGCATTTTCCGCAATCTTAGCGTGCAGGACAATCTGCGGCTGGTGATGG
>QBMP01000178.1:4002-4573 GCA_003242115.1 Phormidesmis priestleyi
GAGCGCCGCGATCGCCTCCACCATCTGCTTAAAGAATTTCGCCTGGAAACCGTCAAAGATTCCTTGGGCATTCAGGTATCGGGCGGCGAACGGCGGCGCACTGAACTCGCTAGAGCCTTAGCTTCGGGCGTGCAGGGGCCAGATTTTTTGTTTTTGGATGAGCCTTTTGCAGGCGTTGACCCGATTGCAGTATCAGAGATTCAGACGATTGTGGCAGAATTGCGCGATCGCAACATGGGCGTTCTCATCACCGATCACAATGTCCGCGAAACGCTGCAAATTATTGATCGGGCTTACATTATGAGCGAAGGCCAAATTTTAGCCTCCGGCAGCGCCGCCGACCTGTCAGATAATCCGCTGGTGCGCCAATATTATCTAGGCGAAAGCTTCCGCCTGTAGCCTTTCTATGACCTCTAGTACCGCGCCAAGCTTTACCCAAAAAATCGCCCGCTGGCTGCCGCGCATTCCGATCATGGATCGCTACATTGCCGGTGAGCTGACGCTGCCGTTTCTGTTTGGCGTCGGCGCGTTTTCATCCATTGGCGTTTCTATTGGCACGCTGTTTGAACTC
>QBMP01000178.1:4583-6559 GCA_003242115.1 Phormidesmis priestleyi
CTTCCGGCCTCTTTGGCCTTTCAGATCTTTTTGCTGAGCCTGCCAACGTTTGTGGTGCTCGCCTTTCCCATGTCGACGCTGCTCTCGACGATGATGACCTACAGCCGGTTTTCGAGTGACAGTGAGCTGATTGCCTTGCGTAGCTGTGGGGTCAGCGTCAAGCGGATTGTGGTGCCAGCGATCGCGCTCAGCCTGCTGATCACCGCCCTGAGCTTTGTCGTCAATGAAGTGATTGCCCCGGCGAGTACAGAGCGGGCGGGGACGATGCTAGCGATCGCCCTCGACGAAGAAAAGCCGCCTTTCAAGCAGGGCAACATTACCTTTCAGCAGCAGCAGCCCGCCGAAGATGGCTCCGGCGACGAACTGGTGCGCTTTTTTCATGCTCGCAACTTTGACGGCACCACTATGACCGGCATTACCGTGGTGGATTTTTCTCAACAAGACAGCGAAAACGGGCTTAATCAAATCGTTAATGCTGAATCCGCCACTTGGGATTTTTCGCGCAACCTATGGAAGTTTACCAACGGCACCATTTACGCCGTTTCCGCCAACGGCTCGTTTCGCCAGATCGTTCGCTTCGAGGAGCAGTACTTACAGCTGCCCCGCACCCCGCTAGATCTGGCTAACCGGGTGAAGCGCGAAGAAGAAATGAACATCGCTGAGGCGACAGAGTATTTAGGCATTCTGCGGCAAACCGGCGACGAAAAAGCGGTGCGCAAATTAGAAGTGGCGATTCAGCGCAAGTACGCGATTCCGTTCGCCTGCGTTGTGTTTAGCTTAGTCGGCTCAGCAGTTGGCATTCGCCCTCAGCGCACCGGCAAAGCCACGAGCTTCGGCGTTAGCGTGGTGATTATTTTCGGCTATTACTTGCTCAGCTTCATTACTTCCGCAATGGGAGAATCGGGCATTTTGAGTCCTTTTATGGCAGGCTGGCTACCGCTATTTTTGGGCCTCACTGCCGGACTTTTCTTACTGGCCAATATCTCCCGCTAACGCCTGCAACGCTTTTGTCACCCTTCTAGTGAACCTAGCTGCGGGGCTGAATTCGCCAAGGCCGATAGCCCGCCCGCAAACACTGCGTCATCGCTTCATCGACACCGACTTCCGTGGCATCGGCAATGTCTACCACACAGCTACCGTAGCGCTCAGGCAATAGGCTGCGGCCACAATTTTCGAGCACTTTGGGCGAAGGGCTCGTCAGCAGGCTGTTGTGAATATCAATGGTGCAGTTGGCGACTTCTACCGGGCGGCGCGATCGCTCACAGACCAACAGCGCACTCGCTGCCGTCAGCCCGGTCAATTCATTGACATCGACCACACAAGCGCCCAAATCTTCGGGATAGCGGGCTGAAGCGCAGGCTGCTATTGCATCTGCTTCCGCAATTCCGGCTGCCGTCATGCCAGCAGTACAGCCAAAATAGTCAGGACTAGCCGCTGCTGCCGAACTGACGCCTACACCCGTAGCGAATGCCATTGCGCCTAAAGAAGCTGTCCCAAACGTGGAAGCGGCGGCTAACTTGAGCGCTCTTTGAAATAGTTGCTGAGGCAGTAGCTGAGACAACGTATTTTGCTGATTTTGCTGACGAACAAAAGCTGAATTAGGAGTCGTGAATATTTTCATGGAAGCCTTCATTTTACGGTCGTACGCTCGGATCTAATCTACAGTGAAAGAGTAAAGATTTAACGATGCTGCCACCCATCGTATACGAGTCATATCGTATATGAACTGGCGATCAATGCTAAAGGTTCACAAGGTAATTGCTCGGTGTCAGTGTCAAAAAGTCAGTGTTGAAAAGCCATTGTCAAGCACTGTCAAAAGTCATCCAAGAAGTAACCGCAATATCCGCAAACGCTCAGGGCGGTGTTGCTGAGCGTTTAGAACCCTTTTAGCACTCCTTTACGCCCCTTTAGAACTCATTGACTGCCGATTTATTGATTTAAGAGAGGATTTGAAATGCATCTGAGTGACATTACCC
>QBMP01000178.1:6569-7065 GCA_003242115.1 Phormidesmis priestleyi
TACCCACCCTAACCAGTTGCATGGCCTATCGGTCACCCAGCTAGAAAAAATTGCGCAGCAGATTCGAGACAAGCACTTGCAGACGATTGCCGCTAGCGGCGGTCACCTTGGCCCAGGGCTCGGCGTTGTAGAGCTGACCTTGGGGCTCTATCAAACCCTGGATTTAGACCGGGACAAAGTGGTGTGGGATGTCGGGCACCAAGCCTATCCCCACAAGCTGATTACAGGCCGCTATAAAGACTTTCATACCCTGCGCCAGCAGCACGGCGTGGCGGGCTATCTGAAGCGCTCTGAGAGCCGTTTTGATCACTTTGGGGCGGGCCATGCCTCGACGAGTATTTCAGCGGCTTTGGGAATGGCGATCGCCCGCGATCTCAAAGGCGAAAACTACAAAGTTGCCGCCATCATCGGCGACGGCGCACTCACGGGTGGCATGGCTTTAGAAGCGATTAACCACGCCGGTCACCTGCCCAAAACCAACCTCGTGGTCGTGCTC
>QBMP01000178.1:7075-9008 GCA_003242115.1 Phormidesmis priestleyi
ACGACAACGAAATGTCGATTTCTCCTAACGTCGGGGCCATTCCGCGCTATCTCAACAAAATGCGCCTTAGCCCCCCGATGCAGTTCCTCACCGACAATCTCGAAGAGCAGTTCAAGCAACTGCCCTTCAGCGAAAACCTGACGCCTGAGCTAGGCCGCTTCAAAGAAGGCATCAAGCGATTGGCTGTGCCTAAAGTCGGTGCCGTGTTTGAAGAACTGGGCTTCACCTATATGGGCCCCGTCGATGGCCACAACCTAGCTGAGCTGATTACCGCCTTTAAAGCCGCCCATCACCACGGCGGCCCCGTGCTAGTGCATGTCGCGACGGTCAAAGGCAAGGGCTACGAAATTGCTGAAAAAGATCAGGTCGGCTACCATGCCCAATCCCCCTTTGATCTCGAAACGGGTCAAAAAATTCCGGCCAATAAGCCCAAGCCACCCGACTACTCCAAAGTTTTCGCCGAAACCTTAATCACCCTTGCGGAAAAAGATCCCACCATTGTTGGCATCACCGCCGCGATGGCCACCGGCACCCGCCTCGACTTGCTCCAAGCCAAGCTCCCCAAACAATACATTGATGTCGGTATTGCCGAGCAGCACGCCGTCACCCTCGCAGCGGGCCTCGCCTGCGAAGGCATGAAGCCCGTGCCGGTGATCTATTCCACCTTCTTGCAGCGCGCCTTCGACCAAATCGTTCACGATGTCTGCATCCAAAAGCTGCCGGTTTTCTTGGCGCTAGATCGCGCTGGCATAGTCGGCGTCGATGGCCCCACTCATCAGGGCCTCTACGACATTGCCTATCTGCGCTGCATCCCTAACATGGTGCTGATGGCTCCCAAAGATGAAGCCGAGCTTCAGCGGATGGTGGTCACTGGCATTGAATACAACGGCCCGATTGCCGTGCGCTATCCTCGCGGCAGTGGCTACGGCGTACCGCTAATGGAGTCAGGCTGGGAAACGCTGCCGATTGGTAAAGGTGAGCTGCTGCGCCAAGGCGATGACGTGCTGCTCATCGGCTACGGCGCAATGGTGTATCCGGCTATGCAAACGGCTGAGATTTTGAGTGAGCATGGCGTGGAGGCAACCGTCCTCAACGCGCGCTTTGCCAAACCCCTAGATACCGATCTGATGCTGCCTTTAATTCAGCAAATTGGCAACGTGGTGACGCTGGAAGACGGTTGCCTGATGGGCGGCTTTGGCTCAGCTTTGGCCGAAGAACTCTTTGATCGCAAGCTCACCCCAGATCTACTGAGATTAGGCGTGCCGGATGAGCTGGTAGACCATGCCTCACCCGATCAGTCTAAAGCCTTACTGGGGCTGATGCCTGCCCAAATGGCGGAGCGCATTCTCAAGACGTTCAATCTGGGTAAATCTGAGCGGGAGTTAGCTGAGAAAATCTAGGGTTTTCCGATTGTCTTCTAATTGTCTATTTGGTTGCTAACGTCTGGCAATAGACGATACTGCACTCGATTTAAAAGCCTTCTTTTCTAGTTTTTCCCCCAGGGGATTTTTGAGAGAGAAGGCTTTTTCAGGTTTCCACTGACGGGTGATTTGCGCGATCGCCTGACCCACCGATTGACCCAAAGTATCACCCCCGCTATTGCCCTGACCCAAATCAATCAGAATGCAGCCCATCCCGGCTAGCAAACCCGCAGAGCCGACCGTAAATAAGACCAGCGAAGTCGCAATCAGGCCATCAACCGACAGGATTGCTCGCAGCGCCAACGCGAACAAGCTCACCCCAAATAGCAGCAGCACCCCGTGCAATGTCAGCATTCCAACATGACTCCAGAGATATTGATGGCTCAACTGCTGGCGGCGATCTCGTACTTTTTTAAGATCGGCTTTAAGATGTCGCTTATGTAGCCCCACGTCTAAATCGTTCCATGAGCCCATCGCCGTCTCTGATTTGCGAGTGAGCTGGCGGTAGCGAG
>QBMP01000178.1:9018-9357 GCA_003242115.1 Phormidesmis priestleyi
CTTAACCTGCTGTAGCTGCTGAGCCAGTGCATTTTGACGAAGCCAAGCCCCGCCCAACAAGGCGGCTGACAGCAAAGTCATCAGCACCGAATTTAAAATGAGTAAAATCAACTGGTTCGTCTGTTCAATACTCATAGGGCAGATAGCTCAACTAGGGCAAATTTACGACGGATCGACGGATCAATGACGGACGGCTACACACAATCTGGACACTGCCTTAGCAGCTAAGATAGCTTCGGCATTGATTGCAATTGGTTCAAATGTACTAAATGAAAAGACAAAGCTCAAGCCCTCAATGAAAGTTTTCAGGCAAAACTGTAGCCAAAATCTATTTTGCAT
>QBMP01000179.1:0-1097 GCA_003242115.1 Phormidesmis priestleyi
AAATCGCCTTTACCAGTGCCATGCTATTTGCGCTTGGCTTTATCGCCCTCTTTTTGATCGGGGGCATCAGCGGCGTGATGCTAGCCGCCGTGCCGTTTGACATTCACGTTCACGACACTTACTTTGTGGTTGCTCACTTCCACTATGTGCTGTTTGGCGCTTCGGTTTTCGGCGTCTTCATGGCCATATATCACTGGTTCCCCAAGATGACCGGCCATATGATGAACGAAACCTGGGGTCGCATTCACTTTGCCCTCACCTTCGTCGGCATGAACCTCACCTTCATGCCCATGCATGAGCTGGGTCTAATGGGCATGAACCGCCGAATCGCGCTATACGACCCTCAATTTACTGACCTGAATGTACTGGCGACCATTGGCTCGTACATCATGGCCGTTTCGACAATTCCTTTTTTGATCAACGCAGCTTGGTCATGGCGCTATGGGCCAAAAGCCCCGGCAAACCCTTGGCGCGCCCTGACGCTAGAATGGCAAACGCTCTCGCCACCGCACATCGAAAACTTTGAAGAGCTGCCTGTACTAAAAACCGGCCCTTACGATTACGGCTTAGGCTACATTGCCGAGAAAGATCCGGCTGAGCTATATGAACATGCTGTGCCCGCTCCCGCTGCTTCCTGACCCTTTTATCTTTATCTAGCCATGCAAAGTTCTATCGACACAGCCGAGGGCGTGATCAATCTCGCCCAAGAGGGCGCAGCTAGCCATCACGAAGAACATCCTGACCATCGGATGTTTGGCATCTTAGTGTTTTTATGCGCTGAGAGTATGCTCTTTATGGGCCTGTTTGTTGCCTATATCACCTTTCGGCTAGTTGCGACCGAATGGCCTCCAGTAGGGACGCCAGAGCTAGAAATTCTGCTCCCTGGAATTAACTCTTTAATTCTAATTTCCAGCAGTTTTGTCATTCATAAAGCAGATACCGCCGTTAAAAACAACAATATCAACGGCCTCAGGGTTTGGTTCAGTGCCACCATAGTAATGGGTACCGTCTTTTTGCTGGGTCAGCTCTATGAATACAGCAACTTAGAATTTGGCCTGCGAGATAATTTATTTGCCAGCACTTTCTACGTACTGACT
>QBMP01000179.1:1107-5681 GCA_003242115.1 Phormidesmis priestleyi
GTTGGCCTGAGAGATAAGGTATTTGACAGATCGGTCTACGTAATGCATGGCTTTCACGGATTACACGTCTTGGGGGGATTGCTGCTGATGCTGTCGGTTTTATGGCGTGCCCGTCAGCCCGGTCACTACTCTAGCGAAAGTCACTTTGGCGTCGAAGCAGTCGAGCTTTACTGGCACTTCGTTGACGTGATTTGGATTATTCTGTTTATCCTTCTGTATCTGTGGTGATCTATTGGTAATCTATCTGCGGTGATCTAGTGGTGGATCTGGGAATTGAGATCAGATCCATCATCAGAGCTGACAACAGACTCTATCCAGAGTAAGTATTTTGAAAGGCGGGTGTAGTATTCCCAAACGCCATAGTAGCCTTCACCCAAGCTGCCCGATGCTTGCGTTGAGCGAATGCCCGCTAAAGCCCAGCCTTGATGAGTTGCTAGCAGGGCTGGGCTGCCGCCATCTCCTGGCCCTGCGATGCCTTCCAGATCAGTGGTTTCAGGCGGAGCATCAAATCGAAGCCGCAGCCACTGTTCGTCTGCTTCCTCGATTTGGTTGGTAGCCATTCTGAGTTTGCCATCGACCTGATCTGGCCCGATGAGGCCATTGCCAAAGTCTCCTCTGCCGACCAAAACGGCCTGATGATGAAGCTCACTTTCACCTTGATACAGGGGCAGCGGTGAGATATTTTGAGCAGGCCGATTGAGCTGGAGGAGGGCGATATCATTTTTAGATAGGGTTTGCTCTGAGGTAGCGTTTTTGAATTGAGGGTGAAGCACTATTTTTTTAATAGCGATCGCCCCTTCACCCCCGCCGTCAAACCTAATTGCTTGATCCAAAGACAGGTCTACCGCGATATGAGCGGCGCTCACAATCCAGTTAGAGCGAATGAGTACGCCCATCCCATTACAGCAAGTGTAATATTCAGGCGCTGTTTGAACCATTTGAACCATTGGGATCAGGCTTGGCTTTAAAAGCTGATCAATAGGATCGTAGGCGATCTGAACGGGTACTTGGGAGGTGCTGAGCGTGATCACCGCCAGAAATTGTCCTGGGCTAGTGAGATAACGCTCAGGATCAATATCGTGGCGGATAATCATTGGGATTTAAAACAGGACTGCGAAAAGGACTACTGCAAAGGGATCAGGAACTTGTTTAGCCGTCAGGTGGGCGTCAGTTGAGCGTTAAGACTAGATGTAAGTATATTGACCAGTGAGCTTGCTCAATTGCTGAACCAATAGACTCAAGAATAGGCCAACATCCGTCACAACGCCGGTAGACTCGACTGAGCCGCGATCGCTCAGCTTCGTGACCACAGCCGGGTTAATATCCACGCACACCATTTTCACCCCCGCTGGGGTCATATTACCGACGCCAATCGAGTGCAGCATTGAAGAGAGCATCAAAATCAAATCCGCTCCTTCAATCAAGCGCGCGTAATCGGCCTGGGCTTCGATTAGGTTCATTTGCGTATCGGGCAAGGGGCCATCGTCGCGAATAGAGCCTGCCAGCGAAAAGGGAATATTGTTTTTTACGCATTCATACATCACGCCGCTGGTCAAAACGCCTTTTTCAACCGCATTGGCAATGCTGCCGTACCGACGAATCGTGTTGATTGCCTTGAGGTGATGCCGGTGACCGCCCTGCACCGAAACGCCACGCTTCATATCCATGCCCAAAGAGGTGCCCATCATCGCCTGCTCAATATCGTGAACAGCAATCGCATTGCCGCCCAATAGCGCATGGACGTATCCGCCTTGAATCAAGCTTTTGAGATGCTCACTGCCGCCCGTATGAATCACAACTGGGCCAGCGGTGACCACGACTTTGCCGCCGCGATCGCGAATCCGCCGCAGATCCCAAGCAATTTGCTCCACGACTAGCTCAACTCGGCGCTCACTCGAAACGCCCGCCCCCATAAAGCTAAAGTCGTCTGTTTTCTTTTTCAGCGAGGGCGCGGTGCGCAGGGTGTGAATGCCCTTGCTGCCGACAACAACGTCTTCCCCTACCTGCAAATCTCGCAGCAGCTTACAGCGCGCTACCGGCCCCTGATCAGATCCGTTGCTAGCAGCGCGGGTAATTGCGATCGCGCCGTCCATCCGCTGCCCTTCCACCTTAATCCAGCTATTGCCAACCAGCACTTCCGTCGGATAAATGGTGGTCACATAAAAGTCATCTGGCGCAACGCCCGCTTGCACAACGGGTGCGAGTGCTGCCGGGGCTACTTCTCTCGGCAGACTGACCGCGCCCAGATCAATCAGCTGACCCATAATGTCATCCATCACCGTTTGATCCGGCGCAGACACCTTCACTTCTGCCATTGAAGTATCCTGGCGCTGCTTACCGAGATCAAAGTTCAGCACCTGAAAGCTGCCTCCGCCCGTGATAATCGTATCGAGGGCGCGATTGACCAAACCCGAATCGAGCAGGTGACCTTCTAAGTGAATTACCCGGCTTTGGATAGTCGATACTTTGGGCGTATCTCGGCGAGGCTCAGTGACTTTTAAAGTTAGACACTTGGCCGCGCCCCCCGCCTTGAGAAATTCTGTTAAGGGGGTTTCTTCAACCGTGAACCCGCGCTCGTTCAGGGCTTCTTTAAGGGCATCGCTAGCTTGATTCACCACCACGGTGCGATCCACATTCACCGTATTACAGGCAAAATTGATCGCATCAATTTCATCAATGGCAATGCGTTTTTCTGCCGGTACGCGTAGCTCAATCAGGCGGTTGGAGTAAGCGTCAAAAGCGGGCGGATAGTACATCAAGTATCCGTCTGTCAGCGGGCAAAAGCAGGTATCTAAGTGATAAAAGCGCTGGTCTACTAAGCGCAAAGACAGCACCTCAACATCTAGCCAATCAGCTAAGTAAGGATGCGAATCTAGTTCTGAGCGAAAGCCATAGCCAGCCCACAGCCAGCCTCCGGCCCGGTCAAACAGGGCGTCGCCTGCGCCTTCAAAGGGCAAACTCTTAGGCAGCGTATGCACCGTAAAGCCATTGGCCTCAAACCATGCCTGAAAGTAGGGCTCTTCACCCTGGCGCTCTGGGTGCAAAAAGCGGCTCAAAACGACGCGATCGCCCAGGACAAGCCCCGCATTGGCCGCAAACACCATATCGGGCCAGCCTTTTTCCGGCGACACCAGTTCTACGGCGGCGAGACCCGTAAGCACCTCGTAAAGCTGATTCCACTGCTGTTCAGCGCGTTCTCTTGATGAACGATGAATGTTGCCTTCCATCCACGGATTAATCACGTAGTCCACATCGTAATGATGGGGAGGGCACATCAAAATTCTTACTGTATCCGTCATATTTGTCCTTATTGGGCACCCACTTCAGGGCACGTAACACCTTAAACAATTTAAATTTGCGTCTCTCAAGTCTGATTCGCAATCTCTATATTTTTCAATAGATCTGACGCTAAATATTCTTAATTTAATAGCTAACAAGATCATCTCATAACAGAATGTTCGGATTTCGGAACGGCGTAGAAATATTATGCGGTATCTGTTTATACAAACGGTTGCTTGAGTGCTGGCAAAATTAGCCTGAGCAAACGATGTCAATGGATCTACCGCTATCTATGAAAATAAGCCATTCACAAAATTGTTAGGAAATCATAACTAAAGGACTGATTCACGCATAAAACGGTGCTGTACAATACCGTTATGATTGGGAAAATTCCTGGGATCGCTCAGACACCGAGCCAGATACCGAGTCAGATGCCGACGTAAATACCTAGTCAGAAATTCAACATAAAGTCCATTTTTCACTCTTTTTTTACACGAGCCAGTCCTGAGCTATTTTCGACCTGTTTTTGATAGTTTCATTAAAGCTGGCCTATCTCATACCTTTTAAAAGCTAATTATTTAACTAACCCTTCCCTTCATCCATTCCCTTCAAGTTAAGTGTGGATTTTCGCTGAAAAAAGTACAAAAGTGGTGAGTCACCTACCTGATTGAAATCCGAATCCATTGGAGTTTCAATCCGCAGAACTCTGAATTCATCGGCTCCGACACCAGCCCATCAGTTGCCAGCTAGTTATATAAGATCTTCAAATACTGCACATCAGTATTTGGTATTTCTTTCGTCTTAATTCGCCTTAGCTAAGCTTCTACTGTAGAAATAGAGGGCATCAATTGTATTATTTTTTACAGAATTGATTGCTGTTTTCAATTAAAGAGCTTTATCCTAGAAAGTAAGGAACTCTATCTTAGAAAGTATTTCGGAAAATATTTCGGCTAGCTCGCTCGTAGTGCTGTCGGCATGATCGTTTACTGACTGCTCCCAGCTATTTCATAGAAATTCCACAGAAATTTCATAGAAATTCCACAGCTACTCCACAGAAATTCTTCATCCAAACTCGCTACCGTTTCTATTTCAACACAACAATTCAGAACAATTCAGACTTTTAACGAGGACATTTACCATGCTAAAAGAAGCCCGTCAATATTCTCTGGACTTTATTCAAGACGAAGTTCGAGCTTTGGTCACCAAAGGCTCAATTGGCAAAAGTAGTCAGATTTTTTCGCTGTCGCGGTATTTTAGCGATCGCGAATGGCCCCAAGTCGAGAACATTCTAGAAA
>QBMP01000179.1:5691-9314 GCA_003242115.1 Phormidesmis priestleyi
CCTTTTAAGAGATCACATTTGTGACCTCATCGGTCAGGAATCTTGGCTTAACGACTAAGCAAGCCATCAAGTGAGCCGTTAAGCCTCCTTAAAAACCGCCGAGCCGCTTAAAGGTATTGGTTGCCTTTGAGCGGCGGCTTGGCGAGATTTGCCTCGCCAACTAAATAAGTGATTTCGCGAGGCTTATCTACTTTTTTAGACGCTTGCCTCAGCTCGAAGCCGATGACGTTGCCATCTTCGTCATAGTCCAAAATCAATCCTGGCGCTAGCTGAGCGGTTTCTTCAATTGAGGCTGCGCTAAATGAAACCTGCAAGATATCTTTGTCGGGATCGTAGACTACTTTCATAGATCGCTTCATGGAAGGGGTATGTAAGAGCGCTGTTCGGCTCACTAATCGCCTTTTAATCATAGGAGCATAGAAACCTAAAAGGGCAGTTTTTTTAGAGGGATATCGGCTGTTTTTGCGTGGGTTTTATGATTACGCTGGGCTCAGCACTTGTGTTGAAAAGCCTAGAAAAAGTCTCTGCGAAAGCATTCGCGAACGTATGTGGGGTTGTATGGTTAGGGATAGCTTATATCCGCTCACGTACGTAATTGGACTTAACCCGTAGCTATGTCTCCTTCAACCATCCGGCCTATCGGCGTCTATGTTCTCTCTGGACTGTCTTTTAGTGACCCCCTTGCTAGCGCCGGATCGTCGTATCTGCTAGCAATTGATACGCTGCGAGGATATTTGGTCAAAATTGATCCTCAAAGCGATAACACGATTATTCTCAATCCTGACGCGGTGACTGAGTGGATTGGGGCCACAGGGCTAGCCCTGTGGCAAAATACTATTTGGTTTACCCGAGAGGAATCTGTTTTTTACTGTGACTTCAACCCAGAAACGCTTGAAGTTTCTGCGCCGATCGCGTTTACAAAGCTAGTTTATCCAGCTAATGGCGTGGCTGTTTGGGAGTCGCAGGTATACGTGAGCTGCCAAAAATCTGGTTACATTCATGTGTTTGATCGTCAGAGCGGCCAATCTGTAGAGAAGCTAGCTCAGCCCGGTGTTGGCCTTGAAAATATGGCCGCGACGGCAGCATCGCTGTGGGTGTGCGATCGCACTGAACAAACCGTCTACTGCCTAGATCGCACCACCGGCAAACTTCGCTTTAGTGCCCTAGCCCCGTTTGCTTCACCCACCGCTATTGCCCTTCAGCCCGCAGCCGAAGAGGGCGTCTTGCCCACCTGCTACATTGCCTACGCCGACGAAGAGCCCTACATTCGCGACGATCCCAATGCCGACTCGCCCTATCAGCTAACTTTTCGCGATCGCACCTTCATCCACCCCCTCTACATCCAACCCAACCCAGACGAGCACTACACGCTTTCTAACGGTTACCGCATAGAGCTGTCCTACGTCGAAGAACTGCTGCCCCTAGAAGACATGCCCACTCTGACCAACGTCGAATGGCGCATTGCCCTACCGGCTGACACCGTTCGCCAAAAAGTGTGCAAAATCGAGCCGATTGGCCACCCCTTCACCGAAGAAATCCAAGATGGTCAGCGCGTCGCCGTCTATAAGTTTGATCAGCTCACGCCCAGTCAGGCCGGGTTAGTCGGCTGGAAAGCCACCCTCGAAATGTACGGCATCAAATACAGCTTCACGCCTGAAGACGTCGCCCAAGCCCCGCCCCTACCCGAAGACTTTCAGCAGCGCTACTTAATAGATGACGACGAGCTAGCGATGGAGAGTGAAACCATTCAGCGCGCTGCCAAAGAAGCCGTCGGCACCGAAACCAATATCCTTCGCAAAGCCCTTAGAATTCGCAATTACGTTTACGACCGGCTCTCATACGGAATTCAGCCCAAAATTGACACTCCCGATGTCGCCTTAGATCGCGGCACCGCGTCTTGCGGCGAATACGTCGGCATTTTACTAGCCCTCTTTCGGCTCAACGGCATTGCCTGTCGCACCATTGGTCGCTACAAATGCCCGCAAAAGCCAGAGTTGCGCAACCTGCCGCTAGAGCCAGACTTTAACCACGTATGGCTGGAATTTTACATTCCCGGCATCGGCTGGCTGCCGATGGAATCGAATGTAGACGATGTTATTGATCGCGGCCCCTATCCCACTCGATTTTTTATGGGTCTGGCTTGGTACCATACCGAACTCGGCAAAGGCATTCCGTTTACCAAACTTAAAGCCGACAACCGACCCGAAAAATTCTCATTAGGCAATCTAGCCATCAACCACATTCGCTTTACGATTCTAGAAGAACTTTCCCCGCAATAGCTTTTCACGTTCTTTTTATCCGCGCTACGCCAACCTTTATCACTCAATCTTTACCACTTTATCTTTCACTATGGCTCAACCTTATTCTCTCATTATCCACGGCGGCGCTGGCGCACTTGAAGATTTGAAGTATGAAGCCGGTGAGTCCGAGTTTAAAGAAAGCATTGCCGCGATTTTAGCAGCCGGTCGGCAGCGATTAGCAGCCGGTAACGCGGCCTTAGATGTGGTTGAATACTGCGTTAATTTGCTAGAAGACAATCCGCTTTACAATGCGGGCAAAGGCTCCGTGCTGAATGAAAACGGCCAAGTAGAAATGGACGCGGCGATTATGAATGGCCGAGATCTCAGCGCTGGGGCCGTAGCCTGCGTGAAAACGATTAAAAATCCAATTTCTCTAGCGCGTCAGGTGTTAGAACAAGGCGATCACGTCATGCTAGCGAGTGAAGGGGCTTTAGCCTTTGCGAAATTCTGTGAGGCAGCTACCTGCCCAGATGAGTATTTTATCACCGAAGCGCGGGTCAAACAGCTAGCCGCCGCCAAAGCCGCAGGGCGCATGACGCTAGACCACGAGCGCGTTGCACCGATTCAAAAGCTCGGCACCGTCGGCGCAGTCGCCAGAGACATCAACGGCAATTTAGCCGCCGCAACGTCCACGGGTGGCCTCGTCAATAAGCGCTGGGGCCGAATTGGCGATACGCCCGTGATTGGAGCAGGCGTGTATGCGGATAATGAAACCTGTGGCGTATCGGCGACGGGCTATGGCGAACAGTTTTTGCGCACGGTGCTGGCCAAAACGGTCTCTGACTTTGTTTATTTCAAAGGGATGGATGCTGCCGCTGCTGCTCAAGCGGGGATTGATTATTTAGTCAAAAAGGTTCAGGGCGAAGGCGGGGTGATTGTGATTGATAATGCGGGCCGCTGTTCGGCAGCGCAATCAACGTCAGGGTTGATTCACGGCTGGATCGAGCTAGGCGGTGAGGCTCACTGTAAGCTGGGCTAGCTTAGGAACAATGGATGTAACTACTCAGGCTGTAATCTAGGCAGAATAGGATCGCCAAGGAATGTCCTCCTGAGCGCCTCAAGTAAAGGCAGCCCTTGCTTTCTCAGGGTTGAGATGTAGCCTCGAATGCGACAGAACTGCTGAGCCCCGAGCAGAGAACGAAAACAGCCCGATATCTTCTGTTTCAGTTTCATCATGCGCACATCCCGCTCCGCTTGATTGTTATCAAACGGCACCTGAAAGTTGACCATGAACGCTAAGACGGCAGCTTGCTGGTTCTGTAGTCGGTCGAGTAAGTTTTTCGGGCGGCTTTGCTTCAAGCGTCCTCGCTTTTTGGGCGCATT
>QBMP01000017.1:0-7959 GCA_003242115.1 Phormidesmis priestleyi
TAAGCGGTTGAGTAGGGGCTGCACGACCGCATTGGCGACTTGAATGGTCAGGTTTTCGAGCAGGCATTCGCTGTGGGCTAGCGCTTGCGGGGTGGTGGCGTTATAAGATGAACCCTCAATCGTCATGGGTTCTAAAAACAGCCAGTGGCCAAAGAGAGCGCCAACGCGCGGAATTCGATCTAAAATTTGCGCCTGCACCAGCGGTTTTTCTTGCTGTAGCAATGGCACAATTTCTTCTTCGATGGTGCCCTCCATGTTTTTGATCTGCACGGTGTAGTACTTGCCAAAAAACTCTGTATTCACCGCGTCCCAAAGATCGTGAATGACTTGATTCGCGCGCGTAGAGATCTGACCGGGTTTGACCTGTGAGGCGCGCAAATCGGCGAGCAGCGTTTCTAGCTGACGCAAGACTATGTACAGCAGCTCTAGCTTTTTGTCGGGTCGGAGAATATCTATTTCGAGCGGTGATTCGCTGATATTTTTCAGCGGCTGCTGGAGTTTGGCAAAAACGCTTTCAAAGACGATGGTTTGCACATCGCCGGGGCCAACCTGCAATCGGACGGTATTGGGGTCATTGTTTTGAGTTTGATGGGCGATCGCGGCTGCTCTGGGCACCAACGACTCACGATCCAAATAGCGGGCTGCTGTCCTATCTGCGTAGCTTTGGCGATCGCTAGATCCTCTGGCCATGCGAATCCAATCGGTACTGGCTGATCCCGGTGATTGATTGAACTGATTTCGCCCTGTAGAGAGTCCGCCACGTCCGGGCTGGCGAACCGCATTGGCCCTAACGGCATCGCTAAACTGCGGCGTGCGCCAAATCGCCGATACGAGCTGTCTGGCGACTTTTAGCTCTCTTTTTTTGCCATCGAGAATGGTTTGCTTGAGCCAGGAGCTGGTTTGCTGACGAGCGGCTGTTAGTACCGACAGCTCTTGGTCAATTTGCTGCTGAGCAAAGAGCCGCATACTGAGGCGCATGGCCGTCAGTGGCCCTGGAATATCGGTGAGCCGCAAAAGCTCAGCGGGTCTAGGGTGATCTGGGAGCAAATTGGGCGCTGCCGTCGGGAGAGACGCGGGATCGGGGGCTGCTGTTTGAGACGCGGGCACTTGTGTGGGTTTGGCTGAGGTGCTGGCCTGATCGCTTGCCTGATCACTGGCCTCACTGCTTGCCTCACCGCCGGAGACTTTGCGAATTAGATCCGCTAAGTGCCCAACTGACATACTACGGGTGCCGTAGCCATCTGCGCCCATGCGTTCGGCGGCGGCTTGAATGACGGGCTCGTTTTGCGCGCTGAGTACGAGAATTGGCAGGTTTGGAAACTCGGTTTTGAGCTGCTGGCAAAGTTCTAATCCGGGGGTGGCGGCTGGATTTTGCGCGCCGAGGCCCAGATCGAGAATGAGCAGATCAATTTGAGCCCCAATTTGGGCCTGACTGCGCACTAATTCCAATACCTCAGCCGCATCGCCTGCTTCGGCCACCACCACAAAATCGCTCTGCTGCTCTAGCCAAACCTTTAAGCCCAATCGAAAAACTGGGTCTTCATCTACCAACATCAGTTGGAGAGGGCGTTGAATGGGGCGATCGCTCATGTCTGGCCTAGAAAACCGGGCGAATTAGTTGATGATTGCGGGTAATCATTCGCGGATAGATTAGCTATTGATTAGCCACTGAATTAGCTACTGATTGTAGTCGTCATTATAGCTATCGGCGCTCCCCTCATTATCCGCCGGATCGGTGGCCGAGTCATCAATTGCTCCATCTTCCTGGTAGCCGCCAACCGCATCGTCTTCGGCGGGTGCTTCTAATGACCAGATGTAGGCCCGATCTCTTGCCCAAATGGCAATGCTGCTGCGGGCTTCACCGTAGAGCGATCGCCCTGGGGCAATTTGGGCGGCGGTATCAATCGCGGCTGTGAGGCTGCCGTTCGCAGCGAGACCCTCAGCTTGGGTCAAAATCGGCCGATCTTCTGCTGTCTGAATTTCGGCTGTCCAGTCTTTGATCTTGGTCTGGGCTTGGTCGTAAAGGGCACGGCCTTTGGCGACTTTTTGCGCTTCAGCAATCGCGGATCGCAAGGCTGTTAGCCCGCTGCCGGTTGCTAGCTTTTGGGCTTTGGTCAAAAGCGGCTGATCTTCAATGATTTCAATGCGGTCGGCCCATTCGGCAATATAGGTTTGGCCTTCGACTCTGAGGGCACGGCCTTTGGCGACTTTGTTCGCTTCGGCGATCGCCAACTGTAAATTCGCTTTGCCACCCGCGATCGCGAGCTGCACCGCTCGGCTCAAAATTGGGCGATCCTCTTGCCGCTGAATTTCTTTTTGCCAGTGAGAAACCAGGGTTTGAGCTTGCAAGCGCTGCGGGCGCTCTTGGGTGATTTTTTCGGCTTCGGCTATGGCCATTAAATAGCTGCCGCGCTGACCCACTTTGGCCAAGGTGCTGGCGTACTGCAATTGCACCAGATCATCGAGCTTTTGCTTCCACTCGCTGAGGCTTTCTTGGGCTTGGGCGTAAAAAGGACTCGTCGGCGAAATTTGCTGAATGGCCTGAATGGCCTCTAGCAGACTGTAGATTTGGGCGTAGGAGGGCGTCCACTGGTCGTAAGGACTCGTGGCTAGGCGCTTGGCATGGCCGAAGCTAACCAGGTCTTTGGCTTCAGCAGTGAGAGCCAAATCGGGCGGCACGAACTGGACGATAGCGATCGCGGCCTCAATATCTTCCTGCTCCCATTTTTGAAAGCTGTATTGCAGCACCTTTTGAGCCCAAAGATTCACATCGGGCTTAGAGTCTTTCCAAGCAGCGGTTTCGAGATTGATCTCTTCGGCTATGGCCAGCGCCTTGCCCAACTGCTGCGGACTGTTAGTTTTTGCTAATGATCGGGCCTCATTGAGCTGACGGCGGGCGGTTTCTTCTCGGTCAATTTTTTCCTTGAGCTGCTGATAGCGAGTGCGCACCCAATAGTTGCTGTTTAAGCTCTTAAAACTCTGAAGTTCTTGGCGCGCTCCCGTCCAGTTTTGAACCTGCAAAGCCTGCAAAATCTCGGCTTCAAATTCTTTGCCCGTGCTCCATTCTTTGTCCCAGGTCGCGATCGCGCTTTTGACCTCAGGGTAGATATCCACCCGCTCAGGAATGCGTTTTGCCAGCTCTTTTGCCTGCTGCACGTCGCCGCGCTGCACCATTAGCTCTAGCTCACTCAACAGCGCCTTTGACCATCGATTCATCAATCGGTTGGCCTCTTCGTATTGCGGGTTGCTTGTAGGCCAAGGCGCGACTAGCTCAATCGCTTCGATGAGGGCTTGGCCCGAACCGGAGCGAACGCTGGCCTGAGCGCACAGCAACCGCTCGGGATCGCTGCTGGTAGCTGAAAGCTCAGTGCAGTCTGGCAAGGGCGGATTTGCGGTCATGATTGAGACCGCCCGCAGGCTGATGCCGCCTGCAATGGTCAAAATGCCCATCCAAACCAATGGCCAGACCAGATCTGAGAGCTTTTGGCGAAAGCGATCGCCTATCGTCAAAGGCGCAGATGGCGCTGGCGGCGCGGTGCGGACTGAGGGGTTGCCCGTGGATCGTTTTGCGGTTCGTTTTGCAGATCGCTTGGCGGATCGTTTTGAGGTTCGAGTAGAGGTCATGGGTACAAATCCGGCGATGACGGGTTTGAATCAAAAAAACTTGATGAGTCCCTACAGTTCCCAAAATATGGAAATTTCTGCCCAAACATCAAATCGGTTCTATCAAAAAATTTGGTGTCATTGTAGTGTCAATTGACCCTATTCGCACTTTTTCTTTGACAGTTTTAAATGTGATATCGGGCACTGATCAATCGGTCGGCTGGGTTGGACAGCCTAAATCGGCTATTAAATCGGCTAGTAGGTGGCGTGTGTTCATCGCCGGGTAACACTTCTACTGTAATTGGAGGTTCAGCGATTCTCTGGCAGAGAGGCTACGCCAACGCATAGACTAAAGCTTGTCGCCCACCGCCTATCGTGGACGAGGTTCTGTTTCATCTGTCGGTAACCCAGAACTGGCTCTACCAGTTGATTCTGAGACTGGTGCCGATCAGCCTTGGCACCGTCCACAATCGGCGCGAAGCTGCTGCGGCCACAGCCACTGAGAGAGGTATTGTCAGTGCTTTGCAGCGCTTGTTCTGCGAAGGGATTGAAGGCTGTCAAAGATCAAGGGGAATGAGCCTATGGCAAGCATGACTGCAATGCACAGGCTGACAATCTCATCGACCCAATTCCAGTGGAACGCCCAGATTAAAACAGCGGAGACAATCACACCCGCTGAACTCACGGTATCTGCCAAAACATGCAGAAACGCGCCGCGAACATTGAGGTCGTGTCGGCTGTGATCGTGCAGGACTGACGCAGCTATGATGTTGATGCCTAAGCCCACGATAGCTGTCACCAGCATAACTTCGCCAGCTACGACGGGGTGTTGATCCTCATGAAAGCGGTTTACTGCTTCCCAAACCACCCACATTGCCAGGATTAATAGCCCCAGACCATTGGCGAGCGCAGCGGCAATTTCTGCTGTTTGTGGGCCTAGAGAGTCCCTTTGTTTGATGGCTAAATGCGCCAGCCAAGCTGCCCCGATTGCTAGGCTCAGCGCCAAACAGTCAGACAGCATATGGCCTGCATCTGACATCAGGGTAAGGCTATGGCTCCACCAGCCTGCCATCCATTCAAAAAGCGAGAATCCACCTGATAAAAACAGGCCAATGCTCAGGAGATGAATCTTGTTCATTCGGGTAGATGCCAATTCGGGCAGTTTACCCTGCAATAGACTATCGTCTGAGCAATTACAACGGCGCATACTCTTTAATTCTAAAATCCTAAGTTGTCTCTAAAGTTCATTTCATTGAGTCAGACGTCACAACCTGCAATGGCGCTGTGACGTCTGACCCTACCGCTGCCGTTTGCTGATCAATCTCTGGCAGGCGATCGCGCTGCCCAAAATATCAGCCTATTCTAACGGCACAAATAGCTGCTTTGGAATCACACCGTGAATGCCTTTGACAATATCGACAACTTGAGAGACTTCAAAGTCAATTGCAGCGCTACCTAAAAGCAGCGCGTCTTGCTCGGTTAGTTCATACTCGCTGTTGACAATTCGCAAAGACTCTCTGACTGACTCCTTCATCGCTTCATCGAGATCTTCGTCTAGGCCAATCGAAATCCAGGCATCCTCAGTCTCGCCCACGGGTTGTTCAAGGGTCATATCTTTGTGCAGCACTAGCTCAAATGTGGGCGTTAGGGAGCATTCAATCGCCGTAAGCGCGACCTCTCCATTACCCTGAGCGCAGTGCGGATCACCAGAATAGAACAGGGCTCCTGGCACCTGAACGGCTAAATAAAGGCTGCTGCCGATTCCTAACCGTTTGATGTCAATGTTGCCGCCGTAAACACCAGGTGGCACGGAGTTCACAGCATCTGCTACATCAGCTGGAACCACACCCATAATTCCCATGAAAGGTTTTAACGGGATGCCCAGATTGGGCTGACCGTTGCTAGGCCGAAAAACACCGATATCTTTCGCCATATCAACAGGGATTACTTTGGTATAGATATCAGCCTCATCAACCGGAAATTCTCCCGGTAGCGAACCTTTACCATGACGGTTGGAAATCACACCATAGGGGACTCGATAGGCAATATCGACAGTTTTGATTTCCAATACATCGCCAGGTTCCGCGCCCTCTATATAAATTGGGCCGGTGATGACGTGAGGGCCGGGGCCGGTTTTCTCCACGTTGGCTTTTACTAAAAGCTGGTCAGGAAGAATATCTTCTTCTTTAATTCCCTGGCTTGTTAGAAACTCAACTGTGTCACCCTGATCGGCTAAGATTCCCTCGTGAGAAATCGTTTCTAAGACGACTTGGTCGCCTGATTTAATCGTTAAAATTGGGGCGCTATCTGGCTTAAAGAGCTCACCCCAGATGACGTGATCTGGCGTTGACTTTACCTCGTAAACTTTGCCTGTCAGTTGAGCAATTTCAGTGGACGCTAAAGATTGGAGTGAACCGTTGACGGCCCAAAGTGTAAACATGGTTACTAGCGCGAGGGCAACCAGCGATTTTCCTGTGGAAAGGTTTCGCCATCGCAGGTCTTTCCGTACAGCACCTCTTTCTCCTAAAACATTTTCTCCTAAAATACAGCTGAAACTCTGCTGTATTTGCTTTCCTAGCCTACCAATCCACACCTTCACGATTCTCATAAACAGATATCCGTTGCTTGCCAAAGTACCTAACTACGCATAGTGAACTATCTTTTGATACATCAATATGTAGCTAAAATTACAGAGTAAGCTACTTGTTATAGCAAGTAGCACTATGGTATTTAGTAGGAGAATAGTAAAGTGTCGAAAACGGCCTGGTTCAAAAAAGGCCGATCTGTGATAGCACTCACAGCACAAAATGAACCATCACTGATGATTTCGGCAAAAAATCACTACTACGATTACAAATGCCGACGGCGAAGCAGAAAAGAAGACTTTACCTACAGTCGTCAATATTTTTTGCAACAACTTCACTACCGTACTAACATTCACCACATCCTGAAGAAAAATCCCCTTATCCGCGAACATCTGTAAGACTTTGTAGATTGCTACAATCCGCAAAATCGTCATGAGCGCATCGAAACCTAGCACCTGGAAGCCGGACTGGGTAGCCATAGACGAGGCTATGGCTAGCAGCGCTACAGCCATAGCCTCGTCTATGGCTGAGACTAAACCGCGCTAGAGAACTTAGATTGGATTAAGGTGAAGAGCGATCGCATACCCATAGCCTCACCGCCTTCCGGGCGACCGGGGCGATAGCGAGTGTTGTAGGCCATAAAATCCACATGAATCCAAGGCTTAGGATAGGAAATAGTCTGGTTGCCTACGAACGATTGCAAAAACAGCGCCGCTGTAATCGCCCCGCCATAGGGCGCATTAGAAATATTGTTCAAATCCGCCACCCTGCTTTCTAGCATGGCGCGGTACGGCTCATGTAAAGGTAGCTGCCACAGCGGATCGTCCTGCTGTTCGCCAATTTTTACCAGAGTTTGCGCGATCGCCTCATCATTACAAAACAGCGCCGCAATTTCTGCCCCAATCGCAACTCTGGCCGCGCCGGTCAGAGTTGCACAGTCTATAAGTAAATCCGGCAATTCGCGGCTCGCTTCACTCAGCGCATCGGCTAGCACTAACCGGCCTTCCGCATCGGTATTGCCAATTTCTACCGTCGTCCCTTGGCGAGAAGTCAGCACATCTAGCGGGCGAGTAGCGCTGCCTGAAATGCTGTTTTCTACTGCCGGAATCAGCACCCTGAGCCGTACCCTGACCCCAAGCTGCATGATCATTTTGGCCAAACCCAGTACCTGCGCCGCGCCGCCCATGTCCTTTTTCATCAGCTTCATTCCGGCTGAGGTTTTCATATTCAGCCCGCCCGTATCGAAGCAAACGCCCTTGCCAACCAGTGTTATTGTCGGTGCATCGAGTTCGCCCCAGTGCAGATCAATCAGCCTTGGTTTTTGTGAGCTTGACTGCTCATTCGCTTTGCCGACTGCATAGATCATCGGGTAATTGGCGGTGAGCAAATCTTCTCCTACCGTCACGCTGCACTCAGCGCCAAACCTGTCTGCTAATTGCTGTGCCATTTCTGCTAGCTGCTGAGGCCCCATATCCAAAGCAGGCGTATTCACCAAGTCGCGCACTAAATAGGTGGCTTCGGCAGCGGCGGTAATGTAGCGCTGATTGGCACTCTCTGGGAAGGCGAGTTCTGGCAGGGCGTCGGCGTCAGTGCGCTTGTATCGGGTGAAGCGGTATTGGCCCAGCACCCAGCCTAAGCACAGCTGAGTAGCGATTTCGGGCGGTAGATCATCGGCGAGGGTATATTTTTGCGCCGGTAGCAGGGTGGCAAGATGGCTGATGCTCCAGGTGTCGAGGGTAGCAGGTTTGCCGACGAGCACTCGCTCTAACTC